>NZ_JACBZA010000001.1:4052800-4364554 GCF_013408535.1 Actinopolymorpha cephalotaxi
GGTTCCTTGGAACCTTACCGCCAGCGGCGCCCCACTTTGTCGCGTGTGTGACGAACTTCTACAGCTCGGTGACCGTTCCGCCCGCGGCGGTGATCTTGTCACGGGCGCTCTGGGAGAACCTGTGGGCGGTCACCTCGAACGCCGCCGACGCCTCGCCGGTGCCGAGCACCTTGACGGGGCGGTCCGGCCGAACCGCGCCATGGGCGACCAGCGCCTCGACGGTGACGTTGCCGCCGTCGGGGTAGAGCGCGCTGATCTTGTCCAGGTTGACCACTTGGTACTCGGTGCGGAAGGGGTTCGTGAAGCCCTTCAGCTTCGGCATCCGCATGTGCAGCGGCATCTGGCCGCCCTCGAACGTCGCGGGAACGCTGCCACGTGCCTTGCGGCCCTTGGTGCCGCGCCCGGCGGTCTTGCCCTTGCTGCCCTCACCGCGTCCCACGCGGGTACGGGCGGTCTTGGCACCCGGCGCGGGCCGCAGGTGGTGGACGCGCAGCGGCGTGCCGCCCGTCTCCCGCTCGGCCGTGGTGTTCTTGGCCTGGTTAGCCATCGTCAGTCGACCTCCTCGACCGCGACCAGGTGGGAAACGGTCGCGATCATGCCCCGGATCTCGGGACGATCCTCCTTGACCACCACGTCGTTCAGGCGCTTGAGCCCGAGCGACCGGAGGGTGTCCCGCTGGTTCTGCTTGCGGCCGATCTTCGATCGGACCTGGCGGACCTTGAGCTGCGCCATCACGCGCTCACCTCCGCCCGGGCCCGCAGCAACGCGGCCGGAGCGACGTCCTCGACCGGCAGCCCGCGGCGCGCCGCGACCTGCTCCGGCGACTCGAGCATCCGCAGCGCCTCCGCCGTCGCGTGGACGATGTTGATCGCGTTGGAGGACCCGAGGGACTTGGACAGAATGTCGTGGATGCCCGCGCACTCCAGCACGGCCCGCACCGGTCCGCCGGCGATCACACCGGTACCGGGCGAAGCCGGACGAAGGAGGACGACACCGGCCGCCTTCTCGCCCTGCACGGGGTGCGGGATGGTGCCCTGGATACGGGGGACTTTGAAGAAGTGCTTCTTGGCCTCCTCGACGCCCTTGGCGATCGCGGAGGGCACTTCCTTCGCCTTGCCGTAGCCAACGCCCACGGTGCCGTCACCGTCGCCCACGATGACCAGCGCGGTGAAGCTGAAGCGCCGGCCACCCTTCACGACCTTGGCGACACGGTTGATCGAGACGACCCGCTCGATGTACGCGGTCTTCTCCGCCGCCGAACCGCCCCGACGTTCGTCCCGGCGGTCCCGGCGGTCACCAGTGCCGCTACCGCGGCGCTGCTGGGGTCCAGCCATGGTTACCTCTCTTCTCCTGGTCGAACGTCAGAACTCGAGCCCGGCTTCGCGGGCTCCGTCCGCGAGCGCGGCGACGCGCCCCTGATACCGGTTGCCGGCGCGGTCGAACACCACCGCTGACACGCCGGCGCCCTTGGCACGGTCGGCGACCAGCGCGCCGACCCGACGGGCCCGCGCTGTCTTGTCGCCGTCCGAGGCACGCAGGTCGGCTTCCAGAGTGGAGGCCGAGGCCAGCGTGCGGCCCACGGTGTCATCCACGATCTGCGCCACCACGTGGCGAGCGGATCGGGTGACGACCAGGCGGGGACGCTCGGGCGTGCCGAAGATCTTCTTCCGCACCCGCAGCTGGCGGCGCAGTCGCGCGCGCGTCTTGGCGTTGGCGGTCCTGTGGCTGCTGAGACTGGCGGCCATCGCCTACTTACCCGCCTTTCCGACCTTGCGTCGAATCTGCTCGCCGGCGTAACGAATGCCCTTGCCCTTGTACGGCTCCGGCTTGCGCAGCTTGCGGATGTTGGCGGCGACCTCACCGACCTGCTGCTTGTTGATCCCGGAGACCGAGAACTTCGTGGCCGACTCCACCGCGAAGGAAATCCCTTCGGGGGCGTCGAACGTGATCGAGTGGCTGTAACCGAGCGAGAGCTCCAGCTGGGTCGGGCCCTTGGGCACGACGCGGTAGCCGACGCCGACGATCTCCAGCTTGCGCTCGTAGCCCTGCGTCACACCCACGATCATGTTCGAGACCAGGGTGCGGCTGAGCCCGTGGAGTTCCTTGTTCTTGCGCTCGTCGTTCGGGCGCCTGACCTCGAGCTGCCCGTCGTCCTGGACGACCGTGATGGGCACCGAGACGGTGTGCGCCAGGGTTCCCTTGGGCCCCTTCACAGTGACCGTCTGGCCATCGATCGCCACGTCGACGCCCGAAGGCACGGGGATGGGGAGCTTGCCGATGCGGGACATGCGGTGTCCTTCCTCCTTCCCGTTCCCGTTACCACACGTAGGCGACGACTTCGCCGCCTACGCGACGCTGGGTGGCCTGCCGGTCTGTCAGCAGCCCCTGCGACGTCGAAATGATCGCGATGCCGAGTCCGCCGAGAACCTTCGGCAGGCCGGTCGACTTCGCGTAGACCCGCAGGCCCGGCTTGGAGATCCGCCGGATACCCGCGATGGAACGTTCCCGGCTGGGGCCGAAACGCAGCTTCAGCACGAGGGTCTTGCCCACCTCACCGGCCTCCGGCTCCTCGACCCGCCAGCCGGCGATGTAACCCTCCTGCTGGAGGATCTCGGCGATGCCCGCCTTGAGCTTGCTGTAGGGCATCGAAGTGGTGTCGTGATACGCCCGGTTGGCGTTGCGCAGACGAGTCAACATGTCTGCGATCGGGTCGGTCATGCTCATAGGTCTGGCCACTTTCTCACCACGGTTTCCGGGGCTCCGGACCTGAGGTGACTAGTTGGGAAGGCGATGCCTGCGGTCGGCTTACCAGCTGCTCTTGGTCACACCGGGCAGCTCGCCGCGGTGTCCCATCTCGCGCACGCAGATCCGGCAGAGACCGAACTTGCGGAAGACCGCACGCGGCCGGCCGCACCGCTGGCAACGGGTGTAGGCGCGCACGCCGAACTTCGGCTTGGCCTTCGCCTTGTTGATCAGGGCTGTCTTAGCCACGTCAGGACTCCTTGAACGGGAAACCGAGGTGCCGGAGGAGAGCGCGCCCCTCCTGGTCGTTCGATGCGGTCGTCACCACGGTGATGTCCATTCCGCGCGACCGGTCGATCTGGTCGGGGTCGATCTCGTGGAACATCACCTGCTCGGTGAGGCCGAACGTGTAGTTGCCGCGGCCGTCGAACTGCCTGGGCGACAGACCCCGGAAGTCACGGATGCGGGGCAGGGCCAGCGAGAGCAGCCGGTCCAGGAACTCCCACATCCGGTCCCCGCGCAGCGTCACGTGCGTGCCGATCGGCATGCCCTCGCGCAGCTTGAACTGCGCGATCGACTTGCGGGCCTTGGTGACCGCCGGCTTCTGGCCGGTGATCGCCGTCAGGTCGCGCACCGCACCGTCGATCAGCTTGGAGTCGCGCGCGGCGTCACCGACACCCATGTTGACGATGACCTTGGTCACCGTCGGGACCTGCATGGGGTTGGCGAAGCCGAACTCCTTGCGCAGGTCGGCGGCAATCTCGCTCCGGTAGCGCACCTTGAGGCGAGGCTGTGCGCGCTCCTCGGTCGCTGCGGTCATCAGATCTCCTCGCCGGTCTTCCGAGCGATACGCACGCTGCGGAAAGCCTTGTACGTCGAACCGTCGGCGCGGGTCTTCTCCACCTCACGCCGGTCGTAGCCCACCCGAGTCGGCACCTTCTTGCCGTCGACCTCGACCAGCAGGGTGACGTTCGAGACCGGAATGGAGGCCTCCTGCGTCACGATCCCGCCGGTCGTGCCCTGACGACCGCCGCCCTGGACCACCTTGGTGTGCCGCTTCACGCGGTTGGCGCCCTCGACGAAGACCCTGCCCTTGGCCGGGTCCACGTCGATCACCTTGCCCTCGACCCCACGGTCGCGGCCGACGGTGACCCGCACGAGGTCGCCCTTCTTGATGTGCAGCGAATTCGCCATGGTCTAGAGCACCTCCGGAGCGAGCGAGATGATCCGCATGTAGCGCTTCTCGCGAAGTTCACGCCCGACCGGCCCGAAGATGCGGGTCCCGCGGGGCTCGCCGTCGTTCCTCAGCAGAACCGCGGCGTTCTCGTCGAAGCGGATGTAGGACCCGTCCGGGCGCCGGCGCTCCTTCACGGTGCGCACGACGACGGCCTTGACGACCTCGCCCTTCTTGACGTTGCCACCGGGAATGGCGTCCTTCACAGTGGCGACGATGACGTCGCCGATCCCGGCGTACCGCCGACCGGAGCCGCCGAGGACGCGGATGCACAAGATTTCCTTGGCTCCCGTGTTGTCGGCGACCTTTAGTCGCGACTCCTGCTGAATCACCACAGTCTCCCTGTCGGACGACCCAACCGGCACCGCCGGCTGTCCAACTTCTTCGTCGACCGGCGTGGCCGATCGGCTCTGGTCTTCGCGGGCATGATGCCGCTAGAAACTCTTACTTGGCCTTCTCGAGGATCTCGACGATCCGCCAGCGCTTCGTCGCCGACAGCGGCCTGGTCTCCATCAGGAGCACCCGGTCGCCGACGCCGCACGCGTTCGCCTCGTCGTGGGCCTTGAGCCGGTTGGTCCGGCGCATGACCTTGCCGTACAGGGCGTGCTTCACGCGGTCCTCGACCTCGACCACAACGGTCTTGTCCATCTTGTCGCTGACGACCAGGCCCTCACGGGTCTTGCGGAAGCCACGCTTCTGCTCGGTCGTCGTAGCACCCGTCTGCGCGGCGGACACCGATCCCACCTCTTCGTTCGTGCTCATGCGGCTCCCTCCGCCGTCGAATCGGACTCGACCGCGGAGGTGATGCCGAGCTCGCGCTCCCGCATCACCGTGTAGATCCGCGCGATCTCCCGCCGCACGGTACGCAGCCGGCCATGGCTTTCCAGCTGGCCGGTCGCACCCTGGAAGCGGAGATTGAACAACTCTTCCTTCGCCTCGCGAAGCTTGTCCGCCAACTCGTCCGCGCCGAGGTTGCGCAGCTCAGTGGCCTTCGATGTCGTGGCCATCAGCCTTCACCTGCCTCACGCTTCACGATGCGGCACTTCATGGGCAGCTTGTGAATCGCCCGCTGCAGTGCCTCACGAGCGACCTGCTCGTTGGGGTAAGCCAGCTCGAACATCACCCGGCCCGGCTTGATGTTGGCGATCCACCACTCCGGCGAACCCTTACCGGAACCCATCCGGGTCTCGGCAGGCTTCTTGGTCAGCGGGCGGTCGGGGAAGATGTTGATCCACACCTTGCCACCACGCTTGATGTGCCGGGTCATGGCGATACGAGCCGCCTCGATCTGCCGGTTGGTGACGAAGTGGCTCTCCAGGGCCTGGATGCCGTACTCACCGAACGCCACCGACGTGCCGCCCTTGGCCATGCCGCGCCGGTTCGGGGTGTGCTGCTTGCGGTGCTTGACCTTCCGCGGGATCAGCATCGTCAGCCCTCCTGTCCGGTACTTGTCGTGCCGGAGGCCGCACCCGCGGACTCGGGGGCGCTCGCCTCGGTGCTCGCCGCGGCGGGCTGCTGCTGCCGCCCGCTGTCGCGACGATCACGCCGCTCGCCACCGGCGCCACCGGCGCCACCACGCCGGCCGCCACGCGGCGGACGCTCGCCGCCGGGACGACGCTGGGCCGCGTTACGGGCCTCCATCTGCTTCTGCTCGCGCTCGGCCCGGGACACCGGGACCTCGCCCTTGTAGATCCAGACCTTCACGCCGATCCGGCCGAACGTCGTACGGGCCTCGTAGAAGCCGTAGTCGATGTCGGCGCGCAGCGTGTGCAGCGGAACCCGGCCCTCGCGGTAGAACTCCGACCGCGACATCTCGGCTCCGCCGAGGCGACCCGAGCACTGGACCTTGATTCCCAGCGCGCCCGCCTTGTTGGCGCTCTGCAGCGCCTTGCGCATGGCCCGCCGGAATGCGACCCGGCTGGCCAGCTGCTCGGCGACGCCCTGGGCGACCAGCTGCGCGTCGACCTCGGGGTTCTTCACCTCGAGGACGTTCATCTGCACCTGCTTGCCGGTGAGCTTCTCCAGCTCGCCGCGGATGCGGTCGGCCTCGACACCACGCCGGCCGATCACGATGCCCGGACGCGCGGTGTAGATATCGACGCGAACCCGGTCACGGGTGCGCTCGATCTCGACCTTGGAGATGCCGGCCCGGTCCATGCCCTTGGTGAGCAGGCGCCGGATCGCCACGTCCTCGGCGACGTAGGACTTGTACAGCTTGTCGGCGTACCACCGGCTCTTGTGGTCTGTGGTGACCCCGAGGCGGTACCCGTGCGGGTTTACCTTCTGTCCCACTAGCGGGTCCTCCTGTTCCTCTGCTGGCCGGCGGCCGGCTGCTCGTCTGTCGGCTCCACGACCACGGTGATGTGACAGGTCCGCTTTTCCAGCGGTCCGGGCCTTCCCTGAGCGCGGGCACGCCAGCGCTTCATCGTCGGGCCCTCGTCGACGTACGCCCGAACGACCCGCAGAGTGCCGCGGTTCAGCTGCAGGTTGTGCTCGGCGTTCGCCATCGCACTCTCCAGCACCTTCAGCACCGGCTCGCTGGCCGCCTGCGGCGCGAAGCGCAGCAGGTTGACCGCGTCCTCGGCACGGTGGCCGCGGATGAGGTCCACGACGCGGCGGGCCTTCCTCGGCGTGATGCGGACGAATCGCGCGACGGCCCTGGCCTCCACGGCCGCTTCCATGGCGTCACTCCTGACTGTGGCGGTCACCGGCGCCGGCTCCTTCGGTCGTCCTTCTCGTGACCGCGGAACGTCCGCGTCGGGGCGAACTCGCCGAGCTTGTGCCCGACCATCGCCTCGGTCACGAAGACCGGCACGTGCTTACGTCCGTCGTGAACGGCGATCGTGTGACCCAGCATCGCCGGCACGATCATCGAGCGGCGCGACCAGGTCTTGATGACCTGCTTGCTCCCCTTGTCGTTCTGGGCGTCCACCTTCTTGATCAGGTGGTCGTCGACGAAGGGGCCCTTCTTGAGGCTGCGTGGCATCGTTCAGGCTCCCTCTTACCGCTTGCCGCTCTTGCGGCGACGGACGATCAGACGGTCACTTGGCTTGTTGCGGCGGGTGCGACCCTCGGGCTTGCCCCACGGCGACACCGGGTGCCGGCCACCGGAGGTCTTGCCCTCGCCACCACCGAGCGGGTGGTCGACGGGGTTCATCACGACACCGCGCACCGACGGCCGCTTGCCCTTCCAGCGGTTACGGCCGGCCTTGCCGAGCGAGATGTTGCTCTGCTCGGCGTTGCCGACCTCGCCGACGGTGGCGCGGCAGCGCACGTCCACCATCCGGATCTCACCGGAGGGCATCCGAAGCGACGCCATCGCACCTTCGCGGGCCACCAGCTGGACGCTGGCACCTGCGGAGCGACCGATCTTGGCTCCCCCGCCGGGCCGCAGCTCGATCGCGTGCACCGTGGTGCCGACCGGGATGTTGCGCAGCGGCAGGTTGTTGCCGGGCTTGATGTCGGCGCCCACCCCACTCTCGACCCGCTGCCCCTGCTGGAGCCGGGCCGGAGCCAGGATGTAGCGCTTTTCGCCGTCCACGTAGTGGAGCAGCGCGATCCGGGCGGTGCGGTTGGGGTCGTACTCGATCTCCGCGACCTTGGCCGGCACGCCGTCCTTGTCGTAGCGCCGGAAGTCGATCAGGCGGTAGGCGCGCTTGTGTCCGCCGCCCTGGTGCCTGGTCGTGATCCGGCCGGTGTTGTTGCGGCCGCCCTTCTTAGGAAGGGGGCGCAGCAGCGACTTCTCGGGCGTCGTGCGCGTGATCTCCGCGAAGTCCGCGACACTCGCGCCACGACGACCGGGTGTCGTCGGCTTGTACTTACGGATAGCCATTCGTCAGTCCTCGCCTTACGAAACCGGTCCGCCGAAGATGTCGATCCGCTGGCCGTCGGCCACGGTGACAATCGCTCGCTTGGTGCTCGCCCGCTGACCCCAGCCGTAGCGGGTACGGCGGCGCTTGCCTTGCCGGTTGAGCGTGTTGACCTCGGTCACCTTCACGTCGAACACCTTCTCGACCGCGATCTTGATCTGGGTCTTGTTGGCGCCCGGGCTCACCAGGAAGGTGTACTTGTTCTGGTCGAGGAGGCCGTAGCTCTTCTCACTGATCACCGGCGCGACAAGCACGTCGCGGTGGTCCTTGTGCAGGTTGCTCACGAGTCCTCCCCTGCGTCAGTCGTGGTGTCCCCTGCGTTCGCACCGGTGAAGGTGGCGTACGCCTCGCTGGTGAAGACCACCTCGTCCGACGTGAGCACGTCGTAGGTGTTGAGCTGGTCCGGCACGATCAGGTGCACGCTCGGCGCGTTGCGCAGGCTGTGCCAGGTGAGCGCGTCCTCGCGGTCGACCACGACCAGGAGCTGCGCCCCGCCGGCGATCTTCGCCAGCGCCGCCACCGCCGCCTTCGTGGACGGAACGTCGCCCTCGAGCAGCGAGCTCACCACGTGCACACGGCCATGACGCGCCCGGTCGGACAGGGCACCGCGCAGGGCGGCGACCTTCATCTTCTTGGGCGTGCGCTGGTCGTACGACCGCGGCTGCGGCCCGTGGACCACACCGCCGCCGGCGAACTGCGGCGCCCGCCGCGAGCCCTGCCGGGCCCGGCCGGTGCCCTTCTGGCGGTACGGCTTCGCGCCACCACCGGACACCTGCGCGCGGGTCTTCGCGGCGTGCGTACCCTGACGGGCCGCCGCCTGCTGGGCCACCACGACCTGGTGGATCAGGGGCACGTTGACCTGGACGTCGAAAATCTCCGCCGGCAGGTCGACCGAACCGGTCGTGCCGCCGGTGTGGTCGACGACATCGATGCTCGTCGCCGTCACTTGGCCGCTCCCTTCGCCGCGTTGCGGATGAGCACCAGACCACCGCGGGCGCCGGGGACGGCGCCCTTGAGGAGCACCAGACCCTTCTCGGCATCCACCGCGTGGACGGTGACGTTCTGGGTGGTCACCCGGACGCCGCCCATCCGGCCGGCCATCCGGACGCCCTTGAAGACGCGACCGGGAGTCGCGCAGGCGCCGATCGAGCCCGGGGAGCGGTGCTTGCGCTCCACACCGTGACTCGCCTTCAGCCCGTGGAAGCCGTGCCGCTTCATGACGCCCGCGAAACCCTTCCCCTTGCTGGTCGCCGTCACGTCGACGTCCTCGCCCGCCTCGAACACCTCGGCCGTGATCTCCTGGCCGGTGTCGAAGGAGGCCGCGTTCGCCGTACGGAGCTCGACCGTGTATCGGCGCGGTGTCACACCGGCCTTGGAGAAGTGGCCCTGCTCGGGCTTGTTGACCTTGCGGGGGTCGATCGCGCCGTACGCGATCTGGACCGCCGCGTAGCCGTCCCGGTCCGGTGTGCGCACCTGGGTGACCACACACGGGCCGGCCTTGACCACGGTCACCGGCACGAGGCGGTTCTGGTCGTCCCAGACCTGCGTCATGCCGATCTTCTCGCCCAACAGGCCGCGTACCTCACGGGCCGCGCCTTGGCTCACAATGTTCACGCTGCTCATAGGTGCGTCCCTCAGAGCTTGATCTCGATGTCGACGCCGGCCGGAAGGTCGAGTCGCATCAGCGAGTCGACCGTCTTCGGCGTTGGGTCGATGATGTCGATGAGCCGCTTGTGCGTCCGCATCTCGAAGTGCTCGCGACTGTCCTTGTGCTTGTGCGGCGAGCGGATGACGCAGAAGACGTTCTTCTCGGTGGGCAGCGGCACCGGGCCGGCGATCTTGGCGCCAGTCCTGGTCACCGTGTCGACGATCTTGCGCGCCGATGTGTCGATGACCTGGTGGTCGTAGGCCTTGAGCCTGATGCGGATCTTCTGTCCCGCCATGGCTGGTTCGCGTCCTTCTCTCGTACGCCGGGAGCCGTTCGCCCCCGAGATGCCTTTCCGGCTTCGCTCCGGTTGGCCGCGGCCCGATGCTGCGCCGCCAGGCTCCCGGGTGGAGCCCTACGGCCCGCGCCGACTGCCGGTCCTCCGACCCCCGCGGTCGGGTGTGTCGCACACCCTGCCCGCATGAATCCCATAAAGGCGACCCACTTTGGGGAATCTCGAAGGCCCGGACCTGCCGAGCGCGAACATTGCCCTGCGACTTCCACGTCACCTCGGTCGGGCTGCGACCAAGGTGCCAGGCACCCTCTAGGGGCGAGACCTCCGTGTCGGCTGTGTCCGAGGAGAGAACTCCCAGCAGAACACGCCACGGCGGCCAGCCGTAGGCAACTGCAGCAGTATGCCAGAGTCCCCGTTTGTTGACCAAATCGGGGCCTCACAGCAAGCGGGGTGGGCCGCTGGGGAGCGGTCCACCCCGCTTACTGGTGGTGCTACTTGATGATCTTGGTGACCTGACCCGCACCGACGGTGCGGCCACCCTCACGGATGGCGAAGCGCAGCTGCTCCTCCATCGCGATGGGCTGGATCAGCTCGACGCGCATCTCGGTGTTGTCGCCCGGCATGACCATCTCGGTCCCTTCCGGAAGGTGGACGACACCAGTGACGTCCGTGGTCCGGAAGTAGAACTGCGGGCGGTAGTTGTTGAAGAAGGGCTTGTGACGGCCACCCTCCTCCTTGGAGAGCACGTAGACCTGGGCCTCGAAATCCGTGTGCGGAGTCGTGGTCCCCGGCTTGGTGATGACCATGCCGCGCTCGACGTCCTCGCGCTTGATGCCGCGCAGGAGCAGGCCGACGTTCTCGCCGGCTCGCGCCTCATCGAGGATCTTGCGGAACATCTCGACCGCGGTCACCGTCGACTTGGGGGCGGTACCCGGACGGATACCGACGAGTGCGACCTCCTCGTTGACCTTGAGGACACCGCGCTCCACCCGGCCGGTGACGACCGTGCCGCGACCGGTGATGGTGAAGACGTCCTCCACCGGCATCAGGAACGGCCGGTCGATCTCACGCTCGGGCTCGGGCACCGACTCGTCGACGGCCGCCATGAGCTCCATGATCTTGTCGGCCCACTCCGGGTCGCCCTCGAGCGCCTTCAGCGCCGAGACCCGCACCACGGGAGCGTCGTCGCCGGGGAACTCCTGCGACGAGAGGAGCTCACGAACCTCGAGCTCGACGAGCTCCAGGATCTCCTCGTCCTCCACCATGTCAGCCTTGTTCAGGGCGACCACGATGTAGGGAACACCGACCTGACGGGCGAGCAGCACGTGCTCACGCGTCTGCGGCATCGGGCCGTCGGTCGCCGCGACCACGAGGATCGCGCCGTCCATCTGCGCCGCACCGGTGATCATGTTCTTGATGTAGTCGGCGTGACCAGGGCAGTCGACGTGAGCGTAGTGCCGCTTCTCCGTCTGGTACTCGACGTGGGCAATCGTGATCGTGATGCCACGCTGCTTCTCTTCCGGCGCCTTGTCGATCTGGTCGAAGGCGTAGAAGGGATTGACGTCCGGCATCTTCTCGTGCAGCACCTTGGTGATCGCCGCGGTGAGAGTCGTCTTGCCGTGGTCGATGTGCCCAATGGTGCCGATGTTGACGTGCGGCTTAGTGCGCTCGAACTTCGCCTTCGCCACTTCGGGCTCCTCCTGGTTTCTTGCTATCTACGCCGTTCGGACTAGGCGCGGAACTATACGGACTGATGGCGTGGGCGGGTTATTCGCCCCGTACCTTCTTCACAATCTCTTCCGCCACGGTCCTGGGAACCTCGGCGTAGGAGTGGAACTCCATGTGGGGCACGGCGCGACCCTGGGTCTTGCTTCGCAGGTCGCCAACGTACCCGAAGGTCTCCGACAGCGGAACAAGCGCCGTGATGACCCGGTTGCCGTTGAACTCGTCCATCTTCTGGACGTGCCCACGACGGCTGTTGATGTCACCGATCACTTCACCGAGATAGTCGTCCGGTGTGGTGACCTCGACCTTGAAGATCGGCTCGAGCAAGGTGGGCTTGGCGCGCCGCGCCGCCTCCTTGAACGCCATCGAGCCGGCGATCTTGAAGGCCAGTTCGGAGGAGTCGACGTCGTGGTAGGCGCCGTCCTGCAGGGTGACCTTGATGTCGACCATGGGGTAGCCGGCGAGTACGCCGAACTCCATGGCCTCCTGGATGCCCTCGTCGACCGCGGGGATGTACTCCCGCGGGATCCGGCCACCGCTGACCGCGTTGACGAACTCGTACCCGCCGTCGCCTTCGCCGCCGGTGGGCTCCAGGTCGATGATGACGCGGCCGAACTGACCCGAGCCACCCGTCTGCTTCTTGTGGGTGTACTCGACCTTCTCGACCTTGTTGCGGACCGTCTCGCGGTAGGCCACCTGCGGCTTGCCGACGTTGGCCTCGACGCGGAACTCCCGCTTCATCCGGTCGACCAGGATGTCCAGGTGCAGCTCGCCCATGCCGGAGATGATCGTCTGACCGGTCTCCTGGTCGGTGCGCACCTGGAATGTCGGGTCCTCCTCGGCCAGCCGCTGGATGGCGCCTGACAGCTTCTCCTGGTCGCTCTTGGTCTTCGGCTCGATCGCGACCGAGATCACCGGAGCCGGGAAATTCATCGATTCCAGGATGACCGGAGCTTCCGGGCCACAGAGCGTCTCACCGGTGGTGGTCTGCTTCAGGCCCATCACCGCGACGATCTGCCCGGCCGACGCCTTCTCGATCTCCTCACGCTTGTTGGCGTGCATGCGGTAGATCTTGCCGATCCGCTCCTTGCGGTCCTTGGTGCTGTTCAGCACCTGGGTGCCGGCGGTGAGCGTGCCGGAGTAGATGCGCAGGTAGGTGAGCTTGCCCAGGTGCGGGTCGCTCATGATCTTGAACGCCAGCGCGGCCAGCGGGCCGTCCTCGTCGGGCTCGCGCTCGATGATCTCGGCCTCGTCGCGGAGCGAGTGCCCCTGGACGGCGCCGACGTCGAGCGGCGACGGGAGGTAGTCGATCACGGCGTCGAGCAGGGGCTGCACGCCCTTGTTCTTGAACGCCGTACCGCACAGCACCGGGG
The DNA here is from genome assembly GCF_013408535.1 of Actinopolymorpha cephalotaxi. Lineage (NCBI taxonomy): Bacteria > Bacillati > Actinomycetota > Actinomycetes > Propionibacteriales > Actinopolymorphaceae > Actinopolymorpha > Actinopolymorpha cephalotaxi. The sequence goes on from NZ_JACBZA010000001.1 coordinate 4,065,684, forward strand.
TGATCTTGTCGGCGATGGTCGCCCGGCGGATCGCCGCCTTGAGCTGCGGGACCGAGGGCTCCTCGCCCTCGAGGTACAGCTCCATGATCTCGTCGTCGGCCTCGGCGACGGTCTCGATCAGGCGGTCGCGCCAGGTGGCTGCAGCCTCCTGGTGGGACGCCGGGATCTCCTCGATCGCGTAGTCCTCGCCCTTCTGCGTCTCGCCGCGCCAGGTGAGGGCGCGCTGCTCCACGAGGTCGATGACCCCGATGAAGTCGGCCTCCGCACCCAGCGGGAGCTGCAGCACGGCGGGGACGGCGTTCAGCCGGTTGACGATCATGTCGACGCAGCGGTGGAACTCCGCGCCCACACGGTCCAGCTTGTTGACGAAGCACATCCGCGGGACCTTGTACCGGTCCGCCTGCCGCCACACGGTCTCAGACTGTGGCTCGACGCCGGCAACACCGTCGAACACCGCGACCGCACCGTCCAGCACCCGGAGGTTGCGCTCCACCTCGACGGTGAAGTCGACGTGTCCCGGGGTGTCGATGATCGTGATCGTGTTGTCTTTCCAGTGACAGGTCGTCGCGGCGGACGTGATCGTGATGCCGCGTTCCTGCTCCTGCTCCATCCAGTCCATGACGGCAGCGCCCTCGTGGACTTCACCGATCTTGTACGTGATGCCGGTGTAGAACAGGATCCGTTCGGTGGTGGTGGTCTTGCCCGCGTCGATGTGGGCCATGATTCCGATGTTGCGGACCTTGGCCAGATCAACGGTGCGAAGGTTGGTCGCCATCAGGCAGTCGGTTCTCTCGGGTCTCGGTAGTTCAGTCGGCAGATGGGAGCAGGTGCGGCCGGTGTCGGCGCGTCCTGCCCGTAGCAGGCGCCTGGTCTACCAGCGGTAGTGCGCGAACGCCTTGTTGGACTCCGCCATCTTGTGGGTGTCCTCACGACGCTTGACCGCCGCGCCGAGCCCGTTGGAGGCGTCCAGAATCTCGTTCATCAGGCGCTCGGACATGGCCTTCTCGCGCCGGGACTGGGAATAGCTCACCAGCCAGCGCAGGGCCAGCGTCGTCGAGCGGCCGGGGCGGACCTCGATCGGCACCTGGTAGGTCGCGCCACCAACGCGGCGGCTCTTGACCTCGAGCGCCGGCTTCACGTTGTCGAGCGCACGTTTGAGAGTGATCACCGGGTCGGTGCCGGTCTTCTCGCGGCAGCCCTCGAGCGCGGTGTAGACGATGCGCTGCGCGAGCTGCTTCTTGCCGCTCCGGAGAATCTTGCTGATCAGCTGACTCACCAGCGGCGACGCGTAGACCGGGTCGACGATCGGCTGGCGCTTCGGAGCCGGACCCTTGCGCGGCATTAGCTCTTCTCCTTCTTGGCGCCGTAAAGGCTGCGGGCCTGCTTGCGACCCTTCACACCCTGGGTGTCGAGAGAGCCGCGAACGATCTTGTAACGGACACCGGGGAGGTCCGCCACCCGGCCACCACGCACGAGCACCATCGAGTGCTCCTGGAGGTTGTGGCCGACGCCGGGGATGTAGGCCGTGACCTCGATCTGGCTGGTCAGCCGCACACGGGCGACCTTGCGCAGAGCGGAGTTGGGCTTACGGGGAGTGGTGGTGTAGACGCGCATGCACACGCCACGCCGCTGGGGCGAACCCTTGAGCGCCGGCGTCTTGTTCTTGGACACCTTGTCCTTGCGGCCCTTGCGGACCAACTGCTGGATCGTGGGCACCGCGTCGTTCCCTCTTCTGCTCGGTGGACTGTCTCTCCGGTGTGACTGTCTTCGCGGCGGCGACGTCTCTTGGGCTCACCGCGCGACCCCCGCGGTCGGGTGTGTCGCCGCGGGGCCCAGTCGCCGAGATCGCCTCGAACGACGGGATCTGAAGACCTCACGCACACCCGTCAAGGGCACACATGAATGCCCAGCTACAGCCAGGCACGAGGTCGAACATTACCCGCATGGCCCTGGAAGGTCAAAACGGATCGTTCCCGGCCCCGTCGCACACCCTACACACCCCGGGAATGTTACGCGTCACGCGCCGCGCCGGGCCGACCGGCCCCTTGCTCCCCCGGGAGACCGGTCCTCCGCTCCCCGGCGGACAGGCCCTCGCTCCCCCGGCGGACCGACTGGAGCGCGGGCCGGGCCCGAACCGGCTGCAACCGGTCGGGGCGGCCTGCCGGACACGTCGCCGGACGCGCGTCGCGGGCGGTCGTCCGGCCCGTCGCCGAGCCCGGACGCCGCCCGCGACGTCACGCTGGATGGTTCTGCTGCTGCGGTCCGGGCGAACCCGGGTCAACCGGGCCGACCCCGCCGGTACCCGGACCGATCCACCCGACCCGGCCGGCAGGGGCCGAGTCGGGTGGATCGGACGGATCGAACCGTCAGCTGGTGTAGCCGCCGAAGTCGAAGTCCTCCAGGCGGACAGCCTCGCCGGAGCCCGCGCCGAACGAGTAGTCGGCGTCGTAGCCCTCGTAGCCCACCATGGAGTACATCGCGGCCTTCGCCTCCTCGGTCGGCTCGACCCGGATGTTGCGGTAACGGTCCATGCCGGTACCAGCCGGGATGAGCTTTCCGATGATGACGTTCTCCTTCAGACCCCGCAGCGAGTCGCTCTTGCCGTTGATCGCGGCCTCCGTGAGGACCTTGGTGGTCTCCTGGAAGGACGCGGCCGACAGCCACGAGTCGGTCGCCAGCGACGCCTTGGTGATGCCCATGAGCACCGGACGACCGGAGGCCGGCGTGCCGCCTTCGGCGACGACGCGACGGTTCTCCTCTTCGAACCGCATCCGCTCGGCCAGCTCGCCGGGAAGGAGGTCGGAGTCGCCCGACTCGATCACGGTGACCCGCCGCAGCATCTGCCGGACGATCGTCTCGATGTGCTTGTCGTGGATTGCCACACCCTGCGAGCGGTAGACCTCCTGGACCTCGTCCACGAGGTGCTGCTGGACGGCGCGCATACCCAGGACGCGGAGCACGTCCTGCGGGTCGGGCGTACCGTGCGTGAGCTGCTGGCCCACCTCGACGTGGGTGCCTTCCTCGACGAGCAGGCGGGACCGCTTGGAGACGGGGTAGGCCGTCTCCTCGCTGCCGTCGTCGGGGATGACCACGATCTTGCGGCTCTTCTCGGAGTCCTCGATCCGGACCCGGCCGGAGGCCTCCGAGATGGGCGCCTTCCCCTTGGGCTGGCGCGCCTCGAACAGCTCGACCACACGCGGCAGACCGTGCGTGATGTCCTCACCCGCGACACCGCCGGTGTGGAAAGTACGCATGGTCAGCTGGGTACCCGGCTCACCGATCGACTGGGCGGCGATGATGCCGACCGCCTCGCCGATGTCGACGAGCTTGCCGCTGGCCAGCGACCTGCCGTAGCAGGCGGCACAGGCGCCGACCCGCGAGTCGCAGGTGAGGACGCTGCGCACCCGCAGCTGCTCGACACCGGCCTGGACCAGCCGCTCGATCACCTGGTCGCCCAGGACGGTACCGGCCGGAGCCGCGACCTGGCCGTCGGCACCGGTCGCCTCCTCGGCCAGCACCCGCGCGTAGACCGAGGTCTCGACGTTCTCCTCCTTGCGGAGGGTCCCGTCGGGCTGGCGGGTGGCGATCTTCTTGATCAGGCCGCGCTCGCTGCCGCAGTCGTCCTCGCGGACGATCACGTCCTGGCTCACGTCGACCAGCCGCCGGGTGAGGTAACCCGAGTCCGCCGTCCGCAGCGCCGTGTCGGCAAGACCCTTGCGGGCGCCGTGCGTGGCGATGAAGAACTCCACCACGGACAGGCCTTCACGGTAGTTGGACTTGATCGGGCGCGGGATGATCTCACCCTTGGGGTTGGCCACCAGGCCACGCATCGCGGCGATCTGGCGTACCTGCATCATGTTTCCGCGGGCACCGGAGTGCACCATCATGTAGATGGGGTTGATCTTGTCGAACCCCTCCTCCATCTCGCGGTGCACCTCGTTGGTGGCCTGCGTCCAGATCTCGATGAGCTCCTGGCGACGCTCGTCGTCGGTGATCAGGCCACGCTCGAACTGCTTCTGGACCCGGGCGTCCTTCTCCTCGTAGCCCGCGAGGATCTCCGGCTTGCGCGCCGGCGTGATGACGTCCCCGATGGAGATCGTCACGCCGGAACGGGTCGCCCAGCGGAACCCGACGTCCTTCAGGCCGTCCAGGCACGCCGCCACGTCGACCTTGGAGTAGCGCTCCGCGAGGTCGTTGACGATCACGCCGAGCTGCTTCTTGCCGACCTCGTAGTCGACGTAGGCGTAGTCGGCGGGCAGCACCTCGTTGAACAGCGCCAGGCCGAGCGTGGTGTCGAGGATGATCGGCTGACCAGGCTCCCAGCCCTCGGGCAGGGTGGCACTGGGCGGCGGAACGATGTCCTTGAGCCGGATCTTGATCCTGCTCTGGATCTGGATCTCGCCCCGCTCGAACGCCATCAGCGCCTCGGCCACCGAACCGAACGCGCGTCCCTCACCGGGCATGTTGTCCCGTGCCATGGTGAGGAAGAAGATGCCGATGATCATGTCCTGCGTCGGCATCGTCACCGGCCGGCCGTCGGCCGGCTTGAGGATGTTGTTGGTCGAGAGCATCAGGATCCGGGCCTCGGCCTGCGCCTCGGCCGACAGCGGCAGGTGCACCGCCATCTGGTCACCGTCGAAGTCGGCGTTGAACGCCGAACACACGAGCGGGTGGATCTGGATGGCCTTGCCCTCGATCAGCTGCGGCTCGAACGCCTGGATGCCGAGCCGGTGCAACGTCGGCGCCCGGTTGAGCAGCACCGGGTGCTCTGCGATGACCTCCTCGAGCACGTCCCACACCACGGGGCGGGCACGCTCGACCATCCGCTTGGCGCTCTTGATGTTCTGGGCGTGGTTGAGATCGACCAGCCGCTTCATCACGAACGGCTTGAAGAGCTCGATCGCCATGCCCTTCGGCAGGCCGCACTGGTGCAGCTTCAGCTGCGGGCCGACCACGATGACCGAACGGCCGGAGTAGTCGACGCGCTTGCCGAGGAGGTTCTGGCGGAACCGGCCCTGCTTGCCCTTGAGCATGTCGGACAGCGACTTCAGCGGACGGTTGCCCGGTCCGGTGACCGGACGGCCGCGGCGGCCGTTGTCGAACAGCGCGTCGACAGCCTCCTGCAGCATCCGCTTCTCGTTGTTGACGATGATCTCGGGCGCGCCGAGGTCGAGCAGCCGCTTGAGGCGGTTGTTCCGGTTGATCACCCGGCGGTAGAGGTCGTTCAGGTCGCTCGTCGCGAAGCGGCCACCGTCGAGCTGCACCATCGGGCGCAGGTCCGGCGGGATGACCGGGACGCAGTCGAGCACCATGCCCAGCGGGTTGTTGTTGGTGGTCAGGAACGCCGAGACGACCTTGAGGCGCTTGAGCGCCCGGGTCTTCTTCTGTCCCTTTCCGCTGCGGATGATCTCCCGCAGGTTGACCGCCTCGGCCTGGAGGTCGAACGACTCCAGACGTTCCTTGATCGCGGCGGCGCCCATGTTGCCGGAGAAGTACTTGCCGAACCGGGACCGCATCTCGCGGTAGAGGATCTCGTCGCCCTCGAGGTCTTGGACCTTGAGGTTCTTGAACCGGGTCCAGACCTCCTCGAGCCGGTCCAGCTCACGCTGGTTCCGGTCGCGGGTCTGCCGGATCTCACGCTCGGCGGACTCCTTGACCTTGCGGCGCGCGTCGGCCTTGGCGCCCTCGGCCTCGAGCTGGGCGAGGTCCTCTTCCAGCTTCTTCATCCGGGTCTCGACGTCGTTGTCGCGGCGCTGCTCGATCTGCTTGCGCTCGACGTCGATCCGCGCCTCCAGCGAGGGCAGGTCGCGGGACCGGGCCTCGTCGTCGACCCGGGTGATCATGTACGCCGCGAAGTAGATGACCTTCTCGAGGTCCTTCGGGGCAAGGTCGAGCAGGTAGCCGAGGCGGCTCGGCACGCCCTTGAAGTACCAGATGTGGGTGACCGGCGCGGCCAGCTCGATGTGGCCCATCCGCTCACGGCGCACCTTGGTGCGGGTGACCTCGACGCCGCAGCGCTCGCAGATGATGCCCTTGAAGCGGACACGCTTGTACTTACCGCAGTAGCACTCCCAGTCGCGGGTCGGCCCGAAGATCTTCTCGCAGAAGAGGCCGTCCTTCTCGGGCTTGAGCGTGCGGTAGTTGATGGTCTCCGGCTTCTTCACCTCTCCGTGTGACCACTGCCGGATGTCGTCGACCGTCGCAAGGCCGATTCGAAGCTCGTCGAAGAAGTTGACGTCGAGCACTGTGTTCTCGAACCCCTTAGTTGTTGAAGGCCTACTCAGATTCGGGGTGAGCGGGTGCGGTCCGGATCAACGGACCGCACCCACACTTCCTCAGACTTCCTCGACGCTGCTCGGCTCCTGCCGGGTCAGGTCGATTCCGAGTTCCTCCGCGGCGCGGAAGACGTCTTCCTCGCTGTCGCGCATCTCCACGGCCATGCCGTCGCTGGAGAGCACTTCGACGTTGAGGCAGAGCGCCTGCATTTCCTTGACGAGCACCTTGAACGACTCCGGGATACCCGGTTCAGGGATGTTCTCGCCCTTGACGACTGCTTCGTAGACCTTGACCCGGCCTGTCACGTCGTCGGACTTGATGGTGAGGAGCTCCTGCAGCGCGAACGCCGCGCCGTAGGCCTCCAGGGCCCAGACCTCCATCTCACCGAAGCGCTGACCACCGAACTGCGCCTTACCACCCAGCGGCTGCTGGGTGATCATGGAGTAGGGGCCGGTCGACCGCGAGTGGATCTTGTCGTCGACCAGGTGGTTGAGCTTCAGCATGTAGATGTAGCCGACCGCCACCGGCTCGGGGAACGGCTCGCCGCTGCGGCCGTCGAGCAACGGCGCCTTGCCGTCCGCGCCGACCATCCGGACGCCGTCCCGGTTGGGGAACGTCGAGGCGAGCAGGCCGGTGATCTCCTCCTCGCGGGCACCGTCGAAGACCGGAGTCGCGACGTTGGTGCCCGGATCCGCCTCGCCGGCACCGATTCCGGACAGCCGGGTCTTCCACTCCTCGTCGTCGCCGTCGACCTTCCAGCCGGCCTTCGCGACCCACCCGAGGTGGGTCTCGAGGACCTGGCCGACGTTCATCCGGCCCGGCACGCCGAGCGGGTTCAGGATGATGTCGACGGGGGTCCCGTCCTCGAGGAACGGCATGTCCTCGACGGGCAGGATCTTGGCGATCACACCCTTGTTGCCATGCCGGCCGGCGAGCTTGTCGCCATCCTGCACCTTGCGCTTCTGGGCAACGTCGACCCGGACCAGCTGGTTGACGCCCGGCGGCAGCTCGTCGCCTTCCTCGCGGTCGAAGACGCGGACACCGATGACCGTGCCGCTCTCGCCGTGCGGAACCTTCAGCGACGTGTCGCGGACCTCGCGGGCCTTCTCACCGAAGATCGCCCGGAGCAACCGCTCCTCCGGCGTCAGCTCGGTCTCGCCCTTGGGCGTGACCTTGCCGACGATGATGTCGCCGGGGACGACCTCGGCGCCGATCCGGATGATGCCCCGCTCGTCGAGGTCGGCCAGCATCTCCTCGGAGACGTTCGGGATGTCCCGGGTGATCTCCTCCGGCCCCAGCTTGGTGTCGCGGGCGTCGACCTCGTGCCGATCGATGTGGATCGAGGTGAGGACGTCTTCCTGGACGATCCGCTGGGACAGGATGATCGCGTCCTCGTAGTTGTGGCCCTGCCACGACATGAACGCGACCAGAAGGTTGCGACCGAGCGCCATCTCGGCGTTGTCGGTGCACGGTCCGTCGGCGATCACCGAACCGACCTCCACCCGGTCTCCCTCGGAGACGAGCGGACGCTGGTTGATGTTGGTGCCCGCGTTGGACCGGCGGAACTTCGCCAGCCGGTACGTCTGGTACGTACCGTCGTCGCACGCGACCTCCACGAAGTCGGCGCAGGCCTCGCGGACCACACCGGCCTTCTCGGTGGTCACGACGTCACCGGCGTCGACGGCGGCGCGGTATTCCATTCCGGTGCCGACGAGCGGCGACTCCGAACGGATCAGCGGGACCGCCTGGCGCTGCATGTTGGAACCCATCAGCGCGCGGTTGGCGTCGTCGTGCTCGAGGAACGGGATCATCGCCGTGGCGACCGACACCATCTGCCGGGGCGAGACGTCCATGTACTGGACCTCGTCGCGGGCGATCGCGTCGACCTCACCGTGCCGCTTGCGGACCAGCACGCGGTCCTCGGCGAAGCTTCCGTCGTCGTTCAGCACCGCGTTGGCCTGGGCGATGACGTAGCGGTCCTCCTCGTCGGCGGTGAGGTACTCCACCTCGTCGGTGACCCGGCCGTCGGCGACCTTGCGGTAGGGCGTCTCCACGAACCCGAACGGGTTGACCCGGCCGTAGGTGGCGAGCGAACCGATCAGGCCGATGTTGGGCCCTTCCGGCGTCTCCACCGGGCACATCCGGCCGTAGTGGGAGTGGTGGACGTCACGGACCTCCATGCCGGCCCGGTCACGGGACAGACCACCGGGGCCCAGCGCCGAGAAGCGACGCTTGTGCGTCAGCCCGGCGACCGGGTTGGTCTGGTCCATGAACTGGCTGGACTGGGACGTGCCGAAGAACTCCTTCAGCGCCGCCACCACGGGACGGATGTTGATCAGGGTCTGCGGCGTGATCGCCTCGACGTCCTGGGTCGTCATCCGCTCGCGAACCACCCGCTCCATCCGGGCCAGGCCGGTGCGGAGCTGGTTCTGGATCAGCTCGCCGACCGTGCGCACCCGGCGGTTGCCGAAGTGGTCGATGTCGTCGTCCTCGACGACGATCTGACCCTGCGGCGCGTCGAGCTCGGTCCGTCCCTCGTGCAGCGCGACAAGGTAGCGGATCGCGGCCACGATGTCGTCGATGGTGAGCACCGACTGGTCGTGCGGCAGCGTCAACCCGAGCTTCTTGTTGATCTTGTGCCGGCCGACCTTGGCGAGGTCGTACCGCTTCGGGTTGAAGTAGTAGTTCTCCAGCAGCGCCTGCGCCGCCTCCCGCGTGGGGGGCTCGCCGGGACGCAACTTGCGGTAGATGTCGAGCAGCGCGTCGTCCTGGCCGGAGGTGTGATCCTTCTCCAGCGTGAGACGCATCGACTCGTAGTCGCCGAACTCCTCCAGGATCTGCGCGTCGGTCCAGCCGAGCGCCTTGAGGAGGACGGTGACGTTCTGCTTGCGCTTACGGTCGAGCCGGACACCAACGGTGTCCCGCTTGTCGACCTCGAACTCCAGCCAGGCGCCCCGCGAGGGGATCATCTTGGCTGTGAAGACGTCCTTGTCGCTGGTCTTGTCGAGCGAGCGCTCGAAGTAGACACCGGGCGAACGCACGAGCTGGCTGACCACGACACGCTCGGTGCCGTTGATCACGAACGTTCCCTTGTCGGTCATGAGCGGGAAGTCGCCCATGAAGACCGTCTGGGACTTGATCTCGCCGGTCTCGTTGTTCATGAACTCCGCGGTGACGAACAGCGGGGCCGCGTAGGTGAAGTCGCGGTCCTTGCACTCGTCGACGGAGTTCTTCGGCGGCTCGAACCGGTGATCACGGAACGAGAGGGACATCGTTCCCGAGAAGTCCTCGATCGGAGAGATCTCCTCGAAGATCTCCTCCAGACCGGAACGGTCGGGAACGTCGTGACGGCCCTCTGAAAGGGCCTTCTCCGAGCGGGCCTGCCACCGCTCGTTGCCGACCAGGGTGTCGAAGCTCTCGACCTGCAACGCGAGCAGGTCGGGAACCTCGGCAGGCTCCTTGATCTTGGCGAACGAGACGCGATGTGGCGCGGCGACGCGATCGGAGGTGGACGTGCGGGCGGACGTGGTGGACGCAGTGGAACGCGAAGCGGCCAAGAGGGGTCCTTCCGAGGCTTGCGGACTCGTCTCTCACATGCCGGACCGACCTCAGGGGGAACCCAGGCACGGTCGGAAGGCAGGGCAAAGCGACAGTGTAGCCCGCTGGCGCACTGCTGTCTAGTACCTCGGATTACGCGGAGAATTTGCCGCCGAAGCTCCATCGCCATCGGCGAACCTCTTGCGCGGCCAGCCCCCGCACGGCCTCTCCGGAAGCATGGACCGAGCACGGGGCCGAGTCAAGGAGGTGACGTGGGGTTCGGTGATCTTTCCCGGGACGAACCGGCAGATCACAGGCCCTTCATCCCGCTGACCAGCCACCGGTCGCCCACCCGGCGCATGGTCATCCGGACGCGGTTGAGGTCGGTACGGGGCTCGGCCGCGCGGTTGCTGGTCGTGGTCTGGTTGACGTACAGCAGCGTGACCACCTGGTCGGGGGTGGCGGACACCACCGACACCGACCGGACCTCCGCGACCACGACCGCGTGGGTCTGCGTCGCGGTCGGCCTGACCAGACTCGTGGCGGTCTGGGTGTACTTGTCCCGGAAGTCGCCGGTCAGCAGGGCCCGGGACCGGCCGAAGTCCGCGTCCAGGTGGCGGTAGTCGTAGCCGAGTACGACCTGGGCCGCGGTCCGGGCGGCGCCGGAGGCTCCGGTCCGGGCGGACTCCACCTCGCCCGCCACCTTCGCGCGGTAGCCGAGAGCCGCGGTGGCAGCGAGTACGACGGCCACGGTGCCGGCGAGGACGGCGACCGGCCAGGTGCGCCGGCGGCGCGTCGCCTTCGCGCTGGCCGCCGTGGTGCCGGCTGCCTCGGCCCCGGGTTGCGCCCCGGCCTGCTCGGGCGGGCTCACGTCGACTGCGTTCGGGTCCGTCACGTTCGTTTCCACGCTCATCGTTCGGTACTCCCGCTCTCCCCGTTCCCTGATCTCACCCGCGCTCCCCCGCTCCCCTCGGCACTCAGCCGACGAACTGCAGCTCGACCACCCGCCAGCCCGCCTTCTCCCGGCTGAGGTCGAGCTGGAGGCGGTACGTCCGGAGCTCGGGCCTGTCGGCACCGACGTGCGTCACCTCGGCGTCGGCGACGACCAGCACCCGGGCGGAGTCCTGGTCGAGGCTGGTGATCCCGGCCTCGAGGATCTGCCCCCGCGAGACGGTGCGGTTCTGGGTGACCAGGGTCCGCAGCTGTTTCGACGCGTGGGAGTACTGGCTGTGGAAGTCGCCCGCGGCGAGGTTCAGCACCTCTCCCGACTGCCGGTCGAACTTCCGGTAGTCGACGGTGGTGAAGTCGGCCACGAGCTGCCGGGCCGTGTGCAGCGCCTGCGCACGGGAGCGGTCCTCCTGTCGGGCGGCGAGCACCCGGTGGCCGAGGAAGCCGGCGGCCACCAGGCCGGCGAGGAGCAGCGCAGCCAGTACGGCGAGCGCCGGGCCGGGTGACCGCGGCCGCGCCGGGCCGTCGTCCGTCCGGCTCCCCTCCGCCGGGCCGTCGTGGCCCGGGTGGGCTGGGTGGACTGTATGGCGGGTGTCGGCCGCTTCGTCCGGTGTCTCGTCCAGCACGTTCGTCATCGCGTCATCGGTCCGATCAACAGCCACTTCCACGACTCCTTTCCGAAGGCACGTTGCTCTCCCCCGAGTGAGCCGATCCGGGCCGGCTCTCCCCCTGGGAGCCGGACCACTCCGGTCGACGGGTCGTACGCCGCCGGGCGTACCCCCGACCGCCCGGACCCTGACTGCCCGGCACCTGACTGCCCGGCCAATGACTGCCCGGCACCTGACTGCGGTCCTCCCGGCTGCGGAGCCCGCGGAGCCTGCGGCCCACCTCCGCTCGCTCCCGGAGCGTTCTGGGCACCGCGCTCGGTGGTCGTGGGGTCGGTGCACCGCGCGTCGGTGTTCACCGGTGTCGGCCCCAGCTCCTGCGGGCTTCGCCGCCTCGTCCCCTGGTAGCCCTTGCGGCAGGACCCGGGCGACGTCGCGAGCTGGAGCCCGAAGTGCGCGGTGTAGTGGTCCGTGCCGGGGTCGCGGGCGACGACGGTGTAGCCGCCGCGGACGACATACGGGTAGAGGATCAGTGCCTGCTGGATCCCCCGCAGCCGGACCCGGACGAGTTGCCCGGTGCTCGCGAGGTTGGCGAGGAGTACGGGCACGTCGCCGGCGTTCTCGTCCACCAGCCCCTGCACCTGCTCGGCGGTCAGGACGCCGGAGGCGAGCACCTCCCGCACGTCCGGGTCCGCCTCGACCAGGGTGTCGGACAGGTCGGCGAGGTCGCCGGCGAAGCTCCGGATCGCGCTGCCGGAGTCCCGCTGGGTGTCGAGGACGGTTCCGCCGCGGTCGATCAGGTCGACGGTCTGGGCGAGGTTGGCGTCGGCGGTCTCGACCAGGGCGTTGCCGGCGTCGACCAGCCGGCCGAGATCCGGGCCGGTGCCGGCGAACGCGGTCCCGAGCTCGTCCAGGACCGTGACCAGATCCTTCTTCGGCACCGACGACGCGAGCCGGTCCAGGTCGAGCAGCAACGTCGTCGTGGGCAGCGGCGTGCGGGTGTCGGCGCGGGCTATTCGGGTGCCCTCGCGCAGGTACGGTTCCCCACGCCGCCGGGGCTGCAGGTCGACGTACTGCTCGCCGATCGCCGAGCGGTTGGCGACCACGGCGAGGGTGTCGGCGGGTACGCGGGTGCCGGCGTCGAGGGTGAGCGCCACGTCGACACCGGACCTGGTGGGGCGCAGCCGGTCGACCCGGCCGACGGCGACGCCGCGGTAGGTGACCTCCGCCCCGGTGAAGATCCCGCCGGCGTCGCCGAAGTCGGCATGCACGACGTACGTCCCGCCGAGCAGCGACCGGCCGAGCCCGGCGTACCTGATGCCGGCTACGGCAGTGCCCACCAGCGTCAGCGCCAGGAACACCACCAGCTGGATCCGGACGGTGCGGGTGATCACAGCACACCTCCGATCAGCAGGCGGCCGAGGTTCGGGTCGTAGGCGGGTGCGACGTACGCGGCGCCGTTCGCACAGGTCAGCGGGGGCAGGCAGCCCGGCGCCGGGCTCTTCGGGTGCGGGGCCGGCAGCGTCGGCAGGGACGTCGGCAGCGAGGTCGGCAGCGCCGTCGGCAGGGGGACCGTGGGCAGCGCCGTCGGGACCGGCACGGTCGGCAGGGCGGTGGGCGCCTTCGTGGGGAGCGGGACGCGGGGCAGCGGCGGCAGCGGCGGCACCGGCAGCGGCGTACGACCGGTCAGCAGGTCCTGCAGGTCGAGGTCGAGGGTGAGCTGGAGGTTGGTGTAGTCGCCTGCGACCGCGTTCGCCGTCGCGTCGGAGAACGGATAGGTGAACAGCAGTTGCAGCGACTTCGGCAGGCTGTCCCCCGCGCGGGCCAGCTCGGTGAGGATCGGGTCCAGCGCCCGCAGGTTCGCCAGCAGGTCCTCGCGGGACGCGACGATCACCCGCGCGCCGACGTCGCCGAGCCGGGACAGCTCCACCAGCATCCGGGTGAGGTCCCGGCGCTGGTCGGCGAGCACCTTCAGGGCGGCCGGCAGCTGATCCACCGCGGCGGCCAGCGTCGTCTTCTGCGCGGCCAGCGACGCGGACAGCCGGTCCAGGTTCTCGATCGCCCGGGTGATCTCCTGCTTGTGGGCGTCGAGTTGGCCGAGGAAGGTGTTCAGGTTGGCCAGCAGCCGGCGTACGTCCGGTTCACGGCCCGACATCGCCTTGTTCAGCTCGACCTCGATGGTCTTCAGCTGGGCCACGCCGCCGCCGTTGAGCAGCAGCGACAGCGCCGAGAGCACCTCCTCGACCTCGACGTCGCGGCCGGTGCGGGCGAGCGGGATCACGTCGCCGTCGCCGAGCCGTCCGTACCCGGCCTGGCCGGCGGGCGGCGACAGGGAGACGAACTTCTCCCCGAGCAGGCTGGTCTGGCGGATCCGCGCGGTCGCGTTGTCGGGCAGCCGCACCGTCCGGGCGAGCCGGAGCCGCACGTCGGCGGTGTAGCCGTCCAGGTGGATCTTCTCCACCTCGCCGACCGTGACGTCGTCCACCTTGACCGCCGAGCGGGGTACCAGGTCGAGCACGTCCCGGAACCGCACCGTCACCTCGTAGGCGTTTCCCCCCGCTGCCCCGCCCCCGGGAAGGGGCAGGTCGTAGACGGTGAAGCCGCAGCCGGTGAGCAGGACGCCGGCGAGAAGGAGTACGGCGGTCCGGCGTACGGTCGCGAACCCTCCGGACCGGCCGAGCCGGGCAGGGGCGGCGGGCGCGGCGCTCATCGGAGGATCCCGCCGAGGGTGCGGTCACTGGCCGGCGCGGGCTGCCCGGCCGGGCCCGTTCCCGCCGGGCCCGTTCCGGCCGTGCCGTCTGCCGCCGGGCCGCCCGGCACCTGCGGCAACGGCAGGTCGTCGAGGACCTTGGTCAGGTCGTCGCACACCGATTTCGGCTGACCGGACTGGCGCAGCAGCGCGCACAGGTAGGCGCCGGGGTCGTCGGTCTGGGCGAAGTTGTTGCGCGTGTCCAGCGTGCCCGTACGCGGGTTGTAGGTGTGGTCGAGGTTGGACAGGGCCACCGGCGCGGTGTCCAGCACCTCGCGCAGGGCGTCCTGTTGCCGTACGAGCGTCTTCGACAGCTCGGTGAGCCCGTGCACGTTGGCCCGCACCTCGGCGCGGTTGTCCCGCACGAACGCCGCCACGTCGGTGAGGGCGGCGGCGAGCTGGGCGAGGGCGGCCCGCAGGTCGCCCCGCTCCCCCGCGAGCTGGTCCGCGACGCCGGCCAGGTCGGTGTTGAACGCCCGGACCTGCGTGTCGCTCTCCGCCAGCGCGCCGGTGAACTTCTGCAGCTGCCGTACGGTCGCGAACAGGTCCTGCCGCCCGCCGGACAGCGTCTGCGTCGCGTCGGCGAGGTCGCCGATCGTGGAGTGCACCTTCCCGCCCTGCCCGCGCAGGTTGTCCGCGCCGACGGTGAGCAGCCGAGACAGCGAGCCGTTCCGGTTGGCACCGTTCGGGCCGAGGGCCACCGTCAGGTCGTCCAGGCTCCGGTAGATGCGGTCGAGCTCGACGGGTACGGCGGTGCGCGGGAGCGCGATCTCGGCGCCGTCGGCAAGGGTGGGGCCGCCACGGTAGACCGGGGTGAGCTGGACGTACCGGTCGCTGACCAGCGACGGCGAGATCACCACCGCCCGGGCGCCGGCGGGCACCTTCTGCTTCGCGTCGTACGACATCGTCACCTGCACCGAGGTGCCCTCCGGGCGAACCTGGTCCACCCGGCCCACCGGAACGCCGAGGATGCGTACGTCGGAGCCGGCGTAGAGGCCGACCGTACGCGGGAAGTGCGCCACCAGGTGTCTGCGCGGCGACTCCGGCCACACCGCGTAGGTGAGCCCGGCCACGGCGGCCAGGGCGAGTACGACGGCGACGGCCCGGCCGCGGGTCCGGGTCCACTCCCACCCGCGCTTCGGTGTCCGCGCCGTACGCGCCGTCGTACGCCCTGTTGCCCGCACTGCCGCCCGCACTGTGGCACGCAGCCTGGTGAGCACGCGGATCATCGGCCGCCTCCGGGGAGCCGGGGTGCGGCGGGAAGCGGCACCAGGTTGGGGATGTAGGTGTCGAACCACGGCCCGGTGCCCAGGGTGTTGGTGAACACCCGCAGGAACGGCGCCAGCAGCCGGATGCTCCGGTCCAGGCTGTCCTGGTTGGCGCGGAGCATGCCGACCACGGACGCCAGCCGCTTCAGCGCCGGCTCCAGCCGGGCCTGGTTGTCCGCCACCAGGCCGCTGATCTGCGCCGACAGCTCCTGCGCGGTGACCAGCAGCTGGTGGATCAGCGCCCGCCGGGCGCGCACCTCGCGCAGCACCAGGTCGCCGTCGCGGACCAGCGCGACGAGTTCGGTGTCCCGGTCGGCGAGGACCCGGGACACCTGGTTGGCGTGCGCGAGCAGCCGGTGCAGTTCCTCATCCCGCGAGGCGATGGTGCGCGACAGCCGGGACAGGCCGTCCAGTGAGCCGCGGACCTCTGCCGGCGTGCCCGCGAACGTCGTGCTCAGCGTGTCCAGCGCGGTGGCGAGCTGGGCGGTGTCGATCCGGCCGGTGGTGGTGGCGAGGTCGCCGAACGCCTCGACCACGTCGTACGGCGAGACCGTGCGCGACTGCGGGATCTCCGTCGCCGGGTCCAGCCTGCCCGGCCCCGACGGCACCAGGGAGAGGTACTTGCGGCCGAGGAGGGTACGGATCCGGATCGCCGCGCCGGTCTCGCGCCCGAGCCGCACCCGGTCGTCGGTGATCCGGAACTCCACCCGCACGTGCGACCCGGCGAGTTCGACCGCGCGGACGTGCCCGACCTTCACTCCCGCGACCCGGACCTCGTCGTCGGCCCGGAGCCCGCCGGCCTCCCCGAACCGCGCGGCGTACGTCGTACCACCGCCGATCAGCGGCAGGTCGGCGGCGTGGAACGCGACGTAGACCAGCGCGGCGAGCACGAGCAGGCCCACCGTGCCGACGGTGGTGTAGTAGCGCGGCGTCCGTGACCTCATCGCCGGCACCTCATCGCTGACACCTCGCGTCGGTGACGTGCAGGCCAGCCCGCGGAAGCGCCTGACCCGACGGCAGCACGATCCGGCCGTCGAAGTCGCACAGGTAGAAGTTGAACCACGAGCCGTACGTCGCGGTCCTCGTCAGCTGGTCGAGCTTGCCGGGCATCCGCCGCAGGGTGCGCTGCACGAGGGCGGAGTTGTCGTCCAGGGTGCCCGCCACCCGGCCGAGCTGGGTGACGTCGGTACGCAGGTCCGGTCGGGCGTCGCGCAGGAGTCCCGCGGTCTGCCGGTTGAGCGCGACGATCGAGCCCAGCGAGTCGCCGATGGCCTTGCGGTCCTCGGCCAGCCCGGACACGAACCGCTGCAGCTGCACCACCAGGTCGGACAGCTTCTGGTCGCGCTTCGCAACGGTGGCCAGCACGGTGTCGAGGTGGTCGATCAGGTCGCCGATCACCTTGTCCCGGTCGGCGAGGGTGCTGGTGAGGGACGCGGTGTGCGCGAGCAGGCTCTCCACCGTTCCGCCCTCGCCCTGCAGCACCTGGATGATCTCGTACGCCAGCTGGTTGACGTCCTGCGGCGAGAGTGCGGCGAACAGCGGCTTGAAGCCGTCGAAGAGCACGGTCAGGTCCAGTGCAGGGCGGGTCTGGGCGACCGGGATGGTGCCGCCCGCCGGCAGCGGTGCGGCGCCGCCCGCTCCCTCCGTCAACGCGACGTAGCGCTGCCCGACCAGGTTGCGGAACCGCAGGGTCGCCAGGACGCTGCGGGCGAGCACCTGGTCCGCGGCGACGGTGAACGTCAGCCGGGCCAGCGCGCCGTCGCCGCCGCGCCCGGGCAGCACGTCGATCGCGCGCACCTCGCCGACCCGGACGCCGGCGATGCGTACGTCGTCGCCCTTCTCCACGCCGGTCACGTCGGTGAACACCGCGTGGTACTCCCGGGTGGCGCCGAGCCCGACGTTGGCGATGGTGACCGCCAGCAGTGCGGTGGCCAGCGTGGTCACGGTGACGAACACGGCGAGCTTGGCCGCCGCGGCCGCCGTCGTCCGGTCGGACATCTTCGAGCGGATCCGCGCGCGGCGCGGGAACGATCGGCTCATCCGACACTCACCTGCGTCCCGCGGAGCAGCGGGCCGTACAACAGCGTGGTCACGTCGGGCACGTCCTCCGGCGGGGTACGCAGCACCGGTGCCACCAGGGCGTTCACCACCCGTTGTTCGCGCGCGGTTCCGGCGTACCCGCTGGACAGGTCGAACACCGGAGCGGCGCCGGGGCCGGTCGCGCCGGAGCTGGAACCCGGCCCCTCGACTCCCTCCCGTACGCCACTGCCCGGCGCCGGATGGGCCTGGGAGTACGGCGGGTCCGGCAGCGAACGGCAGCCCGGCCCGCGGTCGTCGTCGTAGGCCGGCCGGTCCCGCGGCCCGTACCCGCGGTGCTGGTCGACGAGCTCCAGCGTGATGTGCAGCGACGGCGCGCTGCCCGGATAGTGCTCGCCGCCGCCGAACGCGTCGTCGATGCGGGGCACCCAGTTCGCCAGGCCCTCCAGCAGGCAGGAGTACTCCGGGGAGTACGTCGCCAGCAGGTCCAGTGTGGGCCGGCTCACCTCGCCGACCCGGATCAGGCCGGCCTCGTTGTCGGCCAGGAACCGCCGGGTGGACGCGCTGGTGCCGGCGAGGTCGGTGAGGAAGTCCTCCAGCACCCGCTGCTTGACCACGACGGTGTTCCCGGTCTTGGTGGCGTTGCGCAGCAGCCGCACCAGGTCGGGGGTGGCGTCGGCGTAGACGTCCGCGACGTCGGCGAGGGCGGACACGTCGTGGGTGAGCTGCGGCAGGTGCGGGTCGAGCTTGCCGAGGTAGTCGTTCAGCCGGGTGAGGTTGCCGCCGATCCGGTCCCCGCGCCCCTCCAGCGCGGTGGCGAGCGCCGCCAGCGTCGCGTTCAGCTGGGCCGGGCGGAGGGTACGCAGCAGCGGGTAGACGTCCTCGAGTACGGCGGCGAGCTCGATCGCCACGCTCGACCGGTCCGGCCCGATCACGTCGCCGGCCGCGAGCCTGCGCGTCGCCGGCGTGGGCGGCAGGACGAGTTCGACGTACTTCTCCCCGAACAGCGTCTTCGGCACGATCCGGGCGGTCACGTTGGCGGGGATCGCGGCCAGGCTGTCCGGCGCCAGCGCGAGGTCGACCCGGGCCCGCCGGCCGTCGGAGGCGACGTGGCGTACCTCCCCCACGATCAGGCCGCGGACCTTCACGTCGGCCTGCCGGTTCAGCTCCAGCCCCACGTGGTCGGTCTCCAGGGTCACCTCGGCGGTGTCGGTGAACGCCTGGGTGAAGAACGCGTACGTCAGGCCGCCGAACCCCACCAGCAGGGCGAGGAAGACGATCCCCAGCGCCCGCGGACCGAGCCGTTCCGAGCGACGCAGCCGCCCGGCCACTCGCGCCAACCGCGTCCGACCGGCCATCGCCTACCCCGCCAGCCGTACGGACGTGCTCGCGCCCCAGATCGCCATCGACAGCGCCAGGTCGACGACGTTGATGACCACGATCGACGTACGCACCGCCCGGCCGACCGCCACGCCGACTCCCGCCGGACCGCCGGTGGCGTGGTAGCCGTGGTAGCAGTGGATCGCGATGATCACCACCGCGAAGATCAGCACCTTGCCGAACGACCAGAGCACGTCGTGCGGCGGCAGGAAGAGCCGGAAGTAGTGGTCGTAGGTCCCGGCACTCTGCCCGTAGCCCGCCGTGACGACGAGCCGGGTCGCCGCGTACGACGAGAACAACCCGACGACGTACAACGGAACGACCGCGAGCAGCCCGGCGACCATCCGGGTGCTGACGAGGAACGGCAGCGACGGGACGGCCATCACCTCCAGGGCGTCGACCTCCTCGCTGACCCGCATCGCGCCGAGCTGGGCGGTGAAGCCGCAGCCGACCGTCGCCGCCAGGGCGATGCCGGCGATCAGGGGGGCGATCTCGCGGGTGTTGAAGTACGCCGAGACGAAGCCCGCGTAGGCGGAGGTGCCCAGCTGGTCGAGTGAGGCGTACCCCTGCAGGCCGACCTCGGTGCCGGTGAAGAACGCCAGGAACGCGATCACCCCGACCGTGCCGCCGACGACGGCCAGCGCCCCGGTGCCGAAGCTCACCTCGGCCAGCAACCGCAACACCTCGCGGCGGTACCGGCGGCAGGTCGCGGGAATCCATCCGGCCGCGCGCAGGTAGAAGGCGAGCTGGTCGCCCAGGGTGTCCAGGCCGCGCAACGGGGTTCCCACCTCAGCCGCCCTTCGGTGGGACGACCTGGAAGTAGACCGCCTGCATCACGAAGTTCGCGAAGAACAACAGCATGAACGTGATCACCACGGTCTGGTTGACCGCGTCGCCGACACCCTTGGGCCCGCCGCCGGCGTTCAGGCCCTTGTACGACGCGACCACCGCGGCGACCAGACCGAACACCAGCGCCTTGACCTCACCGGCCCACAGGTCCGGCAGCTGCGCCAGGGCGGTGAACGACGCGAGGTAGGAACCCGGCGTGCCGCCCTGCAGGACGACGTTGAACACGTAGCCGCCGATCACGCCGACCACGCTCACCAGGCCGTTGAGGAAGACGGCGACGAACATCGCGGCGAGCACCCGGGGTACGACCAGCCGGTGCAGCGGGTCGATGCCGAGCACCCGCATCGCGTCGATCTCCTCCCGGATCGTGCGCGAGCCGAGGTCGGCGCAGATCGCCGACCCGCCCGCCCCGGCGATCAGCAGCGCGGTCGCGATCGGCGCAGCCTCCCGCACCACCGCGAGCACCATCGCCGCGCCCGCGAACGACTGGGCGCCGAACTGCCTGATCAGGCCGCCCACCTGCAAGGCGATGACGGCGCCGAACGGGATCGCCACCAGTGCCGTCGGCACGATCGTGACCCCGGCCAGGAACCACGCCTGGCGGACGAACTCCTGCCACTGGAACGGCCGCCGCGGCAGCCCGCGTACGACGTCCAGCCCGAACGCGAACAGCCGGCCGCTCGCCTGCAGCGGTGCCGTCAGCTGCCGGCTCATGGCCCGTCTCCCCCGGCGGCCCCGGCGGCGGCCTCAGCCGGCGCCGCCGGCTCACCATCCGACGTGGCCGGTACGGGTGGCGCCGTGACCGCCGGCGCGCCCGGGTCGCACCCCTCGAACGACCCGGGCGGCGGGGTCACGTCGTTGGCGGCACACCACTGGCCGGGCGGACGCTGACTGGGCCTCGGTGCACCGTCGGACGGCCCGAGCTGGAGCGGGATCGGCGGCAGCGCGGCCAGCTCGGCGCCGGCCGCGGCCTCGGCGGCGAGCTCGTCGGCGTCCTTCTCCTCCGACATGCCGATCGGGCCCACCCGCTGCGCGTTGAGGAACTGGCGTACGACCGGCTCCTGCGAGCACAGGCACATCTCCCGCGGACCGAACATCGCGAGGTGCCGGTGGTAGAGCAACCCGATGTTGTCGGGCACCGTGCGGGCGGTGTTGATGTCGTGGGTGACGATGAGGAACGTCGCGCCGGTCTGCTGGTTGAGGTCGACGATCAGCTGGTTGAGGTACGCCGTCCGCACCGGGTCCAGGCCCGAGTCGGGCTCGTCGAACAGGATGATCTCCGGATCCAGGACGAGCGCCCTGGCCAGCCCGGCCCGCTTGCGCATCCCGCCGGAGATCTCGCCGGGCAGCTTGCGCTCGGCGCCGAGCAACCCGACCATCTCGATCTTCGACAACACGATGGAACGGATCTCGTTCTCGGACTTGCGGGTGTGTTCGCGCAGCGGGAACGCCACGTTGTCGTAGAGGTTCATCGAGCCGAACAACGCGCCGTCCTGGAAGAGGACGCCGAACAGCCGGCGGACGCGGTACAGCTCCCGCTCCCGGCAGGTGGCGATGTCGTGGCCCTCGATGTGGATGTGGCCCCGGTCCGGTTTGAGCAGCCCGACCAGGCACTTCAGGAAGACCGACTTCCCGGTGCCGGAGGGCCCGAGCAGGACGCTGATCTCACCGGACGGAAGCGTCAGGCTGACGTCGCGCCAGACCGGCTGCCCACCGAAGGACTTGGTGAGCCCGTCCACACGGATCTCGACGCCCACCAGAACTCCTCACTGCTGGCTGGGGCGCGTACCGGCCGCCGCAGACCCCCCGGTGGCGGCGACCGATACGCACGCCCCCCTCAACGAGCCGAAGTTGGGGAGGTTACGGCCGCGCGGACGACAAAATTTCCGGTCCGGGGACGCGAAGAGGGCGGCCACCCCATTGGGGTGACCGCCCTCTTCGCGGACGTACGACCGCGGCCGCGTGGGCCGCGTGCGATGCGTCGCTTACTTCAGGGTGACCTTGGCGCCAACGGCCTCGAGGGACTCCTTGGCCTTCTCCGCGGTCTCCTTGTTGGCCTTCTCCAGGACGGGCTTCGGCGCGCCCTCGACCAGGTCCTTGGCCTCCTTCAGGCCGAGGCTGGTGAGCGTGCGCACCTCCTTGATGACCTGGATCTTCTTGTCGCCCGCAGCCTCGAGGATGACGTCGAACTCGTCCTTCTCCTCCTCGGCCTCGGCAGCGGCGCCGCCGCCCGCCGGGCCCGCCGCGACGGCGACCGGAGCGGCCGCGGTCACGCCGAAGGTGTCCTCGAACTGCTTCACGAACTCGCTGAGCTCGAGAAGCGTCATCTCCTTGAACGCGTCGAGCAGCTCGTCGTTGCTGAGCTTAGCCATGAGTGGCGTACCTTCCGTGTGTCGTGCAGTGGTGACGGTCAGACCTGGTCAGGTCAGGACTCGCTGGACTCGCCGGCGTCCGACGCGTCGGAGCTGGCTTCCGGTGCGGCCTCGGCGTCGGCCTCGGGGGCGGTGTCGGCACCTGCGGCCGAACCCTCCTCCTCGACCTTCTGACGCAGCGCCTCGGCGAGCCGGGCGGCCTGCGACAGCGGGGCCTGGAACAGCGAGGCGGCGCCCGAAAGCGACGCCAGCATCGCGCCCGCGAGCTTCGCGAGCAGGACCTCGCGGGACTCGAGGTCAGCGAGCCTGGTGATCTCGTCGACGGCGAGGGACTTGCCCTCGAGCACACCGCCCTTGATGACGAGATTGGGGTTGGCCTTGGCGAAGTCACGCAGACCCTTGGCGACCTCGACCGGGTCGCCGCTGATGAACGCGATGGCCGAGGGACCGACGAGAAGCTCGTCGGCGATCTCGACTCCCGCCTCCTTCGCCGCGATCCTGGTCAGCGTGTTCTTCACCACGGCGTAACTGGCGTTGTCACCGATGGAGCGCCGCAGTTCCTGCAGCTGCTTCACGGTGAGTCCGCGATACTCGGTAAGGACCGCGCCGGCGGAGTCACGGAACTGGTCCGTGAGCTCTGCGACGGCGGTTGCCTTGTCCGGCTTCGCCATGGATCTCCTTCCTCGGGGGGCCTGCGACCGCGGCCCGCGAAGGAACCCACACAATGCGAAAAGCCCCGTACGCATGCGTACGGGGCGAACACGAACTCGAGGGCCAGGACTCCGCTCGCGGTGGACCCGCGACCCGGAAACCTGATCTTGACTTCGTAACCACGTGACGCCTGCGCGGGCCGCCCGACGTGCGGGACCTTCAGCCACCCCGGAGGGAGGCAAACCAGCGGTCTTCGGCAGCGGCCAGAATACGGGACACCTCCCCCGGCCGCCAAATCGGCCTCACCCTCAGGCGTGTGTCGGTCCGCACCCAGGTCCGGGGATCGCTCGATTCTCCCCCGGAAGAACGCGATCTTTCCCGCTACAGGACCAGGGTCGCGATCACCGAGCCGATGCTGGGGACATCAGGCCATCGGCGATCCTGGCGCGTCTCCACCTACCGTCGGAGCACCGGGTGGGACTCGACCACCTGCACGCCCGCGTCCACGTCGAAGGTGACCGGAACGATCGGCTGTGGCGGGACGGTGTCCACGACGACCGTTCCCGTCCAGCGCACCTGCAGATGCACCTTGCCCTGGCCGGCCATCCCGAAGGTGTTCGTCACGTAGTAGCCGGGGTGGCCATATGGAAGTGTGCCGTCGAACTCTCGCCCCGCCCCCTTGACGGTGTGCTTGGCTCCGTTGCCGTCCTCGAAGGTCCAGGTGTAGTCCGGTGTGGCGGTGATCTGGCCGTGTAGTTCGAAGCTGCGTCCCTGCGATGGCGGGACCGTGATGTCGAAGGTCTGCGTTCCGGGATCGTCGACGGAGACGATCGTCGGCAGGTTGACCAAAGTCTTCGGAGCTGGATGCAGTGAGATCTTCGGCTTGGGCAGGTTGCGCTGGATCTCGTACTTGAAGTCGTAGCTGAGTTGCTCGATCGGAACCCACTCCGGGGTGGGGTAGCAGTCTGCCGTCCCGTGCCACTTCGAGCGGTCCCCGCGGTCCTTCCACTGATAGCGGACGACCGAGCGCACGTAGATCGGCTCTCGCGGATTCGGTGACAGGTCCGGGTTGCACCAGATCGCCAGCGGGTCGCAGTCACCGATCCCGGCACCCTGGCAGTCCCATGCCGGCTGGTTGATCAGGACCTCCTGCACCCAGTCGTTCGGACCGGGTGGTTGCGAAGGCGTGGGCGTGCCCTTGGGCGGTTGGTAGTAGCCCTTCCCGGACTCGCTGTACTGCCAGCCGACGTCCCCACGCGGGATGTCCGCGTGCGCGTCCGGGGCCACCAGCCCGAACGCCAGCAGGAGAAAACTGCCCAGCGCGACGCCGATGCCTCTCCTCGTTGCCCTCATTGCGACTTCCCCCCGGCTGTCAACTGCCAGTTGCCGCTGATCTTCCGCACGCCGTATGTGTACGTCACTCGCTCGGCCGGCCCCTGGTTGATCACCGAGCCGGCGGAGTTGTACTGCTTCCAGGCGGTGGAGAGGGAACGTACGCGCACCATGTAGGTCCCACCGGATTCGGAGAACACCTCGACGTGGTTCTGGGTGTAGAGACCTCCGACGAACTTCCCGCCACCGCTGTACGTGGACCTGATACTGGCGACGAGCTGCACGCAGTCCAGACATCCGCTGGTGTACATCTGGCGGAGCTTTGAGACGTTGCCGTTCTCGATCGCCTTGTTGACCGCGCCGACGTACTGCGTCACGAAGCCCTTGACCGCGGCGGCGTCCGGGCCGGTAGGCGTCGGCCCGAACGTCTCGATCCTGCCGGGCTTCGCCGGGCTGTCCGAGGGCGTCGGGGTCGGTGTGGCCGACTTCGAGGGGGTGGGCTTGGCGGTCGGGGTGTCCAACGTCGTCGGCTGCGGAGAGTCTCCACCACACGCCGTCACCGACAGTCCGAGAACGACACCCGCGGCGACCGCGACCATCCTGGTCGCCGCACGCCCGTTGGTCAGCCCACCTGTGAACCGCAAGACCGAGTACCCCCGTAGCCCGTCGCCTCGTCACCCGTCCGGGACGAGGCGTCCACATCCTAACCGCGCGTGATCAGCACCCGGAAGCACCGAACGAAGGTCTGACGCAGAAATGTCACCGGGCGTTGCCCCGGCACGGCGACGACTTCCGGCACGTCGTGCGGTGAAAGCAGAACGCCCCCGCACCGAGTGGTGCGGGGGCGTTCCGGACGGTCGAGCGTCAGGCCTGGGCCTCAGCGGTCGAGACGGTCTTGGCCGGGTCGATCGGAACACCCGGGCCCATCGTCGTCGACATCGTGACCTTGCGGATGTAGCGGCCCTTCGAGGCCGACGGCTTGAGCCGCAGCACCTCGTCGAGGGCGGCGCCGTAGTTCTCCGCCAGCTGGTCCTCGGTGAAGGACGCCTTGCCGATGATGAAGTGCAGGTTGGAGTGCCGGTCCACGCGGAACTCGATCTTTCCGCCCTTGATGTCGGTCACGGCCTTGGTGACGTCCGGGGTGACGGTGCCGGTCTTCGGGTTCGGCATCAGACCGCGGGGGCCGAGCACCCGGCCGAGCCGGCCGACCTTGCCCATCAGGTCCGGCGTGGCGACAACGGCGTCGAAGTCGAGCCAGCCGCCCTGGATCCGCTCGATCAGGTCGTCGGAGCCCACGTGGTCGGCGCCGGCGGCGATGGCGTCCTCAGCCTTCTGTCCGGTGGCGAAGACCAGGACCCGAGCGGTCTTGCCGGTGCCGTGCGGAAGGTTGACGGTGCCGCGCACCATCTGGTCGGCCTTGCGGGGGTCGACACCGAGACGCATCGCGACGTCCACGGTCTCGTCGAACTTCTTGCCGGCGTTCTGCTTGGCCAGCGCCACCGCCTCGCGGGGGTCGTGCAGGGCGGCCTGGTCGACCTTCTCGGCCGCGGCGCGGTAGGACTTGCTGCGCTTCATGATCACTCCTTGCGATCGCTGGTGGAGTCGTGGTGCGGGCCAGCGCGGGCCCTCCCACGGACACCGGACCGGAGTCCGGCTGAATAGTTCTGGCTGCCGTACGGGCTACTCGGAGACCGTGACGCCCATCGACCGCGCCGTACCCTCGACGACCTTCATGGCGGCGTCGATGTCGTTGGCGTTCAGGTCGGGCATCTTCATCTCGGCGATCTCGCGCACCTGGGAGCGCGAGATGGTGCCGACCTTCGCGGTGTGCGGGGTCGGCGAGCCCTTGTCGAGGCTGATGGCCTTCTTGATCAGCTCCACGGCCGGAGGGGTCCGGGTGACGAAGCTGAACGACCGGTCCTCGTAGATCGTGATCTCGGCGGGGATGACGTTGCCCCGCTGGGACTCGGTCGCGGCGTTGTAGGCCTTCGTGAACTCCATGATGTTGATGCCGGTCGGGCCGAGCACCGTACCCACCGGCGGGGCGGGGGTGGCGGCGCCAGCCTGCAGCTGGAGCTTGAGTACGGAGGCGATCTTCTTCTTCGGAGGCATAGGTGTTCGGGTCCTCTTGGGTGGTGAAAGCGGGCGAGGGTCGGCCGGGCCGTCAGACCTTCTGGATCTGCGTGAACGACAGCTCCACCGGAGTCTCCCGGCCGAAGATCTCGACGAGGGCCTTGACCCTCTGTGCGTCGGGGTTGAGCTCGGTGATCGTCGCGTGCAGGGTCGCGAACGGCCCATCGACCACCATGACCGAGTCGCCCACCGCGAAGTCGACGACCTCGGCCTTCTTCTTCTTGTCCGGCTCCCCCTTGGTCTCCTCGACCTCCGGAGCCAGCATCTTCTCAACCTCGTCGAGGCCGAGCGGCACCGGCTGGTGGGCGTGGCCGACGAAGCCGGTCACCGAAGGAGTGTGCCGGACGGCCGCCCACGACTCGTCGGTGAGGTCCATCCGGACCAGGACGTAGCCGGGGAGGACGGTGCGCCGCACCATCCGCCGCTGGCCGTTCTTGATCTCCGCGCGCTCCTCCTGGGGAACGACCACCTCGTAGATGTAGTCCTCCATGTTGAGGGACTGGATGCGGTTCTCGAGGTTGGTCTTGACGCGGTTCTCCATGCCCGAATAGGTGTGGATCACGAACCAGTCGCCGGGCTTGGACCGCAGGGCCGCCTGGAACTCCGCGAGTGCGTCCTCCGCGGTGGGCTCGGCGTCCTCGGTGGGCTCGGCCGCGGTGTCGCCAGAGTCGTCGGCGGTCAGGTCCTCGGTCGCCTCGCCGGCGCCGGCCTCGGCCGCGTCGCTCTCGTCGGCACCGGCCTCGGAGCTGATCTCCGGGCTCGTCTCGGGGCTGGTCTGCTCGGAGTCGGCCGAGGCCTCGTCGGCAGGCTCGCCGGCCGGGGTGTCGGCGTCGGCAGCTGCCTGCTCCGAATCCGCGCGCTGCAGGTCGCGGATCTCGTCGTCGAGGTCGGACACTCTTGGTACTCCGTCTTCTTCAGCGATTTCTTGATCGTCCGGCGGTGGTACGGGGCTCTCGGGCGGCGTACGCGCCGTCAGCCGAAGATCTTGAACATCAGCTGGCCGATGCCCAGGTCGAGCAGCGAGACGATCGCGATCACCACGAGCACGAAGACCAGCACCACCGACCAGTAGGTCGTCAGCTGGTCACGCGTGGGCCAGATGACCTTGCGAAGCTCCGCAACCACCTGGCGGTAGAACAGGCTGACGCGTGCGACGGGACTACCGCCGCTTTCGCCCTTCTTGTCCGGGCGAGCACGCTCCGGGGTCGCGGTGGATCCGCGGGTCTCCGTCACTTTCGTCCTCACCGGTCTCTGGCCCGGCCGGACACTCCGCCCGGGCTGGGCGGTCGCACTACATGAGGAACGAACGAACGTCCCCGTTAGTGCTACCACCCACGCATCGTCCGCCGGGGGCGACGCGCGCGACTTCGGCCAACCGGCCGAGGCCTGCAGGGCAGGAGGGACTCGAACCCCCAACCGCCGGTTTTGGAGACCGGTGCTCTACCAATTGAGCCACTGCCCTACGGAGATCGGAAAGCCTCCACGTGGCGCGCGCCAGCACAATGTCCTGGGCACGCTTCGGAGAGGTCCTCAGACCACCGATGGAAGAGTGTACGGGGTGGCGGCGCCGAAGGTCGAACCGACCCGGGCGGTTTGTACCACCCCCCCGATCCGGCGGAGACTCGCCGACACCCTCGCCCCGCCACCGCGCGTACGCCCGCGAGGTGCCACGATAACTGTCATGACCAGCCCCGAGACCAGCCCCGAGACGAGCCCTGAGACCAGCCCCAGGAGCGGGCAGTCCACGCCGGCCGTGGACGAGTCCCTCGCAGCACCCGCGAGCGACCGGGCCAGGATCGCCGCCCGGGTCGCGGCCATCGCCGAATCGGCCACGCTGGCGGTCGACGGAAAGGCGAAGGCACTGAAGGCGGCCGGGCGTCCCGTGATCGGGTTCGGCGCCGGCGAGCCCGACTTCCCCACCCCCGACTACATCGTCGACGCGGCCGCCCAGGCCTGCCGCGATCCGCGCAACCACCGCTACACCCCCGCCGGCGGACTGCCCGAGCTGCGCAAGGCGATCGCGGCGAAGACCGAGCGCGACTCCGGGTATGAGGTGACGCCGGCCCAGGTGCTCGTCACCAACGGCGGCAAGCAGGCGATCTACGAGGCGTTCGCACTGCTCCTGGACCCGGGCGACGAGGTGCTGCTGCCCGCGCCGTACTGGACCACCTACCCCGAGTCGATCGGCCTCGCCGGCGGCGTGGCGGTGCCGGTGCTCGCCGACGAGACCCAGGACTACCTCGTCACCGTCGAACAGCTGGAGGCCGCCCGCACCCCGCGGACCAAGGTCCTGCTGATGTGCTCGCCCTCCAACCCCAGTGGCGCGGTCTACCCCGTCGAGCGGCTGCGCGAGATCGGCGGCTGGGCCGCCGAGAACGGCCTGTGGGTGATCACCGACGAGATCTACGAACACCTCACCTATGACGGCGAGAAGTCCGCGTCCCTGCCGGTGCTGGTGCCCGAGCTCGCCGACCGCTGCATCGTGGTCAACGGCGTCGCCAAGACGTACGCCATGACCGGCTGGCGGGTCGGCTGGCTGATCGGCCCCACCGACGTGGTGAAGGCCGGCGTCAACCTGCAGTCCCACGCGACCGGCAACGTCAGCAACGTCGCGCAGCGAGCCGCACTCGCCGCGGTGTCGGGTGACCTCTCGGCGGCGGCGGAGATGCGGGACGCGTTCGACCGGCGCCGGCGCACCATCGTCGAGCTGCTCTCGGAGGTGCCCGGCTTCACCTGCCCCACGCCGAAGGGCGCGTTCTACGCCTACCCGTCGGTGAAGGGCGCGCTGGGCAAGCTGATCCGCGGCCGCCGGCCGGCCACCTCCGCCGAGCTGGCCGAGCTCATCCTGGAGGAGGTCGAGGTCGCGGTGGTTCCGGGCGAGGCGTTCGGCACGCCGGGCTACCTGCGGTTCTCGTACGCGCTCGGCGACGACGACCTGGTGGAGGGCGTCACCCGGATCCAGAAGCTGCTGTCCGAGGCGCAGAACTGAGGTGAGCGGAGCCCGCCCCGGCGTACGCCCGCTCGGCACGCTGCCGAAGGCGCATCTGCACCTGCACTTCACCGGGTCGATGCGGCACGGGACGCTGGTCGAGCTGGCCGGGCAGCACGGCCTCCACCTGCCCGACGCGTTGCGCGACGAGTGGCCGCCGCGGTTGCTGGCCACCGACGAGAAGGGCTGGTTCCGCTTCCAGCGGCTGTACGACATCGCCCGGTCGGTGCTGGTCACCGCCGACGACGTACGCCGGCTGGTGCGCGAGACCGTCGAGGACGAGGCGCGCGAGGGGTCGGGCTGGCTGGAGATCCAGGTCGACCCCTCCGGCTACGCGAACCGGTTCGGCGGCATCACCGCGTTCACCGAGCTCGTCCTGGACGCCGTACGCCAGGCCGCCGACCGGACCGGGGTGGGCGTCGGGCTGGTGATCGCCGCCAACCGCACCCGGCACCCGATGGACGCGCGGACGCTCGCCCGGCTGGCCGCGCAGTACGCCGGGCACGGCGTGGTCGGGTTCGGGCTGTCCAACGACGAGCGCCGGGGGCGGACCGAGGACTTCGCCCGGGCGTTCTCCATCGCGACCGAGGCGGGACTCGGCTCGATGCCGCACGGCGGTGAGCTGTGCGGCCCGGACAGCGTGCGCACGTGCCTGGACCTGCTCGGCGCGACCCGGGTGGGCCACGGCGTGCGCACGGTGGAGGACCCCGCGCTGCTGGACCGGGTAGCCGAGGCCGGGGTGCCGCTGGAGGTCTGCCCGGCGTCCAACGTCGCGCTGGGCGTCTACCCCGAGGCCGACGTGGTGCCGCTGCGGAAGCTGTTCGACGCGGGGGCGCGGATCGCGCTGGGCGCCGACGACCCGCTGCTGTTCGGGGTGCGGCTGGTCGGGCAGTACGAACTCGCCAGAGGGCTCGGCTTCACCGACGCCGAACTCGCCGAGCTGGCCCGGATGTCGGTGCGTGCCTCGAGGGCGCCGGCACCCGTGCGGGACCGGCTGCTGGGCGGCGTGGACCGCTGGCTGGCCGAACCGGCGGACGGGATCGCCGGCGGCGAGCGGCCGGAGGTCTCGGAACGGCCGGAGGTCTCAGAACGGCCGGAGGTCTCGGAACGGCCGGAGGTCTCGGAACGGCCGGAGGTCTCGGAACGGCCGGAACGCGAGCAGATCCGGGCGGGTGGCGGCGCTCCCCCGTCCGACGCCGGCGAGCCGCAGTGGTGGTGGATCGACCGGCTGCAGGCGCTCGGCCTCCCGGTCGACGACACCCTCGGCGCCGGCATGGACGGCGTCGTCTACGCCGTGGACGACGACACGGTGGCGAAGGTCTGGTTCCGTCACTCACCGGCCGCCCTGCACCGGCTGCGGGACTTCTACGCCGACCTGGACGCCGCCGGTCTGCCGTTCGCGACGCCGTGCATCCACGCCGTCCGGGTCGTCGACGGTACGCCGGTCACGATCGAACGCCGGCTGCACGGCCGGACGTTGTCGGAGTTCGTGACGGCGCACGGCCCGACCGAGGCGGCGCTGCGTACGTTCGTCGACGTACTCGCCGCCCTGCGGGACACCAAGGGTGGCCCGTCGGCCCGGGCGTTGCCGGTGATGGCCGAGCCGGCCGCCTTCTACCGCGACGCCGGCTCGTCCTGGCCGACCGCGCTGCGCGCGCTGGTCGACCGCAGGGCCGAGGCGTACGGGACCGTGCTGCGGTCGGCGGTGCCCGCGTTCGACACGCTGCTGGAGCGGGTCCGAGCCGGACTTCGAGCTCTGCCCGACGGCGAGACGGCGATCGTGCACGGCGACCTGTGCCCACCGAACGTCCTGGTCGAGCCCGTGGGCGAAGGCGGCCTGCGGGTGGCCAGCGTCCTGGACTGGGGTTTCCTGACCACGGCAGGCGACCCGGCGTTCGACGCCGGCCTGGCCGCGGGTTTCTTCGACATGTACAGCCCGCGGGCCGCGGAGATCGACCGGACCCTGAGCGGATGGATCGTCGCGGAGTTCGGCTACCCGCCTTCGCTGCTGCACCTCTACCGCGCCTGCTACGCGATCGCCGGCGCGAACGCCTACGACCCGGACGGCGGCGACGGGCACTTCGCCTGGTGCGCGGACCAGCTGCGCCGGGCGGACCTGCGGGCGGCCCTCGGCCTGTGACCGGGTGCCCCGATCACAGTCGGACCGCGGTCTACAGCTCGCAGCCGACCAGGACGGGTTCGTTCACGAGGTCGACGCCGAACCTGCCGAGGACGCCCGACCGGATCTCCCGGGCCAGCGCCAGCAGGTCGGCGGTGGAGGCGGAACCAGTGTTGGTGAGGGCCAGCGTGTGCTTGCTCGACAGCCGGGCCGGTCCGGTGCCGTACCCCTTGCCGAACCCGGCATGCTCGATCAGCCAGGCGGCACTCGTCTTGACCTGCCCGTCGCCTGCCGGGAAGCGGGGCGCCAGCGCGGGCAGCCCGGCCGCCGCCTCCGCCGGGATCACCGGGTTGGTGAAGAACGACCCCGCGCTCCAGGTGTCGTGGTCGGCGGCGTCGAGCACCATGCCCTTGCCCGCCCGCAGGCGAAGCACCGCGGCCCGGACATCCGCGGACGGTGCCCGCGTGCCGGCCTCGACCCCGAGGGTGCGGGCGAGCTCGGCGTACTGCACCGGCGCGCCCAGCTCCCCCAGCCGGAACTGGAACGCCACCTCGAGGACGACGTACCGCTGCGGTGACCGCTTGAACCTGCTGGCGCGGTAGCCGAAGCCGCACTCCTGCGCGGCGAACGTGCGTACGGCTGCGTCCTCCCGGTCCCACACCCGCACCTGCGCGAGGGTCTGGGCAACCTCCTGGCTGTAGGCGCCGACGTTCTGGATCGGCGCGGCCCCGACCAGGCCGGGAATTCCCGACAGCGCCTCGACGCCCACCCATCCCTCGGCGACGGCGCGGGCGACCAAGCCGTCCCAGCTCTCCCCCGCCGCGACCCGTACGACGGCGCCGCCGCAGGCGTCCTGGGACTCCACTCGTACGCCCCGGGTGCACACGTGCAGAACGGTCCCCGGGAAGCCCTCGTCGGCGACCACGACGTTGCTGCCGCCGCCGAGGACCAGCAGCGGCTCGCCCGTCGCGTCGGCAGCACGCACCGTCTCGAGCAGGGCGGCCTCGTCGTCGACCTCGACCAGGCGCTTGGCCGGGCCACCGAGGCGGAGCGTGGTCAGCTCGGCGAGCGGGACGTTGGTACGTTCGGGCACGGGCAGGTGGTCGGGCACGGTCAGTCCAGCCGGACCATGGCCCGGGCGGCGCCGAAGACCTTCTCGCCGGCGGCGACGGCGGTGAGGTCGACCCGCACCACGCGGTCGGGCAGCTTGTCGGCGACCTTCCCGCCGAACGTCACCGTCACGCCCTCGTCGTCGTCGGGGACGGTCACCGGACGGGTGAACCGGACGGAGTACTCCACCACCCGGGCCGGGTCGACCGCCCACTCGGTGAGCACCCGGGCGCCGGCGCCCATCGTGAGCATGCCGTGTGCGATCACGTCGGGCAGGCCGACCTCGCGGGCCACCCGGGGGTTCCAGTGGATCCGGTTGAAGTCTCCGGAGGCACCGGCGTAGCGGACGAGATCCTCCCGGCGCACCTGGACACTGACCGAGGGCAGCTCGGTGCCCTTCTCCACCTCGTCGTACGCCGGAACGCGTTCGGCGGTCATGCGGCCTCCTCGCGGTGGACCACGCTCGCGCGCGCGGTGCAGACGGGCGCGCCGTCGGCGGTCCGGATGTCGGTGCGGGTGAGGATCAGATCGGTGCCGGCGACCTGGCGGACGTTCTCGATGGTGAGCGTGGCCACCAGTTCGTCGCCGGGGTGGATGGGCCGGTCGGCGGCGAACTTCTGGTCGGCGTGCACGACCCGGTGCAGCGCGAGCCCGGTGGTGGGGTCGGCGAACAGCTCGTTCAGCAGCTGGAACGCCACCACGATCGGGAAGGTCGGCGGGGCCACCACGTCGGGATGGCCGAGCGCGCGGGCGGCGTCGGGGTCGCGGTAGGCGGGACTGGGGTCGCCGACCGCATCGGCGAACTCGCGGATCTTCTCTCGGCCGACTTCGTACGGCGTCTTCGTCGCGTAGGTTCGGCCGACCAGCGTGGAGTCGACGGGCATGTACGCGACCGTACCGGAGCCGACCGACCGAAGTCCGCGCGCCCGGTCAGGTGTCTCGGCGCACGCCCGGGCACGCTCGGGGCGGCGTCCACGTCCCCCTTCGGGCACACTCCGTGCGCACCTCGGGCACGCGAAAAGGGCCGCTCCCACCATTCCGGTGGGGCGGCCCAATCGATGCGAAGCGTCGAGAACCTATCGAGTCTCGCGGTGCGCCCGGTGGGTCCGGCAGCGCGGGCAGAACTTCTTCATCTCGAGCCGGTCGGGGTCGTTACGACGGTTCTTGCGCGTAATGTAGTTGCGCTCCCGGCACTCAGTGCACGCCAAGGTGATCTTGGGGCGGACGTCGGAACTCTTGCTAGCCACGGGATGCCTCTTGTGATCCGTCGGGACAGTCGGTCCTGCAATAGTACGCAGTCATGCAAGAACGGCCCCGCCGGTGGTCTCCCACCGGCTGGCCGCGGTCGTAGCGGTGGCCGGACTCGAACCGGCGACACAGCGATTATGAGCCGCTTGCTCTACCGTCTGAGCTACACCGCCGCCGGACCGGTTGGCCGCCCGAGCGGGCGGCTCCGGCCACAGAGCCCCAATACGGAATCGAACCGTAGACCTTCTCCTTACCATGGAGACGCTCTACCGACTGAGCTATTGGGGCGAGCGACAACCGAGAATACAAGAGCCCCGAACCCCCTCGACACCGGGATACCACCGAAGCGGTGTCCTTGGTGCGAGCCACCCGATCCGGGCACGACATGACCTTTCGGTCACCTCCCGCTCAGACCGCGCGAACCGAACCGGCAACAGGCGTCGCCGGCCCGCCGGGCTTCGATCTCCCTCGGCAGCCGGGGATACCTTACGCGGTCGGCTCGTCGCCCGCGACGTCGACCACCACCCCGTCGGGCCGGTGCAGGGCGACGCTGTTGCGGCCGCGGGCGAAACCGGGCCCGGAGGGCTGGGCGGCAGAGCGGGCAGACCCGTCCTGCCACCCATCCCGGGCAGCCCGGGCGCCGTCGTGGGCACCGTCGCGGGAACCGTCCTGGCCGGGCGCCGCGTGCACTTCCAGCGTCCCGCGCGCCGGGATCGTCACGCCGGGCGCGATCGACAGCCGTACGCCCGGATCGTCGCGTACGTACCATCCGCCGAGATCCACCGGCTCGCCGGTCAGGTTGCGCAGGACGGCGTACCGGCCGCCGCCGGCGGTCCCGGCAGAGGCGTCCGCCGGGCCGTCCGCGACGCGTTCGACGACCACCGTCTGCGCCGGGAACGCCGGCTGCCCGTCGAGCACCGCCCGGGCCACCCCGGGGTAGTTCTGGATCACCGCGGTCGCGCCCTGCGCGGCCAGCGAGGCGACCGCCGCCGGGTGGTTCGGGCACCAGAACGCCGGCCGCATCCCGGCCGCCCGGATGCGCACCAGGTCACCGGGACGCAGCCGCCGGAAGTTCGGGATGAAGTAGTCCATCCAGCCGCCGACCTGGCGCAGGGTCTCGTCGCCGGGCACCGCCTCGACGATCCCGCCGAGCGGAACCGCGTGGTCGATCTCGGCGGCGAACTTCGCCAGCGGGTCGAAGGAGAACGACGTGGCGACGAACCGCCGGTGCCGGTCGGGTGCGGTCAGCCAGCCGCCAGGGATGGTGCGGAGCACCTCGGTGACCGCCGCCACGAAGTCCGGATGCCGGTTCGCTCCTTTGAGCTCGGCCCACAGGCCGATGCCGTACTCGTCGAACGCCGCCAGCGCCTCGGCGAGGGTCGGGATGCGTTCACCGGCGAAGCTGTCGGCGAACCACGAGCCGGCGTCGAGCCGGCGCAGTTCGGCAAGGGTGAAGTCGCCGGGCTGCCAGGGCGCCCGGTCGGGGAAGACCGTGGTGGCGTCGGTGGTGCGTACCAACGTGTTGTCGTGGAACAGGACCGGAACTCCGTCGCGGGTCAGCACCACGTCGACCTCGGCGAAGTCCGCACCCTCCCGCGCGGCCGCGCGGATCGCCGCGACGGTGTTCTCCGGTGCCACCCCCGACGCGCCGCGGTGGGCGACGACGAGGACGGGTGGCGTCTCGTGCCTGCCCCCTGCGTCGGTGTGGTCGTCGTGGGAAAGGGCGGGCGTACGCATCGGACGAGTCCTCCTGGCAGGGCTGCCGGTTGCCGGACATGGCGAAGCGGGCCCGAACGAGCGGGGCCCGCCGATCTGTGCCGATCAACAGTGTCCGACACCGACCGCGAACGTCCAGTGAGGCATTCGGGTGTCTCCGGCCGAACGAGGTGCGCCGAAGGTCCCGAACCACTGGCGGGGTCGGGGACTGGCACCCTCGGCGAATCCCGGAGCCGCGAGCCTCACCCGGTCGGCACCCACCGGTCAGCCACCGGTCAGGACCGGTCGGCCACAGGTCGGCACGGCGCCGGGCCGATCACCGGACCCGCTCGGCCCGGCGCGCCGAGGCGGATCCGGTGGGCCGGCGGCTCGCGCCGAGTAGACCGGCGGCTCAGTGCTTCGAGCGGCGCGCCATCGCCGCGGTGGCGGCGGCAACGCAGATCAGACCGGCCACCATGCCCATCGCCTTCAGGGCGCGACGCGGACGGCGAACGCCGCCGCGCATGTCCTTCATCCGGGACCTGGACCCCATCGTGCACCTCTCTTCGAGAAACCACGGCACCCCCGTGGACTTCGGCCGAGAGTCCCTTTACCCCCTCGACGGCACATCCCCCACCGAGGGTGAATATTTCGTGGCACCCGCCAGGTCGCCGGCCTCGTCGCCGGTCCCGGCCGGCAGGTCGTGCAGCCACCGCACCGCCGACGCGGGATCGCCGGCGCCGAAGACCAGCGAGCCGGGCACCACGCCGTCCGCACCGGCCCGCGCCAGGGCGGGGACGGTGTGCGGACGGATGCCGCCGTCGACCACGATCCGCGGCGCGGAGCCGGAGCCCTGGGCGCGACCCGCCGTACGTGCCGCGACCAGGTCCCCGACCCGGGCCGGTGTCGCGGGGTCCTGCTCGCAGCCCTTCACCCCGACCACGGTGCCCATCACCAGCACCCGGTCGGCGTCGTCGAAGTGCGCGACGGCGTGGCCGGTGGGTTCGTGTGTCTCCAGTCCGAGCCCGGCCCGCACGCCGCGGGACCGGATGCTCCGCAGAGTCGTACGGACGTCGGGGCAGGCGCTGGTGTGCACGGTGATCAGGTCCGCACCCGCGTCGGCGAACCGGTCGATCCAGTCGTCGGGGCGGGCGACCATCAGGTGCACGTCGAGCGTCGCGTCGGTGCGGTCGCGCAGCGCGGCCACCAGGTCGGGGCCGAAGAGCAGGTCCGGCACGGCGTGCCCGTCGAACACGTCGAGGTGGAACCCGTCGGCGACGCCGGCGAGCCGGTCGACGGCGGCACCGAGGTCGAGCAGGTCGGCGGACCAGAGTGAGACGTAGGCCTCCACGGAAGCTCCTTCGGCGAGCGGGGGCGGGACGACGAGGGCGGCTTTCGCCTCGTCCGGCGGGGGTCGTCGACACCTGCTACCTTCGATTAGACTCGGTTCGAGTTCGTAACCGAAGCCGATCGAAGCGACCCGAACCGAAGGGTACCCCGATGTCGAGCCCCGCCGCACCACCGCCGCCCCCGGCCACCTCCGGGTCCCCCCGCCCGCCGCTGCGGCTCGGGGTGATCGGATGCGGGCGGATCAGCCAGGCCGTCCACCTGCCCGCGATCGCCAAGACCGGCGCGGTCACCTTGGTCGGCGTCGGGGACACCAGCCCTCAGCTGGCGCAGGGAGTGGCGGCGAAGTACGACGTCCCCGCCTTCGCCACCGTGGAGGAGCTGCTCGGCCAGGCGCACCCGGACGCGGTGCTGGTCGCCGTACCCGACCGGTTCCACCACCCCGTGGTCACCGCCGCGCTGAACGCCGGAGCGCACGTCCTGGTGGAGAAGCCCGCGGCGGCCACCAGCGCCCAGGCCGCGGAGCTCGCCGACCTGGCCGATGCCAGCGGGCTCAAGCTGCAGGTCGGCGCGATGCGGCGGCACGACCCGGGAATCGCGTACGCCCGCGCGGCCGTGCCCCGGCTCGGCGCCCTGCTCAGCGTCAGCAGCTGGTACCGCATCCAGTCCCGGCTCCGTCCCCCGACGGAGGCGGCGCTGTTCCCCGCCATGGTCGTGGACGACGACGTACGCCGGACCGAGGCGGAGTTCAAGGCCGACCGGGCGCACTACCTGCTCAACACCCACGGCGCGCACGTCTTCGACGGCCTCGCCAACCTCGCCGGTGTGCCCACGTCGGTGCGGGCACAGTTCGCCGGCCACGGACGCGACTGCAGTTGGCACGGGACCGGGCGGCTGCCCGGCGGCGGGCTGGCGTCGTTCGAGATCACCGCCGACATCCACGCGGACTACGCCGAGGGCATGGACCTCCACGGCGAGTACGGCCAGGTCAGCATCCGGTCCACGTTTCCGTTCTTCCGTCAGGCCAGCACCGTGCGGGTACACCTGGAACGCGACGGCGAGACCCGCGTCCCGGTGTTCGGCGCCGCCGATCCGTATCAGCTGCAGCTCGAGGCGTTTGCCGCCGCGATCGCCACGAACGGGCCGGTCGACCCCTCCGGCGCGGACGGGGTGACCGCGCTGCGGCTGATCGAGGCGGTCCGGGACAGCGCCGCCGCCGACGGCAAGGAGGTGACCCCGTGAGCGGAACCGCCCCCGACACGGCGAGCCGCTCCGCCGGCGAGCCGGCCGAGCTGGGCATCTTCGCGCGGGTCTTTTCCCGCCCGACCGCGGCCGGGGTCGCCGCCGCCGTCGCAGAGCACGGCTTCACCACGACCCAGCTGAACCTCTCCGCGTTCGGCCGGCCGACCATCCCGGATCCGCCGACCGACCCCACCCACCCGGACGGGCCGCTCGACCACGCACGGGTCCGGGCAGACTTCGCCGCCGCGGGTGTCCGCGTCTGGGGCGTGTCCGCGACGTACAACACGATCCACCCCGACGTCGCCACCCGGCGCCGGCGGACCGCCGCCGCGGCCGCGTTCATCCCGTACGCCGCACAGCTCGGCGCGGAGGTGGTGACCCTGTGCACGGGCACCCGGGACACCGACGACATCTGGCGGCGGCACCCGGGCAACGACGAGCCGGCGGCCTGGCACGACCTGCGCGAGACGCTTGACGTCCTGCTGCCCGCCGCGGAAGGGGCCGGCGTCCGGCTCGGGGTGGAACCCGAACCCGGCAACGTCGTCACCGACGCCGGCCGGGCGGGCCGGCTGCTGACCGAGCTCGGCTCCGACGCCCACCTCGTCGGCATCGTGCTCGACCCGGCGAACCTTCTCGACCCGGCCACGGCCGGTGACCAGAAGCGCATCCTCACCGCGGCGTTCGACGCCCTCGGCGACTCGGTCGTGTGCCTGCACGCCAAGGACGTGGTGACCTCTGGCTACGCCGCGGCCGGCACCGGGCTGCTCGACTACGACCTCGTGCTCGCGCTGCACGCGACCCTCCCCCGCCGGGTGCCGGTCATCGTCCAGGACGCCACCGAGGACGACGTGCCGCGGGTACGCGACTTCCTGCGCGCCCACGGGCCGGTGCGATGACGGGGCCCGGCAGCAGGGTGTTCACCGAGGAACGCCGTACCCACATCCTGGAGCTGGTCGCGTCCCGCGGCAGGGTGCGGGTGGCCGAGCTCGCCGACCTGCTCGGAGTCGCCGAACCCACCGTCCGCAAGGACATCGCCGACCTGGACCGCCAGCACAAACTCCGGCGTACGCACGGCGGCGCGCTCGCGATCCGCCCGACCTACGACCCGGAGCTGGCCACCAGGGCCCGGCACAACGTCGAGGGCAAGCGCGCCATCGCGACGGCGTGCCTGGGCCTGATCTCCGACGGGGACGCCGTCTACCTCGACAGCGGCACCACGATCCTCGCGCTCACCGAAGAGCTGCGGCTGGCCCTCACCGGGCCGGCGAGCGAGCGGGGTGAGCCGGCCGAGGGCCGTCACCCGCGGCAGGTCAACGTGCTCACCAACGCGGTCGGTGTGGCGCAGGTGCTGGCCGACGTACCCACCATCCGGCACACCGTGCTCGGCGGGCACTACCGCACGCTCGGCGGCTGCTTCGTCGGCCCGCTCGCCCTGGAGGCGGTGCGGCAGTTCACCGTCAACACCGCGTTCATCGGGGTGACCGGGCTGTCCACGGTCGGGTTCACCGTGTCCGACGTCGCCGAAGCCGAGCTGAAGAACGCGGTGATGGACCAGGCCCGCCGGGTGGTCGTGGTGATGGACCACACCAAGGTCGGCGCTCACGACTTCCGGAAGGTCTGCGACCTGGACCGGGTGGACGCGATCGTCACCGACCGGCACCACGACGACCTCGCCCGGCAGTGCACCGGCGCCGGGGTGGAACTCGTCGTCGCCTGAGGGTGCACAGCGGCCCACCGGCTACCGCTCGCCAAGTACCGGCTGTCGGTTGTCGGCAAGTCAGGGACAACCCATCGACGTAACGGCCGGATGGGGCTAGCATCATTTTCGAGCCGGACGGTTAGTTCGGCTCACCAAACTTGCGGCTCGCTTTGAGCCGAACAACCGAACAGCATCACGCACAGGGACGACGGGCGGGACACACACCTGGAGGTGTCGTGTTCCGTCCGTATCTTCGCGTGCTTCGCACGCCCAGCGTCCCCGTCCTGCTCACCGCCGGCTTCCTCGGCGCGCTTCCCATCGGCATG
This sequence comes from Actinopolymorpha cephalotaxi, assembly GCF_013408535.1. Classification (NCBI taxonomy): domain Bacteria; kingdom Bacillati; phylum Actinomycetota; class Actinomycetes; order Propionibacteriales; family Actinopolymorphaceae; genus Actinopolymorpha; species Actinopolymorpha cephalotaxi. The sequence goes on from NZ_JACBZA010000001.1 coordinate 4,105,596, forward strand.
CTGTCCCTCGGCGTGCTCATGCTCGTCCGGTCCGGGACCGGCTCGTTCGCGGCAGCCGGCCTCGTCACCGGTTCGCTGAGCGCGGGCAACGCGCTCGGCCTGCTGGCGCAGGGGCAGCTGATCGACCGGGCCGGCCAGACCCGGGTGCTCGTGGGGTTCGGGCTCGGATGCGTGGCCGCGCTGGCCGCGCTCACTGCCCTGGTGCACGCGAACGCACCCCTGCCGCTGGTCTGTCTGTGTGCCGGTCTCGCCGGCGCCGGGATCCCGGCCACGACGAGCAGCCTGCGGGTCCTGCTCGCGGACCTGCCGATGCCGCCGGAGTCGAGAACCACCGCGTACGCCCTCGTGGCCACGCAGTTCCAGGTCGCGATGGTGACCGGGCCGCTGCTCGCCTCGGCGCTCCTGCTGCTGGCCGGTCCGGAGGCCGTGGTGTGGTCCGCGGCCGGTCTGGCGGGAATGGCCGGTGTGGTCTTCGCCATGACGGCGGCCTCCCGGCGCTGGCAGCCGGCGCCGCGGCCCCAGGCCCCGGCCCGGGCGCCGTCCCCGTCGCGAACGTGGCGCTCGTGGCGCGGGTCGGGTCTGGCCACCGTCGTCGTCACCAACGCCGGAGGCGGCTTCGCGAACGGTCTGCTCACCGTCGGCGTCCCGGCCGCCTGCGTGGCGGCCGGCTCCCCGGCACTGGCCGGTCTGCTGTTCTCCGCCTCGTCCCTGGGCGACCTGGGAGGCGGAGTCGTCTACGGCGGCAGGCCGTCCCGACTGCCGTACGCACGGCAACTGGTCCTCGGCCGGCTCGTGCTCGGCGCGGCGATCGGCCTGCAGGGACTGCTGGTGCAGGCGCCGGTCGGCATGCTTCCGCTGATGTTCCTGGTCGGTGCGGTGAACGCGCCGGTGGCGATCGCGAGTTCGGCGGTGCTCGACGACCTCGCTCCCCCCGGCGCGCTGGCGCGGGCCTACACGACGACGGTCGCGGCCTCGCTGCTCGGTGCCGCCGCCGGCAGCGCCGCCGGTGGAGCGCTCGAACGGCTGTGGGGCCCCTGGTCGCTGTACGTCCTCGGCTGCGTGCTGATGACGGCGACCGCCGTGGTCACCTGGCTGCGCCGGCGTACTCTGGCCGACCCGGCGACTGTGGACCCGGCGCTTGGGGGCCCAGCGCTCGGGGACCCGGCAACCGGGGACCCGGCGCCGCGCCGATCGTCGTGGCGACCGAACCGCCGATCCGGTCCACGAGCGCGGTGACGCGCGGCACGTGGGTGTACAACCCGGCGAACGTCACCACCACCATGGCCACCGCGAGCACGTGTTCGTACCACCGCCCGGTGGTCAGCGGGCCTCTCCCCATCCGGTTGGGCCGCCCGTCCAGCCAGCTGAACGGCTTGGGGATCGATCCGACGGTGAGGGCGTCCGCACCGATGTGCACCAGCACACCGACCATCGCGGCGAACGGCAGCCAGGTCGCGTCGGCCGCCGCGCCGTTGCGGACCAGCCACCAGCCGGCGCCGGCGGAGACCAGCAGGTTGACCGGCCAGGACTTCTCGTACTGGCCGGGAATCACGAAGTGGCACGCCCGCAGGGCCAACCCGACGGCGAGGGCGAGTACGGCCATCAGGGCCCACTGGTTCAGCCCGGCCAGGAAGACCAGCAGCGCACAGAACAGCGGCGCGACGAGGAAGTCGTGGGTGCCGCCGCGGTGTCCGCGCCCGAGCCAGCAGACGACGACACCGAGGGCGCGGGACAGCGGACCCCACATCCGGGTCACGGTGGAGGAGTGATGGTCCAGGTCGGGAAGGAGCGCCATGCCGCCGCAACAGGCGACCCAGGCGAGCTGACCGGCCATCCGGTCGAGGGGTACCAGCGGCAGGGCCACGGCACCGACGGCCATCCCACAGACGGCGTGCGTATGTCCCATCACCGCCGAAACGATCTCACTGCCGCAGCGACGCACCCGCACTGGGTCGAGGCCGAAGATCGTCCACTGTGTCCCTGTCGTCGCTGCCGTCCCTGCCGTCCCTGACCGGGCCCACCGCCGGAGTCACCGTCCGCGGGCCGGTCGCACCGCCCCGAACGACGGGGCCGCCCAACGCGACGACCTTGCCCGCCGCGGGAGCCTGCTTTGCCGCGGGTGCGGCGGTCGTCGCGGGAGCCTGCTGGGCCGCGGATGCGACGGTCGTCGCGGGAGCCTGCTGGGCCGCGGATGTGACGGTCGTCGCGGGAGCCTGCTGGGCCGCGGGTACGGCGGTCGTCGCGGGTACTGCGATCTCCGTGGGTGGGGCAGGCGCCTGCCGAGCGGCGGCGTCGTACTCACGTACGCCGAGGGAAGGGGACCCGTCGCCGGCCGGGCGGTCGCCGTCGGAAGCGTGGATGGAGTCCGTGCCGGGCGCGTCGACGCCTCCGTAGGTGTGCAGCAGCTTCACGCGGTACATCGCCTGGTCGGCCGTACGCAGCAACTCGTCCACGCTGCTCGTCCCGGCCGTGGACGCGCCGAGCCCGATGCTGACCGCGACCCGGACCTCCCGCTGACCGAACCGGACCGGGCGGCGGACGTCGGCGGCCAGCCGGCGCGCCAGGCCGGCCGCCTCCTGCTCGGTCGTGTCGCGCAGCGCGAGGACGAACTCGTCGCCGCCGACCCGCGCCACCACGTCGTGCTTGCGGACGTGGGCACGCAGCCGGCGCGCCACCTCGACCAGCACCACGTCACCGACCTCGTGGCCGTACTGGTCGTTGATGTACTTGAACCGGTCGATGTCGCAGAACAGCACGCACACGTCGCGGCGCTCGGCGACCAGCTGGTGCAGCCGGGACCGCAGCTCGGCGCGGTTGGACAGGCCCGTAAGCGGGTCGTGGGCGGCGAGGTGGGCCAGCTGCTCCTCACGGTCGTGGCGTTCGCTGACGTCCTCGAGGTGGACGAGCTTGAAGTCGGGTACGCCGGTGGCGTCGGCCACCACCGAGCAGTTGGTGGACACCCAGACCACCCGGCCGTCGCGCCGCACCATCCGCAGATCGCCGCGGTAGGTCCGGCGGGCGTTCGACCACAGGTGCCGGTCCTTCGGATGGGTGACCTCGGCCAGCCCGAGCCGGCGCAGCTCCGGGCCGGAATAGTCGAGCATCTGGCACAGCGCGGCGTTCACCCGGCGCAGCGCACCCTCGTCCGCGGCGGCCAGGCTGACCACGGCCATCCCACTCGGCGCGCTCTCGAAGACCTGCCGGAAGCTCTCCTCGCTGACCTGCAGGGCCCGGTGCTCCTGCTCCAGCCGCTCCATCGTGGTCAGCACCTCGGAGTGCAGCCGGGCGTTGTCGACGGCGACGGCGGCCTGGGCGGCGAACATCTCCAGCAGCTCCCGCTGCAGCTCGCCGGGGACCCGGCCGTCCGTGGGCAGGTCGACGCTGAGGACGCCGACGAGTTCACCGTCAGGTGCGTACAAGGGGGCGACCAGCGCGTCCTCGGGGTGCCAGGCTCCCGGTGTCTCCGCCGCGCTCGCGTCGCCGGAGACCCACACCGGCACCTCCGACGGCACCTCCACCCCGTGCGGAACGAACCGCAGCGTGCCCCAGGGCACGGCGGTGGCGAGCAGACTCTCCCACGCGTCACGCGGGCCGCTCTGACCTTCCAGCGCCGCGCGGACGTCGGGCGGACCGGCAACCGCCGCCACCCGCAGGCTGTCGTCGTGGACGACGTTGATGGCGGCCACCCCGAACCCGAGGCTGCTCACCACGCTGTCCACCAGGAACTGAAGGGTCGCGGACAGGTCACGAGCGGAGCTGAGCTCCCGGCTGACCCGATGCAGCATCCTGAACGCGTCGAGTCGTTGCCGCAGGCCGTGTTCCTCGTCCACAGCGCCCCCACGCGGTCGTTCGATCACTGGAGGGAGCCTAGCCTGATCCGATCACGTCGGCTCGTACGCAGTGTCCGCGATGTCCGCGATGTCGCGAGGTGGGCCACCCCCGTCGCGGCCCACCCACGGCCCCGCTGCTCCCCGTTGCCGGTGCTTGGTGCTGCTGCCTATTGCTTTGGTGCTGGTCCGGGGACGCCCCGGCCGACCCGGCCATCCCTGCGTCCCCGGACCGTGAGGCCCCCTGGCTCCGGCGCGCTGCTCGCGCGTGCACGCGGGCCGCACCCCTCGACCGGCCCGCGTGCCGCGCCGTCGCCCCCCGACGACTGCCCCGCTGCAGATGGTTCGAGGCACGCGCGGAAGCGGATTGGGCGAAAGCCGGGAGAAGTACGAAAAGGTTTCCAGGCCAGGTCCGGGGCGCTTCCCTAGCGAGTGAGCCGGCCGCGCAGTACCGACTTTCCGGAGTGCGCCGGATTGCCGTCGTACGGCTCGGCGGAGACGTCGATCCCCGCGAACCTGCCGACGTCCATGCCGGATGGCACGGCCAGGGTCGTGACCTGGCCGGGTTCGAGGGTGCCCATCGGCTGCATGGTGGTGGTGCCGGGGACGAAGGCCCACACCTCGTAGTAGCCCTTCACCGGCGGGAGGTCGTGCGCGTCGATCCGCAGGCTGAGCCGGTTGTCGTGGCGGACCAGCTCCGCCGAACCACCGGCACGGGACGCCGCCTCGCCGACGGGCCGGATCGCGGTGGAGGCGACCAGTTGCGGCGCGGGCGGCTCCTGGGCGCGGGCGTAGATGCCGAGAGCGGCGACCGCGCCGACGACCAGCCCGGCGGCAGCCGAACCGGCGGCGAGCACCAGGCCGCGGCGGCGACCGGCCCAGCCGGTCCTCGCCGCTCGCCGCGGTCGCGGCTGCTCCGCCGGGGCGGTCGCGTCCGGCGTCTCCGGCGTACCGGCGTGGATCTCAGCGGCGATGGCCTCCCACACCCGCTCCGGCGGCTGCTCGGTCTCGGCCTCGGGAGGCGCCTCCCGGCCGAGGCCGACCACCGTACGGAGGGAGTCGAGCTCGTCCCGGCAGGAGGCGCAGCGCCCGAGGTGCGCGCCGGTCTCGTCGTCGACGGACTCGCCGAGTGCCAGCAGCGTGAGCAGCTCACGGTCGACGTGCAGCACGATCCACCTCCTCCCAGTGCTCCCGCAGGCGTTCGATCCCGCGTCGCAGGTGCGACTTGACGGTGCCGAGCGGCAGGCCGGTCCGGCTGGCGATCTGGGTGTGGGTGAGATCGTCGTAGAACGCGAGTCGCACCACCATGCGCTGCTCGTCGCCGAGCCGCGCGAGGGAGTCGGCGACCACCAGCCGGTCCAGCACCCGGTCGGCATGGGCGTCGTTGCCGTCGTACGCGGAGGCCGGAGCGGTCGCCGTCACCGCCTGCAACGTACGCCGCTCCCGGTGCAGCACCCGCAGCCGGTCGGCGAGCTGGCGACGGGCGATCCCGAGCAGCCAGGGCCCGAGCCGCCCCTGGGCGGGGTCGAAGGTGCCGCGGCCCTTCCAGGCCGCGACGAACGTGGCCTGGGTCAGGTCGTCGGCGTCCACCTCTGCCGGGAGGGTGCGGATGCCGAGCCGCCAGACCATTCCGCCCCACCGGCTGTAGGCCTCGCGCAGGGCGGACTCGTCGCCGGCGACGAACCGCGCCGCGAGCTCGGCCTCGCCGCGGTCCGGCCCGCCGTGGTCGGGCCCGTCGCGGTCGGACTGGACGGCGCGGTCACCGCTCATCGGCGTACTTCCACCGTGGTGAGAACGACGTTGCCGCGGTAGTGCCGGGCCACCGGGTCGAACTGTGCGCAGGTGATCAGCCGCAGGACGGGCGGGCCGGTACGGGCGAAGATCCGCTCCACCGGCAGGTCGGTCTTCACGAACTCCTCGCGGTCGGTCACCTCGAAGGTGCGGCTGCGGTCGTCGGCGCCCACGATCGTGACCCTCGCACCCGGCCGCAGCTCGCCGAGGCGGGCGAACGGTCCCGCACCGCCGCGCAGGGTGTCCACGTGACCGCCGATCACCACCGCTCCCGTCGGGGACTCGAGGCCGGGCCCGAACTCGTACCACCCTACTTTCCCGGGAGTTCTGGGAATCTCCATCTCACCGGTGCGATCGTCCACGCCCACCCGGACGACCCGGGCGTCGACACCCACCGGGGCGGCCCGGACACGGACCGGCGCGACCCGCGCGGTGGCAGCGGCCTCCGGCACGGCGGCCGGACGGGTGGCCCGGACGCCCGGCGCTCCGGCCGGGCGGGCAGCGTCCGGGGAGGGGGTGCCGGTCGCCACCTGGCCTGCGGCGTCGGCACTCGTTCGGCTCTGCCCACCGGAGGCGGAACACGACCACAGGCCGAGCGCGACCAGCAGGCAGCACACACCGGCGACCAGCAGGGGCGCCGGCCCGGGACGGGATCGGTGTCGCGACCTTCCCACGCCTGGTTCGGGCCTTTCTGTGTGATCACCACGGCCGGGGACCGGCCGGGGCTGGGAGTCCTGAGCGGAACCTGCGGGCCCCGCAGGTTCCGGCCGGAGGCGGCGGGACCCGGCCCGCACCGGCCAGGTCCCGCCGCCCTCATGTGCCGACTACCGGCGCGCCCGCACCAGTCGGACGGTCCCGCCGCCCAGCAGCACCAGGGCCAGCGCCCCGGCAAGACCCGCGGCGACCGGGAGCGTGCCCGGACCGGCGGTCTGCGCCGGCGTGCCGAACCCGGCCGGGACGCCGTGCGGCGCCGAGTGCAGACCGGAGATCGTCTGTGTCACCAGCGTCAGGTCCTTCTTCTCCGCCGAGCCGACGGCGTAGACGATCGTCGAGGTGCCCTCGGCCAGGTTCAGGTCGGCCGGGCCGATCGCCACCGTGTCGGTGCCCGCGAGCACCACGTCGGCCTTGATCGTGCCCGCCGGCAGGTCGGCCTTGGCTTCCTTCGGGTTCACCAGGTCGGAGAACGCCACCTTGCCGTTCGCCCGCACGTCCACGGCCGGGGCCGCGGCGTCGTGGCGTACGACCAGGCGGGCGTGGCCCGCGCCGAGCTTGCTCACGTCGTTGACGTACGGCGTCAACGTGGGCTTGCCGTCGGCGTCCAGGTGGGCGACGACGCTGATGTTCTTCCGGGCCGGGACCGTGACGCCGTTGGCCTCGACGATCGCGTCGGCGTTCCCGTCGGTGGCGTCACCGGCCACCACCTTGAGGTCGTGCTTGCCCGCCGGCAGGTCCAGCGGGCCGGCGACCGTCCCGGGCTTGAAGTCGTCCAGGGCACGCTTCCCGTCGACGTACACGTCGACCGTGGCACCCGGGATGCCGTGCACGACCGAGACTTTCGAGGTCTCGGCGGCGTGTGCGGGGGTCCCCCACCCCAGGGCCGCGAGCGCGGCCGAACCAGCCAGAGCGGCGGCGAGCCGACTCCTTCTCATGGTCACTCCTTCGTGCCGTGGATCGGTTTCCCTCTCCTACGTCCACGGGAGCGACGGCGGATGCAGTCCGGGGCAGGTAATCGTTGCGGACCCGGCCCCGGGGCCCCGGAATCCGGCGGGTCAGTCGTTCCAGCGCGCCGGCTCGGGTTCGCGGGTCCGCGCCCGCGAGCCCGCCACACTGGCCACGCTGGTCACGGTGAGCGTGGCCGCGATGAACGCCAGCGACGCCACGATCCCGATGTGCGGCAGGTGGAGCGGGCCGAGATCGTTCAGCCCCTCGCTCTCCATCGCCTCCAGGATCAGCTTCACGCCGATGAAGCCGAGGACGACAGCCAGGCCGTAGCTGAGGTAGATCAGCCGGTCGAGCAGGCCGCCGAGCAGGAAGTACAGCTGGCGCAGTCCCATCAGCGCGAACGCGTTGGCGGTGAACACCAGGAACCCCGCCTGGGTCAGGCCGAAGATCGCGGGGATCGAGTCGAGCGCGAACACGACGTTCGCGGCCCCGATGGCGAGGACGACCACCACCATCGGGGTGAACATCCGGCGGCCGTCGACCCGGGTGGTCAGCTTCGACCCGTCGTACTCCCCGGAGGTGGGTACGACCCGCCGCATCAGCCGGACCATCCGGCTGTCGTGGAAGTCGTTCTCCTCCTCCTCGCCCTGCACCGCCAGCTTGATCGCGGTGTAGATCAGCAGCGCGCCGAAGATGTAGAACACCCACTCGAACGCGTTCACGGCGGCGGTGCCGGCGGCGATGAACGCCGCGCGCAGGACCAGGGAGATCGCGATCCCGATGAGCAGGACCTTGTGCTGGCTGACGGCGGGTACGGCGAACCGGGACAGCAGGATGACGAAGACGAACAGGTTGTCCACGCTGAGGCTGTACTCGGTGATGTAGCCGGCGAGGAACTCACCCGCCGGCCGGGACCCCGCGGTGAGCAGCAGGCCGAGACAGAACGCGCCGGCGAGACCGACGTACAGCAGGACCCACAGGGTCGCCTCGCGCATGCTCACCGTGTGCGGCCGGCGGTCGGCCCAGACCAGGTCGGCGACGATGATCGCGGTGATCCCGAGAACGGTGACCACCCAGATCCACAACGGCACGTGCACGCAACACCTCCGGCGATGGACGGACGTCTACGCCGGAGGTCTCCTCCGCCCGGGCGCGCCGCGTCCTGGACCGGTGGCCCCGGGCCCGTCGTGGACGAGCCGTGATGACGACACCACCGCGTGGGAGTACTCCCCTCCAACTCAGCGAGCAGTGTAGTGGCGACTCCCCGAACTCGGATGAGCCCGAACGAGTACCGAACCAGTGCCGAACCAGTGCCGAACCAGTGCCGAGCGAGTCCCGAGCGAGTGCCGTCCCCGCGAGGCGCGCTTGACGCCTTCCGGGACGCGCGCTAAATAAGGAGCTAGTTGAGTCGAGCGGACTCAAGCTAGTTGTTGCGAGACAGATCAGATAGACGAGACAGATCAGGATCGTAGGTTTCTGAACGCTTTCTGGGAGTCACGATGTTGATGCGTACCGACCCGTTCCGGGAGCTCGACCGTCTCAGCCAGCAGTTGCTGACCTCCGCGGCCCGGCCGACAGCCGTCCCCATCGACGCCTACCGCGAGGGCGACACGTTCTACGTTCACTTCGACCTCCCCGGCGTACGCGTCGAGGACGTCGATCTCACCGTCGAACGCAACGTCCTCACCGTGCGCGCCGAGCGGCACGGCCCGCAGGGCGAGGAGGTGGAGACGCTGGTGGCCGAGCGGCCGCAGGGCACCTTCACCAGGCAGCTGTTCCTCGGCGACACGCTGGACACCGACCGGATGGAAGCCGACTACGAAGCCGGCGTACTCACCGTGAAGCTGCCGGTCGCCGAGCAGGCCAAGCCGCGCAAGGTGCAGATCAGCGGCGCCACCGAGCGCCAGAAGATCAGCGCCTGACGCGACCACTTCGAAGCAGGATCCCCTGGGCGGGTCGGCCGAGAACGCCGGCCCGCCCCTGGGAGCATCGGCGGTATGCCCGTCGGTTCGGTCGAGCCCGCTCCCGCCACCGCCATCTCCCGTCGCCTCGACGCACTCGCCCGAGCTGCCGTCGGAGCCGGCGTGGTCCCCGGTCTGAGCATCGCGCTCGCCGACCACACCGGGCCCGTCTGGACTTCGGCGTACGGCGTCACCGACCTCTCGGCCCCCTCACCGGTCGGTACGGACACGGTGTTCGAGGCCGCGTCGCTGACCAAACCGGTGGTCGCGTACGCCGTCCTCCTCCTCGTCCAGGAGGGCCGCCTCGACCTCGACCGTCCGCTGGACTCCTACCTCCCCGCCCCGTACCTGCCGGACGAACCCGCCGCGGCCGGCATCACCGCCCGGATGGTGCTCGGGCACACCACCGGCTACCCGAACTGGCGGCCGGCCGGACGTCCGCTCACCCTGACGCACTCCCCCGGCGCCCGGTTCGGTTACTCGGGCGAGGGCTACGTCCAGGTCGGGCGGGTGGTCGAGCACCTCACCAGCCGGCCGCTGGGCACGTTCCTGGCCGAACGCGTCCTCACGCCGCTGGGGATGACCGACAGCGCGCTCACCTGGTCCGGCAACCTCGGGGACGGTGAACTCAGGGACGGTGAGCTCGGGCACCGGGTGGCCCTCGGCCACACGGCGGCCCGTGAGGTCCTCGCCAGGCAGCAGCCGAAGGAGGCGGTCGCTTCCTCGTCCCTGCACACCACCGCGACCGACCTCGCCCGGTTCCTCGCCTGCTTCCTCTCCCCCACCACCTCTCCGGTCACTCTCACGCCGGACGCCGTCTCTCCGGTCGCCGTAGCTCCCACCGCTCCGGCGGGGCCGCTGCGGCCGGAGGGAGTGGAGTCGATGCTGGCGCCGCACGTACGGCTGGACCCGCCGCTCGCCTGGGGACTGGGCTGGGGCCTGATCCTCGAAGGTGGCCCCACCAAGGAGCGGATGTTCTGGCAGTGGGGCGACAACCCCGGCTACAAGGCGTTCGCCGCCGGCTCGCCGGCCGCGGACGTCGGCGTGGTCGTGCTCACCAACGGCGACCAGGGACTCGACGTCGCCGCCGGTCTGGTGCGGGAGGTGCTGCCGTCCACCGCGCCGGCCTACGTCCGGGTGGCGACCGACCGGCTCACGCCCGGTCGAGGATGAGGTCGGCCGCGTGCCAGGCCATCGCCATCACCGGGCCGTTCAGGTTGCCCGAGACCATGGCCGGGAGCACCGAGGCGTCCATGACCCGAAGGTTGTCCACTCCCCGGACCCGCAGGCGGGAGTCGACGACGTCCTCGTCGTTCGGGCCCATCGCGCACGTGCCGATGGCGTGGTAGCCGCAGTAGCCGGAGTCCAGCATGGTGTCCACGACGTCCTCGTCGGTGCGTACGCCCGTACCGGGGAAGGTCTCCGCCGACAGCCGCCCGGCGATCGGCTCGTGCGCGAAGAACTCCCGCATCCGGGCCAGGACGTCCACGGCGATCCGGCGGTCGTGCTCCGAGCCCAGGTAGTGGGGGTCGACGTCCATCGGCGCGTCCGGGTCGGCGGAGGTGATGCGCACGCTCCCCTCCGCGGTCGGGCGCAGGATCTCCGCCACGGCGGACAGGCCGGGCTCGCGCTCGACCGTGACCGCCTCTCCCGCCTGGTACGTCGCGACGGACCACGGCCCCGTCAGCACCTGGGCGTCCGGACGGTCCAGGCCGGGCCGGCTCTTCAGGAACGCGATCACGTCGTACGCCGGTGTGGCCAGCGGGCCGTCCCGGCGTACCAGGTATTTCAGCGCGGTGAGCCCCTGCCGGGCCGGTGAGGACAGCATCCGGTTGGTGCCGAGGTTCTCCCGGAGCCGGAACTTCAGCGGCAGGCACCTGTGCTCGCGCATCCGCGCGCCGACCAGCCCCCGGTCCAGGCGTACGTCGACACCGGCCGCACGGAGCACGTCGGCCGGGCCGATCCCCGACTGCTGGAGCAGCTTCGGCGTACCGAGGCTGCCCAGGGCCAGCACCACCTCACGCGCAGCCCGGAACTCGGCGGTGGCCCCGGCGGCGTCGCGGGCACGCACCCCGACCACCTTGTCGCCGCCGAACAGCAGGCCGGTGACCGTCGTCCGGGTGCGCACGGTCAGGTTGGAGCGGCGGCGTACGGGACGGAGGAACGCGGTGGCCGCGCTGACCCGGCGGCCGTCGCGGATGGTGGCCATGGTGTGCCCGATGCGTTCGCCGCCGGTCTCCGCCGCATCGTCGACGTCGTTGACGTCCCGCACCGGCGTGAGCCCGACCGACCGGCCGGTCTCGACCATCTCCACCGACAGCGGATCGGGCCGCCGGGGCGGTGACACCCCGAGCGGCCCGCCCGCGCCCCGGCTGTCCGACGGACCGAGGATGTTGTCCTCGAAGCCCCTGAAGACGGGCAGCATCGTGTCCCAGCCCCAGCCGGGGATGCCGAGCCGGACGAGACTGTCCCAGTCGTGGCGGTCGCCGCGGTTGTAGACCAGGCCGTTGATCGAGCTCGAACCGCCGAGGACCTTTCCCCGGGGCCACACCTCGGGCCGGGCCCGCGGGCCGAAGGGCCGGGTCTGGTAGTGCCAGGCCTTGCCGGGGTCGTCCATCAGCTTCCCGAACCCCTTCGGCACCCGGAACAGCGGATGGCGGTCGGACCCGCCGGCCTCGACCAGCAGCACCCGCACGTCCGGGTCGGCCGACAGCCGATTGGCGAGTACGCATCCCGCGGACCCGGCACCGACGATGACGTAGTCGTACACGGCGGTCGTCCTCCTGCCCTCGTTGGCAATGTGCACCGAGAAATGTGCACCGAGAATGTGCACCGAGGATGGTCCACCCGGCCGGGGCGGCGCATCACCCCAGCGGATGAAACGCCGCTCCGCCGGCGGAGGTAGCGGCTCGTGCCGGAACGCTCAGTCCGCGGCGATGTTCGCGGCCTCCTTCGCCAGGTGGTCGACCTCGGCCTCGGTCACGTTGTCGGCGACGTCGACGAAGCCGACCCGGGTGCCCACGGAGAAGACGATGTACCCACCGGCGGGCGTGTCGGAGTCGTACGCCGGGAAGTAGGTGACGTTCAGCTTCGACTCCACGGTGACCGCGGCCCCGTAGCCGAAGTCACCACCGGAGATCGCGGCACATTCGTCCACCAGCGTCACGATCCTGTCCGCGGTAGCCCTCGCCTCGCGCGCGGTCCGCGTCTGGGCCACCTGTTCGACGACCTGGTGACCGGTGTGGAAGGGGTCGACGAGTTGTGAGCTGATCCTCGTCACTCCGCTGCTCGGCAGTACGTCGGAAAACTTCTTCTCGCCCGTGCAGGGGCTCAGGGTCTGCGCCGGGTCCGGTTCGGTCCGGGTGAACGAGTGGCCGGTCACGTCGAAGTAGAGGCGTTCCCGGACGACGTTCTCCTCCGACAGGGCGTCCTGCGGCTTCGGCGTGGCCGACTGCGTCGGCTTCGGCGTGGTGGTCTTCCGCGCAGTCGGTGTCGATGGTGTCGGTGTGGTCGAGGGCGGCGAATGAGCGGCCTTCTGGTCGTGGGCGTTCGCGACCTGGGCGGCGCCGGCACCACCACCGACGCCGGTGATCACAGCCGCGAGCACGGCCAGCGCCGCGTTGGCGAGCTTCATGGTGTCCCCCGTGAGGAGTTGGGCGGGTTTGTTCCCGCCGTTCACTCGTTTCGATGCGCCCTCGGCTCAGTTCGTTGGCGGTCGGCCGGAAAAGGATGTGAAGAGTGGTACGTGATGAGCGGGTCACAGCCTGGCCGTCAGCGCGGACCGCATGAACTTCCGTGCCACGTGGATGCGGTCGCGGACCGTGGCGAGCGAGGTGCCGGTGATCGCGGCGATCTCCTCGTACGGCAGTGATCCGAGGTCGCGCAGCACGAACGGCTCCACCACCTGCGGCTTGCGTCGTTCCAGCTCCGAGAGCGCCTCCATCAGGTCGAGGCGGGTTCCGGCCACCACGCTCGTGGTGCGCGGGTCGGCCGTCTCGGGAAGCTCGGCGGCGCCGTTCTCGTCCGCTCGCCGGCGCAGCCGCCGGTAGGTCATCCGGGCGCTGTTGGAGGCGATCACGGTGATCCAGCCCTCGAACGAGCCGCTGCCGGTGAAGCCGCCGATGTTCCGCGCGATCGAGACCAGCGCGTCCTGGGCGGCCTCCTCGGCATCGTCGAGGTGCGGCAGGAAGCGCGAGCACCGCCGGACGAGCAGTGGGCGGATGGCGCCCAGTAGTTCCTCGAGCGCGTCCGCGTCGCCCGAACGGGCCCGCGCCACCAGTTCGGAGAGCGGCGCCGGATCCGCGAAGGAGCTCATAGGACAATCTTGTCCCCATGAGGCAGGTCGGGCGCTACCGCATGCGGCGAGTACTCGGCTCCGGCGCGTTCGCGACCGTGTGGCTGGGCGAGGACCCGGCCCTCGAGGTGCACGTGGCGATCAAGGTGCTCGCCGAGAACTGGGCGAACAACGCGGACGTGCGGGAGCGGTTCCTGGCGGAGGCGCGGCTGCTGCGCCGGGTCGACGACCCCCGCCTGGTGCGGGTCTTCGACGTCGGGGAGAGCGAGGACGACGAGGCGCGTCCCTACTTCGTGATGGAGTACATCCCCGGCGGCACGCTCACGGAGCGGATCGGTTCACTGAGTACGCGGGAGGCACTGGCGTACGGCGTGGCGGCCGGCGAGGCCGTCCAGGTGCTGCACGACGCCGGCATCGTCCATCGCGACGTCAAACCGAGCAACCTGCTGATCGATGACCGCAGTACGCCGCCTCGGCTCGTGGTCTCCGACCTGGGAAGCGCGAAGGTGCTCGCCGAGGCCTCCGGTTTCACCGTCACGACCGGCACCCCGAGCTACATGGCGCCGGAGCAGATCCACCAGACCGACGGCTTCGACGGCCGGGCCGACGTCTACGCCGTGGCCGCGGTCACCTACCACCTGCTCACCGGGCAGCCCGCCTTCTCCGACCACAGTCCGGCGGCGGTGCTGGACCGCCGGGCCGACACCAAACCGCCACCCGTGGCGGCCCGCCTCGGCCGGCCCGCCGAGCTCGACCGGCTCCTCGCCCGTTCGCTGAGCTGGGACCCGGGCAAACGTCCGGGCACTGCGGCGGAGTTCGCCCGCGAGCTCGGGCGCTTCCTGGCCGACGACCCGCACCTGCACCGCCCGGGCCGGGAGGTGCCGACCGTGCCGGTGCTGGTCTTCTGTGTCGTCCTCGCGGCGGCGCTGTTCGCCGTCACCTACCAGTTGCTGGCCCGCTGACCTCCCATCGGTCGGTGCGGCCAGGTCCGGCCGGTGCGGTCGGCGGTGCTTGCGGCCGGCGCGGGAGCGGACGACGCTGCTCGGGACCTGACCGGGATTCCCCGGAGGCCTGACAAGCCAGGGTTGACAGCGGGCGTTGACAGCGGGCGTTGACAGCGGGCGTTGACAGGCCCATCGAACGGAGGAGGCACGTGGTGCTTGACATCGGGGTGGTGGGCGCGGGAATCCGGGGCCGGATGTTCGCGCAGGCGCTCGGTCAGCTCCCGGACGTGCGCGTGGTGGGGGTCGCCGACCCGACGCCGGCCGGAGCCGAGCTGGCGGCCGAGCTCGGCGCCGCCGCCCACGCGGGCCACGAGGATCTGCTCGCCGCGCACGACCTCGCCGGCGTCGTGGTGGCCACCCCGGACTTCGCGCACCGGGACGCGGCGGTCGCCGTCGCCCGCGCAGGGATCGGCCTGCTGGTGGAGAAGCCGCTGGCCACCGACGTCAAGCAGGCCAGGGAGATCGAGGCCGCGGTGGAGGGCGGCGGTGGCCCGGCGATGGTGGCGTTCGAGAACCGCTGGAACCCGCGCTTCGTCACCGTCCGGCGCCAGATCACCGACGGCGCCGTCGGCGACGTGCTCTTCCAGTGCGCACACCTGAACGACACCAGGTTCGTGCCGGAACGGATGCTGTCGTGGGCCGCGCGAACCACCCCGGCGTGGTTCCTGATGCCGCACACGGTCGACCTGGCGCTGTGGCTGTCCGGGCGTACTCCCAGCTCCGTCTACGCGACCGGCCTGCGGCGCGAGCTGGCCCGGGACGGCATCGACACCTACGACGGCGTCCACGCGCTGGTGACCTTCGACGACGGCACCACCCTCGCGCTGCAGTCGCACTGGGTGCTGCCCGAGTCCTATCCCAGCGTGTTCGACTTCCGGTACGAGCTCGTCGGCAGCCGGGCCGCGGTGCGGGTGGACGGATCCGACGAGGGCGTGCACTTCGCGGGCCCGTCACTGCAGTGGCTGCACCACTCCACGGTGGAGCGCGACGGCCGGCTGGTCGGTGTGGCCGCGGAGATCGCCCGCGACTTCGCCGGCCTGCTACGGGGCGAGCCGGTGACCGCACCCACCCTGGCCGAAGGCGTCGCGGTCACCGCCGTGGTGGCCGCCGTGCACGAGAGCGTCACCTCCGGCCAGGTCGTACGGCTCTGACCCCAGGGCACCCGATCAGGACCGCCCGATCAGGACCGCCCGGTCGGCCAGCCGGCCGGGCGGGCCGTGTCCAGGATCCGCTGGACGAGGTCCAGGTCGGCGCGCAGGTGTTCCCGTACCGGCGCCGGAACGTCCACCGCGGCCACCGCGTGCCGGGCCACGGCGAGGTGACCGGCCGCGGGCGCCATCCGGCGGGCGGTGAGGTCGCGCCGTAGCTGGGTGAGCGTCGCGACCAGCCGGTCCCGGTCTTCTCGGTCGACCGCGGCGGCGTAGACCCCGTTCACTCGGCGCAGCAGGTCCGAGACCTCCGCCGCGGCACCGCCCACCGGGTCGGCCTGCGGGTCGAACGCCTCCCTCCGGTAGACCGACCGGGCCAGCGCCGCCTGGTGTTCGGCGTCCATGGAGTGCCAGACGAAGTGCGCCTGTCCGGTCGCGTCCGCCTGCCGGGCGGCGACCACCTGCCAGACGCTCGACTCCGCGGGCGCGGCGAGGAACGACGGCGCGATGCCGATCGAGGTGAACGCGTCGGTCCCGACCTGCGCCACGAACTCCGCCGACCGGTCCCGTACGTCGCCGGTGCCGACGGAGTACACCTCCGGTACGACGACATCCAGGAGCCTCGCCCGCACCCAGGACGCGAAGTCCTGGTGGAACTTCGCCACGTCGGCGGCGTTGTCGGTCGTCTCCAGCGCCGAGGAGAGGATCGTGCCCTTCGGCAGCGCGGCTCGTGCTTCCCGGACGAAGGTCGTGACCTGTTCGGTCTGCCAGTCCAGCCAGGTCTGGTAGAGCGCGTCACCGGGGTGCAGCTGGGCCGGATCGGCGCCGTAGCGCTCCTCGAACCGGGCCCGGGCCAGGTCGTTGTACGACGACACCTGGTCCGGACTCGACCCCTGGGAGGGGTAGCGGATGTAGTCCAGCTGTACGCCCGGAACGTCGTACTTGCCCGCGGCCTCGGTGAACACCTTCAGCAGCCACGCCCGCGCGGCCGGGATCGCCGGGTCGAGGAAGTAGTAGCCCGGCTCGGTGGTACTGACCACTCGGCCCGCCCGGTCCTTCACCAGCCACTCGGGATGGTCGCGCACGACCGGCCCGGCCCCCGCGTCACCACCGGTGAAGCCGATGAAGAAGCTGTGCATCCACAGGTGCAGGTGGACGCCGTACCGGTTCGCCGCCGCGACGTAGGCCGCCAGCGGGTCCCAGCCCGCGAACGCGGGGTTCTGGTCGGTGAAGGCGCTCGGGTAGATCGTCTGGCCGCCCCAGAAGGTCTCCAGGTACAGCTGGTTGAAGCCGGCCTTCGCCATCGCCGCGACGGTGGCGTCGACCGCTGCCGGGCCGGTCTCGGTCGGCCGGTGCCAGACGGCGCGCGCCTCCACCGCGTCGGACTCGGCGGTGAGCTCTCCGGCCTCGACGGCGGTCGACGCGGCCTGGTCGGCGGTCTCGATCGCACCCCGGTCGTCGCCGGCCTCGTGTTTCGCGCCGGCCTGGGCCAGCTGGGCGCGTGCCTTGGCCAGCGTGTCGGCGGCCCGGTCGAGCGGCGCGTCGGCGAAGGACGCCCGCGCGGTGTCGATCCGATCCTTGGCGGCGTCGACGGCGAGCTGCCCGGCGTAGAGGTACGACGTGGCGTCGATCGTCGCCGACAGGGTGGCGCCCGCCGTGGTTCCCGACAACGTGAGCAGCGTGCCCGGGATGACGTTCTGCTGGATCCAGGCGAGCATCGTGCCGTGCCCGGACACGACGATGCCGTCGGCGGGAATGGTGGAGTCGTTGCCGCCGACGGCGGTGACGCGGTAGCCGGAGCCCACGCGTTCGGCGACCGCCTCCACGCCGTACTGGTTGGTTCCGGTGGTCGGTTCGGAGTACGCCGGGGTGTAGACCACCAGCTCGTCGGGTCCGCGGCCGCCGGGGAACTCCCACGGCGACGCGGGGTCGACCTTGGTGACGGTGCTGGTGGCGGTGTGGCTGGTGGCCATGATGGCGTTCTTTCGGAGTTCGACCCGCATGCCGACGCGCAGGTGCGCGCCCATCCAGGTGGCGGCCAGCCCGTGCCCGGACAGCGTGTACCCACCGGCGGGGATCGGTGCGTTTCCACCGACGCCGGGAGCGGTGAGCTTCGTGACGACGCCGTCGTCGACCACCGCCTCGGCACCCCACTGGTTCTGCCTGGTCGACTCACCCCACGCCGGGGTGTAGACGATGAGCTGGTCGGCCCCACGGGTGCGGTCGTATCCCGCGACGGCGAGGTAGCTGCCGTCCGGTGTCACCACGAAGTCGCCGCGCAGTCCACTCGCGTAGGCCGGCGCCATCGGCCCGGCAACCAGTCCGGCGAACAGGCCGGCCACCGCGAGCAGGGCAACGGCCAACGCTGTACGGGGGCGCCGGGTGAGCCACGTGAACCTTCCGGCAGAGAACCTCGATCGTGACCACATGCCGGCTCCTCGGGGGCGTACGTACGAATGCGCGTACGGAGTTGGGGCGTACAGAGATCGGAGGTACGAAATGGTGAGTACCAATGCAGGTCCGCGACCAGGATGGCCGCTCCACCCGCCACGGCCGAGGCCGATGTCCGGCTTCAGCCACGACAGATCGACAAGCCGGACGCGAAGTTGACCGCGGCGATCTCCGGGCACCATCGTTGGCACGGTGCCGGCACTTCCCCACGACCACCACGCGCCGCACTTCCACGTGCGGTCGGTGGATGGCTACGTCAACGACCCGAACGGCCCGGTCCACTACCGGGGCGCCTTCCACCTCTACTTCCAGCAGGTCTTCGACACTCCCCGCACCGGGCCGGTGCACTGGGGCCACGCGACCAGCACCGACCTGGTGACCTGGACGCTGCACGGACCCGCGCTCACCCCCAGCCCCGGCACGCCGGACGAGGGTGGTTGCTGGTCGGGCAACACCGTGGCCGCGGACGACCGGCTGTACGCGTTCTACTCCGCGTTCGAATCAGGGAACCCGTTCCAGCCGGTACGGCGGGCGGAGTCGGCGGACGGCTTCGAGTTCACCGGGTCGATCCCGATGGTCGACGCGCCGGACGCCTCGGAGCGGCCGGTGCAGTTCCGGGACCCGTTCGTGTGGTGGCACCACGGCCGCTGGTGCATGCTCGTCGGCGCCGGGCTCGCCGGGGACGACGCCGACGGCCGTGCGCTCGGCCAGGCCAGGCTGTACGAGTCGGCAGACCTGGCGGAGTGGTCCTACGTCGGGCCGTTCGCGAGCCGGCGGCGTACCGACGAGGGCACCGGCCACGACACCGGGATGATGTGGGAGTGCCCGCAGTACGCCGCTCTCGGTGAGTGGGGCGTACTCCTCGTCGGTGCGTGGGACCGCGACGAGGGCATCACCCACGTGCTCGCGCTGACAGGCCGGGACGAGGCCGACCGGCTCGCCGATCCCGACCCGGCCGTGCGGATCGACCAGGGGCCGAACTTCTACGCCCCGTCGGTGATGCGCGCCCCGGACGGGCGGGTGCTGGTGTGGGGCTGGGTCACCGAGGGCCGCGACGCCTCCGCCTCGATCGAGGCGGACTGGTCCGGGATGCTCACCCTCCCCCGCGTCCTTACCGTGACCGAGGAGGGCGAGCCGCGCTGGCATCCGCCGGCCGAACTCGCCGCGCTCCGCGACGGCGCGATCGCCTCCGTCGAGGGCCCACTGGAGGCCGGCTCCTCCGTGGACGTGCCGGACGTGCCCGCGCGGTTCGAGCTCGACCTCGAGCTCACCACGTCCGGAACCGACCGTGAACCCACCCGCGTACGGCTGGTGGCCGGCAGTGCCGATGAGGACGAGCACCTGGACCTGCTGGTCGACTGGCAGGCGGGTGCGGTGGCCGTCGACCGGGACTCGGCGAGCCGGGACCCGAGGTCACACCGGGGCACCTTCGCGATCACGGACGCGGTGGCGTCCGCGCCCGGCGAGAACGCCGGCGAAAGCAGGGACGCCGGAGCCGCCGAGGGTCCGGCGAGCGTCCGGCTCCGGTTCCTGGTGGACGGGTCGGTGGGCGAACTGTTCGCGGCCGGCCAGGCGCTCACCTGCCGCTTCTACCCGCAGGCGCCGCCGCCGTGGACGCTGCGGGTCACGGCCGGCGCGGGCGGCCCGGTCGACGGGCACGTCACCGTGTGGCGGTTGCGCGGGTCGGTCGGGTGACGTACGACGAACTGCTGGCCGAGGCACGCACGCTCGCCACCTCCGGCCGGCGGCGGGTTCTCGGCATCGTCGGCGCGCCCGGCGCCGGGAAGTCCACCCTGGCCGAACGCCTGGTCGCCGACCTCGCACCGGCCGCGGTGTACGTGCCGATGGACGGCTTCCACCTCGCCCAGGCCGAACTCGAACGGCTCGGACGGGCCGACCGCAAGGGCGCGCCGGACACCTTCGACGCCGCGGGCTACCTCGCCCTGCTCCGCCGGCTGCGTGACCCGGCCGAGGGCACGGTCTACGCGCCGGCGTTCTCCCGCGTCCTGGAGGAACCGGTGGCGGGTTCGCTGCCGGTTCCCGCGGACACGCCGCTGGTGGTGACCGAGGGCAACTACCTGCTCCTCACCGACGGGCCGTGGCGGCAGGTCCGTACGTTGCTGGACGCGTGCTGGTTCGTGCTCACCGAGCACGACGTCCGGATGGACCGGCTGCTCCGCCGGCACCGCGAGTTCGGCCGGAGCCCGGCGGTGGCACAGGCGTTCGCGACCGGCTCCGACCAGCGCAACGCCGACCTGGTGGCGGCCGGGATCGACCGCGCGGACCGGGTGGTCGACGTCACCGCCTGGGACCTCCGCCCGCGCGCTCCCCAGGGCGCGGCCGGCGGGGACGGTATGGACGGTATGGGCGGTGGTGTGAGCGGCGGAAACGGCGACGGTCCGGCCTGACCCGTGCCGGGCCGCACGCCCTTCTCCCGCGTACGACATCAACGGTCACGTACGCCGCGCACAACGCCACCAGCAACCCGTCGGCGACGAACAGCCAGCCCATCGGCAGCCACACCGAGCCGACGCCGAACGCCGCGAACACCGCGAGGGCCGCACCTTCGGACAGCACGCCGGACAACGACGTCACGGTGGCCCGGGCCGGCCCGGTGATCGCGTGCTGCAGTCGCGCGTCCAGCAGCAGCCTCGCCAGGTGGAAGGCGCCGATGCCGGCACCGATCGCGACCACTCCGAGCGTGGAGGTGGCGGCCGCCCCGGCGCCGACGAGGAAGGCGGCCACGGCCAGCGCGACCGGTGCGACAACGTACCGCCACCTCCGGGCGGCGACCTGCATCGCCGCCACCACCATGGCCACCCCGGGCACGACCATCAGCAGCGGGACGTACGGGTCGGGAACGCCGACTGCCCGGGCCAGCAACGGGAGGTACTCGTCGAAGGCGACCAGCCCGGGCAGCAGGCCGGTCAGCAACGTGAGCCGGCGAACGGCCGGGTCGCGGACCGCCTCGGCAACGCCCGCCCGCAACGTCGCGACGTACGCGCGCATGCCGGTCGGCTCGGACTCGACGCCGGTGCGGGGCACGGCGGGGAACGCCAGGGCCACCGGCACCTGCGCCAGCCCCATCGCCACCGAGGCCCACCCCACCACCTGGTAGCCGCCGAACGCGAAGAGCGGGGCCGCCAGCGCGGTCGCGACCAGTCCGGCGGCCCCCTCGGCGGCGGCGGACCGGCCGAGCAACCGGTCGTAGGTGGACTCGGCGCCGGCCGCGGCAAGCTCGTCGTACACCAGCGCCTGCAGCGTCCCGGACTTCAGCGCGCCCTGCGCGGACCACGCCACGAAGCCGACCGAGAAGGCCGGGAAGGACGGCAGACAGATCCACAGGGCGAACCCGGCGGCGCGCAGCACCGCGCCGACGGCGAGCAGGTGACGGCGCGACAGCCGGTCCGCGAGGACGCCGGAGGGCACCTCGAGGACGAACGCGGCACCTGCCCACAGGCCGAGCAGGAACGAGATCTCGCCGGTGGAGAGCCCGGTGTCGGCGAACAGCAGGGTGTACAGCGGATACAGGAAGATCGCGTCGTCCAGCGCGGAGAACGCGACGAACAGCCGGCCGATCCGCCAGGCCTGGCCGGCCGGTGGATCAGGCGAGTGTTCGAGCCCCGCCGCGCGGCGGCGGGACCGGCTGGAAGCTCAACGAGGCCAGTTCATGGGGAGACCCTAGGTTGTCGGGGGTGGGCGGCGCCAGGGTTTGTCACGTACGCCGGTTCTGCTCGGTGCGGTCCTGCTCGGTGCGGGCCTGCTCAACGCCGGTGCCAGGCGGCGAGGACGTCAGCCTCCTCCGTCGCGGTCAGCCCGGCGCGCAGGCCGGCCGAGTCGGCAGCGTCGCCCGAGCCGGCCGAGCCGGCCGAGCCGGCAGCGTCGCCCGAGCCGGCCGAGCCGGCCTGGCCGAGGCCGGTCTCCAGGGCCCAGGTCAGGGTGTCGCGGGCGGTCTGGGCGAGGTCGCGGACGGCCAGCCCGGCGGCCAGCGTCTCGCTGACGTCGTGATCGAGCATCCCGGCGTACTCCGGGAGCGGCAGCCAGACCGGCAGCGACCGCGGCCCCGCCCACGGGTCGACCTTCTGCGCCGTCAGGAACTCCTGGTCCACCCAGGTCAGCTTCGGCTCGGTGTCCGCGCCGGCGACGGAGTCCACGTCCGCTCCGGCCTTCATCATGGCGTCGGCGACCCCGGCCGCGACGCGGTCCAGGAACTCACCGCGCCCCACGGCGGGAGCGGTGGCGTCGAAGACGCCGACCACTCCGGTCTCCGCGGACCGGACGATCCAGGCCGCGAGGTCGCGTACGTCGATCACCTGCACGGGTTCGTCGGGCGCCCCCGGCGCGAGCACCTCGCCGCCCCGCGCCAGCCGCACCGGCCAGTAGGTGAACCGGTCGCTCCGGTCGCCCGGCCCGACGATCAGCCCGGCGCGCACGACGTTGGCCCGGTCGCCGAGGGAGGCGAGCACGGCCTGCTCGCAGGAGACCTTCGCCGGCCCGTAGTTCGCCACGTCGCCCTCGTCCGCGTCGTCGGGCAGCGGGTCGTGCACGGGACCGGTGTGCGGGTTCTGCTTCGGAGTGGAGTTGTCGGTGTAGACGCTGATCGAGGAGACGAACGTCCAGTGGCGTACGCCGTCGCCGAGCGCGGCCACCGCCCGGGCGACCTGACTGGGCAGCCGGGCGACGTCGACCACCGCGTCGAACTCCCGGCCGGCCAGCGGGGCCAGCCCGTCGGGGTCGTCGCGGTCGACGCGGACGAACGATGTTCCGGCCGGTGGCTCACCACTGGTGCCGCGGGCCGCGCAGGTCACCTCGTGGCCACGCGCCACCGCCTCGGCGGCCACCGCCGCGGACAGGAACACCGTTCCGCCCAGGACCAGGATCCGCATCGGGCCTCCTCCTCGTCGTCGCGTGGCGACCGGAGAGGAACGCCGGCCCTGCACACCGCGGTTCCGGGAAGCGTGGCCGATCCCGCGGCGGATGCGCCAGCGGATTCCGCCGACGGCGATCGGGCTACGCCGTGGGCGGAACCACTTGCGGATTCGGGTACACCAGGTTGCGATGCCGGTTCGGGGCCGGACCGTGGTCCGGCCCCGAAACCCGGCTACTTCCGCAGCGGCACCCTCGACGCGAGCGTGCCGGCACCCGACGTCGCCTCCCAGCCGGCCAGCACCCGCGGGTGCGCGGACAGCGCACGGTCCAGCGGGACCTTCACCGCGGTCCGCCCGGCGCCATTCACCGAGACGACCGCGCTACCGGCGGTGCCCTTGTCGTCCACCACGAACACGTGCGCCTCACCGGCACCGGTGCTGCGCAGGTCGGCGATCACCGTTCCACGACTCCACCGGGCACCGACCAGCCAGCCGCTGTCGGCGAGAGGTGCGGCCGTACCGCCGGACAGCGGCACGTTGACCCGCACCGACTGCTCGACCGTCTGCGGCGACTCCACGCTGCGCAGCGCGGTGTTGGGCACCACCGGGTCGGCCGTCGGCCGGTCCGCGGGCGGCTGGTAGCCGGCGAGTCGCGCCAGCCCCCAGCGGTAGGGGTCGCCCTGCACGCCACCCCAGGTGGACCAGCCGATCCGCGTCTGGCCGGTCTTGTCCTGGGTGTCGGAGTCGTAGACGAGCACGTTCAGGCCCAGCTTGTCCGGGTCGACCGAGGCGGGGAGTTCGGTCAGCGGGATCGCGGCCTCCACGGTGTATCCGGCGTAGGGCGAGCTGACCGTACTGGCGAACTTCACACCCGGAGCCGTCTGCGCGATCGGGCCCTGGTGGTTGTCGGCGTCGCGCAGTGCGCACGCCGGCCCCTCCGCGGTGAACGGCAGCACGGCCAGCTTGAACGTCGAGGCGGTGTTCTCGCTGGTGCCGCGCGGGTCCAGGCCGATCTCGACGCTGTCGGTACGCCAGTGCCGCTTGCAGTCGCTGGTCGCCAGCGGCGTGCCCCTGGTCTCGTCGCGCACCTGGACGGCCACGTAGAGCGTGTCGCCCGAACGGGTGACGTGCGCGGTGCCCGAGCAGTCGGCGGCGGAGTCACACGGCGAGCCCTCCCACAGCCGGGAGATGTCCAGTGCCTCGCCGGGGTACTCCCCCGCGCTCACCTTGCCGTCCACGGCGGGCGCGGCCGCGGCGGGTTCGACCGTGGTCGCCGGCACGAGTTCCAGCGCCGGCTTGCTCACCGAGGTGGCGCCGTCCGCGGTGGTCGTGGTGACGGTGTACGCGTAGTCGCCGGGCGCCGCGCCCTGGGTGCCACCCGCGTTGGAGGTGGGCAGCGAGGCGTCGGTGTTCCGTACGGGGAACGTCACCTTCGTGCTGGCGCCCGCGGCCAGGTCGGTGAACGGCTTCTGCGCCGCGTCCGCCGCGAACCCGTCCGGCAAGGTCACCTTGACGGTGCCGGACCGGGTGGTGTCGGAGTTGTTCGTGACGGTGTAGTCGATCGCCCGCTCGCCGCCGGACGGGATGGTGAGGACCGGTACGACGAAGCCGCGCAGTTGCGGTGCGCCGACCTGCCGGGCCCACGCCTCGAACGAGGAGACCTGCGGCAGGAGCTGCTGCTGGGTCGCGACGTCCGGGGTCAGCTGGACCTGTGCCGCGGCGTACCCCGTGCCGGCCATCGTGGTGAGGAACGCCTCCAGCCGGGATCGCGCGCTGACCGGGTCGCCCTCGGGCTGGGTCGCCGGCGGGGTCACCGTGAACGTCACGGTCGCCGAACCGCCGGGGCGCACCCGGCCGAGTGCGCCGTCGCCCTCGACCTTCCAGCCGTCCGGCGCGCGCAGCGCCACCGAGGACTGGCCGAGGTTCGCACCGCGCGGTGCGGTGACGTGCACCTTCACCGTGGTGGGCTTGCCCGGGCGTACGTCGAAGTCGCTGTCCACCGTCAGCTGCGTGCCCAGTGGGACGGTGCCGTCGGGCCGGGTCAGCGCGCCGTCGAGGATCGCGTCCGGCTGCGCCGCGGCTTCCGTACCCACCTCCGGGTACGGCACCCGCGAGGCGACCTGGGTGAACCGGTCACAGCCCAGCTGCGCCGGGTCGGAGGACGGGTCGGGGAAGCCTGCCCAGCCCTGCGAGGCGTACTCGCGCTGAGCTTCGCGTTCGATCTGCGCCCAGGTCTTGCCCTGCGCGCGGGAGACGTTGCCGGAGAAGACGCCGTAGATGTCCTGGGACGGGTCGACCGGGGTGAAGGTGTTCACGCACGACGGGCCGACCGGCCCGGTGCCGCGCGCCCGGCTCAGCAGCACCTTCGCCGGCGCGAACGGCTTCAGCCCCTCCTTGGTGATCTGGTCGGGGAACGCCTTCGGGTCGGCGGCGGCGTGGTAGGCCGCGATCGCCAGCCGGGCCGCCTCCTGGTGGTTGCCGTGGTTGCCGGGCGAGGGAGCGGGGTCCATCGTGACGAGGACCTCCGGCCTGGTCTGGCGGACGATCCGGACCACCTTCGCCAGCGCGTCCTGCTGGTCCCACAGCTTCTCGGTCAGCGGTGCGGACACGGTGTAGAAGAAGTCGACCTTGTCCAGGTTGAACACGTCGGTGACGCCGGCCTTGCCGACCGCGCGGCGTTCCTCCGCCTCGCGGATCAGGCCGAGCGCGGGGCCCTCCTCCGGGCCGACCGCGTTGCCGCCACCCTCGCCCCGGGTGACCGTGATGACGCCGGTGCGTACGCCGTTGTCCTCGCCCCACTGCCCGAACGTGGACAGCGCGCCGGACTCGTCGTCGGGGTGCGCGCCGACGAACAGCGCGCCCAGGTCGACCGGCGTCCCTCGCGACGTGTCCGCCCTCGTGTCCGCGGACCGGGCGGATGTGACCGTGGCGGGCGTGACCTTGGCGGGCGCGGCCGGCACTGTGGCGGCGGTGGCCGGCCCGGCGGCAGCGACCAGTCCGGCGGCGACCAGGCTCGCGACCGCGCTCAGCGCCGTCCGACCTCGAACGGGTGGAAACCCCATGCTTGTCCTCCTCATGCCGTACCGACGAAGCGGCACGGCGCGTGACCGGCGACGTACGTCCGCGCCGAAGAGCCGACGACGGACACACTCCCCCTGTGGCGCTCGCGTGATCGTCTCGCGCCATCCGTGACCTTGCAAAGGGTGCGAGCGAGGAGGTATTCCCGCCGTGGGGCCGAACACGCGCGGCGGAGCCGGTTGTGGCCAATGCGCATGCGCTTGCCGTCATCAGGGCGGTCGCGTGGGTAGCGTGCGGAGTCATCAGCCGCGCAAGGACTTCGCAGGAGGCACGCGTGCCGAGGAGACTGTCCGCAACCGTCGCGCTCGTGTGCGGCCTGGCCCTGCTACCCGCCCTGCCCGCGTTCGCATCACCGGCTTCCACGTCGTCCGCGGCCACTCGTCACTCCAGTCCCGGCGACGGGCAGCGCACCGAGCGGACCTACGCGCCGAGCGACCAGACCATCGCGAACCCCGAGCGCGGCTTCTACCACCACACCGAGACGCACTTCCGCGCCGATGGTTCGGGGTACGAGCCGCTGGACCTGGCCACGCTGCGCGGCTGGCGCGAACGCGAGCACGTCACCCAGATCCTTCGGGTCTTCTACCTGGAGAAGTTCGCGGGCACCGACACGATCGACCCGGCTTACCTGGCCCGCGTCCAGGCCGACTTCGCCACCGCCCGCGCGGCCGGCGTCAAGGTGATCGTGCGGTTCGCGTACGCGCAGCCGAAGGACGACTGGCCCTACCAGCCGCCGTACGGCGACGCCCCGAAGGATCGCGTCCTGCGCCACATCGCTCAGCTCGCGCCCGTCCTGCGGGCGAACGCCGACGTGATCGCCACCGTGCAGGCCGGCTTCATCGGGTTGTGGGGCGAGGGCTACTACACCGACCACTTCGTCGCCGACCCCCTCCACCCCGAGAACGTCACGCCGCAGGACTGGGCCAACCGGCGTGAGGTGTTCCTCGCCCTGCTGCGCGCGCTGCCGGCCAGCCGCACCATCCAGGTCCGCACGATGCTGATGAAGCAGAAGACGGTCGACCGGCCCACCGGGGCGGATGGAGCACTCACGCCTGAGGAGGCGTTCAACGGCACGCCCGTCGCGCGCATCGGGCACCACAACGACTGCTTCCTCGCCAGCCCGGACGACTTCGGCACCTTCCTGTCCGACCCGATCACGCTGGACCAGGAGTACCTCGCCCAGGACTCGAGGTTCGTCCCGGTCGGTGGCGAGACGTGCAACGTCAACCCGCCGCGTTCGGAATGGCCCAGTGCGGTCGCGGAGATGGAGCGCTACCACTACAGCTACCTCAACTCCGACTACAACAAGGACGTGCTGGGCAGCTGGGGCGCGAACATCGAGGAGGCCCGGCAGCGGCTGGGCTACCGGCTGCGGCTCACCACCGGCGACTTCTCCGACGGCGTGCGGCCGGGGCATTCGTTCACCGCCAATCTGGGCCTGCGCAACGACGGTTTCGCCGCGCCGTACAACCCGCGTTCGGTCCGCCTGGTGCTCACCGGCGCACACCGGTCCTACGAGGTTCCGCTGCCGGCCGACCCGCGCCGCTGGGAGCCGGGCACGCCGATCCAGCTGAACTCCCGGATCTGCGCAAGCCTCCCACCGGGGCGGTACGCCCTGTCCCTGGACCTGCCCTCGCCCGAACACCGGCTGCGGTCGCAGGCTCTGCTCCCTGGCACCGACACGAGCTACCACGCGGCGTACGCGATCCAGCTCGCCAACACCGGCGTGTGGGACTCGCGTACCGGCTACAACGACCTCGGGCAGTCCGTCGTCGTCGGCCGCGACCAGGCACCCTCCACGTCCTGCGCCGGCGGACTGCGGCCGCACCCACTGCCGCGACAGTAGAGGACGACGGGCACGCCCGCGCCGGAGTGGCGGGTGCCGTAGCTGCGCCAAGTTCGACGCCGGGTTCGACGGGCGCCGTGGTCTCGAGGTCGCGGCTGATGGCACGCGTCCGCGACGTCGTTGACTTGCGTTCGCCGGGCGGTGGCTGGATAGCCTTGCGGGATGCGTGAACCTGCCTGTGTCGGCGCCCTCATCCGTGACTCCCAGCACCGGGTCTACGCCCAGCGCCGGAGCCCGGACCGTCGGCTGCTGCCCGGGATCTGGGATGTCGTGGGCGGGCACGTCGAGGCCGGCGAGACGCCGGAGCAGGCGCTGGCCCGGGAGGTCGAGGAGGAGACCGGCTGGCGGCTGCGGAGCGTCGAAGCGGTGGTCGCCGACTGGGAGTGGTCCCACGAAGGTGTCGTACGCCGGGAGCTCGACTATCTCGTCGAGGTGGACGGAGACCTCACCTCTCCCCGGTTGGAGGAGGGCAAGCACGATGCCTACGCCTGGGTGGGACCCGCCGACCTCGATCTGATGATGGTCGACCGTACCGACGGCGACCGGCGGCTGCGGGACGTGGTGGCGAAGGCGATTCGCACCAGGTTCACCGACCGGCTCCGGCTCGAACCCGTCGGCCCTGAGCACGCCGAGGATCTGTGGACGATGCACCAGGACGCGGCGGTCGCCGAGTGGAACGGCGGCCGGTGGACCATCGAGGCCGCGCGGGCCAACGCGGCCGAGTGGGGCGCGGCATGGGAACGCGACGGGGTGCACAAGTGGGTCGCGTACGCCCGCACCGACGATGGGCCGGCCAAGCGGGACGAGCTGATCGGCCGGGGCGGGCTGTCCCGAGCCGTCGTCGACGGCACGGAGTGCCTCGAGCTGGGCTGGAACCTGCGGGACCGTTTCCGCGGGCAGGGATACGCGAGCGAGATCGGCCGGGCGGGGATGGCGTTCGCGTTCGACCAACTCGGCGCCGACGAGGTGGTGGCGTTCACCGAACGGCACAATCTCCGGTCGCGTGCGGTGATGGAACGCATCGGTATGGGGTTCGTCCGGGAGTTCACCTCGCCCGGTCTGGTGGAAGGCCGCGAGGGCGTCCACGACGATGCCGTCTTCGCGCTGTACGCCGCGGACCGCAGGACGTCTCGGCCCACGACGTAGGATTCGACGGTCCGTCACCAGGCCGTCAAGCCCCTCTTGACACTCAAGAACGCTCACTGGCCGGCACCCGGTGACCCGCCGGCCCTCTCCGTCCATCCGGCACCGCGCACGTTGGCCTCTCGTGGGACTCATGGCCGTCGCACGTTCTGGTGCGGGTCCACCCACTCCGGCGGGATGTACTCCGGGTGGCCGTGGCTGCCCATCCGCACCTGCCAGCCCTTGTGGTGCACGAAGGTGTGATGCGTCCGGCACAACAGCACCCCGTTGTCGAGGTCCGTCGGGCCGAAGTCGTCCCACGCCGTCATGTGGTGCGCGATGCAGCGTCGTTCGGGTACCAGGCATTCGGGGAAGTGACAGTGGGACCCGTCGCGGACGGCGAGGGCGCGGCGTTGGGCTTCGGTGAAGAACCTGTCGGCCATTCCGACGTCGAGGACCTCGCCGTTGCCGCCGAGTACGACGGGGATGATGTTCGCGTCGCACGCCATCCTCCGGATCGTCGCCACCGACAGCGGCTCACCACGCAGTCCGGTGATGCGAGCTGAACCGCCGCCACCGCAGTTCTGACACCCGTCGTGGGGATCGAGGGCAGCCTCCGGCACCGCCGCACCCTCGTCGGGTTCGGCGTCGTTGTCGGCATCCGCTCCGAGGTCGCAGTCCTCAGGTCCGGTATGTGGTTCCGGATCCCATCGGGGTCCCGGCTCAGCTTCGGGGCCGGTACCGGTGGCGGTGTTCGGTTGTGGGGGCTGGCCGGGTTCTCGCGGTGCGGGTATCCGCTCCGCGACCCCGGTCGGCGGGTCCGGCTGACGGGGCGGTGGTTTCTCGTTGTCCGGTTGACCTTTCGGCGCGGTCGCTGTGGTCTCCGCGCCAGTGGGAGCCGCCGCCGGGTCGCCGGTGCCGGCCGCGCTTTTGATCTGGACGGGGTCGCTCGTCACGTCCGGGTCGCCGGCGTCGTAATGGTCGCCGGGTTCACTGGCGTCAGCAGGCTCGGCGGTGGGGCCGCTCGTGACGTCCGGGTCGTCGGCGTCGTCGTGGTTGGTGACTGCATGGCCAGACCGGGCGTCGGGACCGGTGTCGTCGGCGTTCTCGCTGGGCTTTGTGTCTGCACTGGGCTCGCCGCAACTGCTGGGCTCGGCGTCCTCAGGCATGGCGGCCTCAGTGCCGCCAGGATTCTTACCCGGCTGGGCAGTCTCGGCCTTCTTGCTGGGCTTGGTGCCCGTCGCGGCGGTGGCGTCGTTGGTGCTGGCGCGCTTGCGGGCCTTGCGCTGTGCTTGGCGTTTGGCGTCGGGGGTCTGGCAGCCGCAGGGCATGGGGCGGACGGGGTTGAGGTCGTCGATCGTGCCGAACCCGACACCTGCCATCAGCTGCTGCAGGTGGATCAGGACGGTGACGCAGTCCCGGCCGCGGCCGCGGTTGGGGGATGCCTCCCACTCGGCCATCGCGGCGACGAGTTCGGCGAACGCGTCCCCGCGCCGCTGGTCCAGCGGCCGGTCGTCAGGTTCGGCGCGCTTGTCGGCGGCGACGAGCATTTCGATGATCTTGCGGAGTTGTTCCATCTCCAGCACCGGCAGCTTGATCACCACCGTCTCCGACCCCGGGCTGCCGTTCGGGACGTATTTCAGGGACCGTGCACACTGCGCGGCCTGTTCCTCATCGCCGAGTTCCTTGCCCAGCCGTCTCTCCCACTCCTCCGGTGCGAGGTACTGCAGCAGCGCCCGCCCCAGCACCCGCACGTCGTCGGGGTTACGCCGCCTGGCTTCGTCGATCAGGTACTCCTCGGCCTTCACCCGTTGTTCGAGGCTGATCCATTTGGGCAGATCGGTGATCGCGGCGGCGATCACCTGAGCGTGCCGAAAGGAGACCTCCCCGCGTGCCATGGCGCGGGCAGTCAACGTCACGGTCCGGTCCAGGTCGCGGGCCAGGTTGACGGTCGCGTAGGAGTCCTTCATGCCCATCCGCTGCGTGGTGCGCAGCCAGGCCGCCGTGGTCGCCGCGCCGGTGGTCTTGCCGATGTCGCAGGCCTCTGCCTGACGTACCCATCCGAGTTTCAGCGCGTCGAACCGGGACTCCTCCACGGTGAGTTCGCTGATCAGCTCACCGAGGGCGCGGGCGTCGACGTAGGTGGTGGGGGTGGCCAGGGCGTCGTCGAGTCCGGCGCGGAACATGCCGACCGCAGCCTTCAACCGGGCGACGGTGCCACTGCCACCGCTGCCGGGAAGGTCCTGCGTCGTCGAATGCATGTTCGAACTCTACCGGCTGCCACCGACACCTCACCCGTTGTCCACAAGGGCAAGCCGATCCGCCACCTGTGGACAAAAAGCTGGCACGCCCTCCCCCGCGAGGGGACCGCCAACCTCGATTCAATGAACGGTCGAGACCTGAAGCCGGCCGAGGATCTCGGGCGTGACGGGTACGCCGACGGACTGCAACGCCGTCAGCGCCGCACCGCCGAGCGGGTCGAGTGCGGCAGTCACGACGCCGACCGTGGGCGCGGAATCAGCGGAGAGAAGCGGGCCGATCCGGTCGGCGAACTCGGGGGCGGTGGCCAGCGCGCCCGCCAACGCCACCGGCACGGCGACGTCGCTGACCAACGGAGCCAGCAGCCGGACGCCGGCCGCGGTCTTCTCGGCCAGCCGGGTCACCGCCGCGTCGGCGAGCGGGGAGGTGCCCGCGGCAGCGGTGACCGCGGGCGCCAGTCCGCCGTAGCGGCGCTTCACGTCGTTGTGGTCCAGGCCGCCGAGCCCGAGAACGATCCGCCGGAGGTCCGCGACGTCGCGGGCGCCCCACCAGGCCAGCACCGTCCCGACGAATGTCAGATCGGCGTCGGCGTACTCGCCGAGCAGGATGCGGTGCATCACGTCGAAGACGAGGTGCCGCGCACCACCGGCGTAGTGCTGGAACCGGCCGCTCGCGAGCACCGTGCCGTCGGCGGTGATCGCCGCGACCATCGAACCGGTGCCGCCGACGACGATGACTCCCGGCGCTCCGGCGAGCGCGCCGCGATGCGCGATGACCGCGTCGTTGACCACGTGCCGCGGGCAGGTCAGCGCGGATCCGTCGAAGAACGCGCCGATCCAGTCCGCTTCACCGTCGATCGGGTACCCCGCCACGCCTGCCGCCATCGCGACCGCGTCCTCGACCGCGAGCCCGCCCTCGGTCACCGCCGCGGCGATCGTGGAACAGACGTTCTCGGCGGCGGCGTGATTGTGAGAGGGCGACCCGCCTGCCCCGACAGCCCGGGCCAGCAACCAACCCTCGAGACCGAAACAACCAACCCTGGTTTGCGTTCCACCGGCGTCGACCGCGACGACGTACGGCATGGAAGTCGGCATGGCGTGCAGGCTAGTCGATCACACGCCCTCCACGCCCTCCACGAACAGCAACCGGCGGTCCAGTGCGGTCCGGCGGATCGCCAGCGCCTCGGCATAGTCGTCGGAGTCGTACCACTCCCGTGCCCGCGCCATCGAGGCGAACTCGACCACGACCACCCGCGCCGACTCCGGCCACTTTCCTTCGGGTACGAACGGCTCGGCGCCCCGCACGACGTAGCGGCCACCGTGGCGGGCGATGGACTCGGCCGCGAGCGTGCGATAGCGGTCGGCGGCGGCCCGGTCGACGATGTCGACCTCGGAGATCACGTAAGCAGGCATGCCACCAGCTTCGCACGATGGTCAGACATCAACGGGCATTGGTGTTTGGGCATCGGCGACCCGGTCGAGCCCGACCACCCCCAAACGCTCAAACGCTCAAACGCTCAGACGCCCGCGAGCTCGGGCTGGAGTACCGCCTCGACGTCCACGGTGACCTCCACCACGTCGCTCACCACCACACCGCCCCGGTCCACCGAGTCGTTCCAGCTGACTCCGAAGTCGTGCCGGTTGATGCTCGTACGCCCGACGAACCCGGCCCGGCGGCGCGGGCCGAGGTCACGTCCGTCCTCCCACCACGGTGTGTCCCACTGACCGAGGTAGGTGACGTGCAACGTGACCGGTCTGGTGACGCCGCGGATCGTGAGGTCGCCGGTCACCTCGAACGCCGAGGCGCCGATCCGCTCCACCTTCCCTCCGACGAACGTCCAGGTCGGGTGGTTCTCGACGTCGAAGAAGTCCGCGCTGCGCAGGTGCGCGTCCCTCGCCGGCTCACCGGTGTAGACCTTGGTGGCGTCGATCATCGCCTCGATCCGGGTACGGTCGAGGTGGTCCGGGTCGACCACGACCGACCCGTGCACGTCCTTGAACTGCCCCCGCACGTAGGCGACCATCATGTGCCTCGCGGTGAACTCCGCGCCGGTGTGGCCCGGCTCGAACACCCAGTGGTTTGCCCCCATGACTCCCCCTCGACGCGATGTCGTCAGCGGTCGTACGTCATCCGGCGCGGACCCGACATCCGGAGCGAATCACCCGATCGGCGGTGCGGGCAGCGTCCGGCCGTCCTTCAATCGTGTCACGCCGGTGAGTCAGCCGGCCGAGGCCGCGACAGGCGAGGCCGTGAGAGGCGAGGCTGCGACGGGCGAGGCCGCGACGGGCGAGGGCTCGCTCGGCTCGGCGGCGGCGATCACGCCGTCCAGGACGCGCAGCGACGCGGCCATCTCCTCGATCCGGCGCAGGATGCGGGTGCGCTCGACCTGCAGGTCGCCGACCAGGCCGGCGGAGGGGATCACGCGTTCGCCGTCGGAGCGGATGCACGGCAACAGCTCGACGATCTTCGAGCTGCACAGGCCCGCGGAGTACAGCAACTGGATCTGGCCGACCCGGGCGACCGCCGACTCGTCGTACTCCCGATAGCCGTTCGGGCAGCGCCGCGACGCCAGCAGGCCCTGTTCCTCGTAGTAGCGCAGGGCGCGCACGCTGACCCCGCTCCGCCTGGACAGTTCTCCGATGCGCATGCGGGACAGGGTAGCCCCGATAACGGGCTTGACCCTCTCACCGACGTCACGGTTTAGCGTCTGGCCCATGACGACGACACCGGCGTTCCCTGACCTTCCCCCCGGCCAACCTCAAGGCCAACCCCAGCACGGGTCCGACGACGACCTGCTTCCCTATCTGCGCCAGGCCCTGTCCCTGGCCACGGCGAACGCGGACGCGGGTCAGCTGCCGTTCGCCGCCGTCGTGGTCCGCGACGGGAAGGTGCTCGGCACCGGCGTCAACACCGCCGTCCGCGACTCCGACCCGATCGCCCACGCCGAGGTCGAGGCGGTACGCGACGCCGGCCGGAAGCTCGGCGACGGTGACCTCACCGGGGCGGTCGTGGTGTCCAGCTGCGAGCCTTGCGCGATGTGCCACACCGCGGCGCTGGTGGCCGGCGCGACCAGGATCGTGTACGCCGCACCGAAAGAGTACGTCCCGGACTTCGGGGGTACGCCGCGACCGGACCTCACCCGGCTGCAGGGGATCCTGCGGGAGGCCGCACCGGAGACCGTCGAGCACCAGCCCGTCGACGGTGCGCGGGAACCCTTCGACCGGTACCTGGCAGTGCTCGCGGCAAGGAGTGAGGGCCGGTGAAACTCGGCGTCAACATCATCAACTTCGGGGACGGCACCAACCCGGACGCGCTGCTCGGCTGGGCGAGGTTCGCCGAGGGTGCGGGCTTCTCGCTGGGGATGATCTCCGACCACGCGGCGGTCACCCAGGACGTCGCCGACCTGTATCCCGAGCCGTTCTACGAGCCGTTCACCGCGATGGCCTGGCTGGCCGGGGCCACCGAGCAGCTCGAACTCGGCACCTCCGTGGCGGTCGCGCCCTACCGCAACCCGCTGTTGACAGCACGGATGACGACCGCCATCGACCAGTTCAGCAACGGGCGGGTCATCCTCGGGGTCGGTGTCGGCTGGTCGGAGCCGGAGTTCGCCGCCCTGAACGCCCCGCCGTTCAAGCGCCGCGGTGACGTCACCGACGAGTACCTCGCCGCTGTCAAGGCGCTCTGGACATCCGAACGCGCGACGTACGAAGGCGAGTTCGTGTCGTTCCGCGACGTGTACAGCGGCCCGCCGCCGGTACGCCGTCCGCACCCGCCGATCTGGGTGGGCGGTGCCAGCCGGGCGGGCCTGCGGCGGGCGGTGACCTACGGCGACGCGTGGCACCCGATCAACCCGCGTCCCGGCTGGCTGCGTACGACCGGAATGCCCGGCCTGCGGGAGGAGGCCGACGCCGCCGGCCGCGACGTGCCGATGCTGTCGGTGCGGATCCGGGCCAACCCGAGTGACACCCGGCGCGACGACGCCGACCGGCTGACCGGCGAGGGCACCATGGCGCAGATCCTGGCCGACGTGACCGACCTCGTCGACCTCGGCGCGGAGTACGTCACGCTGGACACCGTTCTGGAAAGCCCTTCGCTGCGGCGTCCGCTCGAGGAGGACTGGCGGCTGCTGGAGAAGGTCGCGAACGCGCTCTTCGACGCCGGAATCGCCACCCCCGCAGGAAAGCGAGCGACCTGAACCACGGAACCTGAACGGGGCAGGCGAGCCGGCAGGTCACATCGACTCCAGCTCCCTGCCCTTGGTCTCGCGTACGGCACGCGCGACGAACAGGAACGACAGAATCGCGAACAACGTGTAGAGCCCGTACGCGAATCCCAGCCCGATCTGCTGCAGCACCGGGAAGGTCGTCGACACCGCGAAGTTCGCCAGCCACTGCGCGGCGGCCGCGACGGCCAGCGCCTGCGCACGGATGCGGTTGTTGAACATTTCCCCCAGCAGCACCCACACCACCGGCCCCCAGCTCAGGCCGAAGAACACGACGTAGATGTTCGCCGCGACCAGTGCCAGCGGCGACATCACGCCTTCCAGCACAGGCTTGCCGTGCACGACGGGCGCGGTCCCGAACGCGAACGCCAACGTACCAAGGGTGATGATCATCCCCGCCGAGCCGATCAGCAGCAGCGGTTTGCGGCCGATCCGGTCGATGGTGGCGATCGCGATCAGGGTGGTGACGATGTTCGTCACCGAGGTGATGACCGTGATGACCAGCGAGTCCTGCTCGCTGAAGCCGACCGCCTGCCACAGCACCGAGGAGTAGTAGAAGATCACGTTGATGCCGACGAACTGC
The DNA here is from genome assembly GCF_013408535.1 of Actinopolymorpha cephalotaxi. Taxonomy (NCBI): domain Bacteria; kingdom Bacillati; phylum Actinomycetota; class Actinomycetes; order Propionibacteriales; family Actinopolymorphaceae; genus Actinopolymorpha; species Actinopolymorpha cephalotaxi. The sequence continues at coordinate 4,141,712 of NZ_JACBZA010000001.1, forward strand.
TGGAACACCGACAGCAGGATCCCCACCCACACGATCGGCAGCAGGCCGAGCCGCGGGCCGCGCAGGTCGCCCAGCCGGGACCGCCGGTCCGTGCCGAGGGTGCGCTGGATGTCCACGATCTTCGCGTCGACGTCGCCGCCGACGTACTGCACCAGGACCTCCCGCGCCTCGGTCAGCCGTTTGCGGGCGACGAGGTAGCGCGGCGACTCCGGGATCTGCAGCGCGAGGATGCCGTACGCCAGCGCGGGGATCATCAGGGACAGGAACATCCAGCGCCACGCGTCCAGCCCGAACCACAGCTCGCTGGTCGCGCCGCCCGCCGCCGCGACCAGCCCGAAGTCGACCAGCAACGCCATGAAGATGCCGGTCACGATCGCCAGCTGCTGCAGGGAGCCGAGCCGGCCGCGGATCCGGGCGGGTGAGATCTCCGCGATGTACGCCGGTGCGATCACCGAGGCCGCGCCCACACCCATGCCGCCGACGAACCGCCAGACCGCGAGATCCCAGATCGAGAACGAGAACCCGGACCCCACGGCGCTCACCAGGAACAGCACGGCCGCGATCACCATCACCCGGATCCGGCCCATCCGGCCGGCCAGCGGCCCGGCGAACCACGCACCGAGCGCCGAGCCGAGCAGCGCGGCGGCCACCGCGAACCCCAGCACACCGGGTGAGGCGTGGAAGGTGTCCCGGACCGCGGCGACCGCGCCGTTGATGACCGCGGTGTCGTAGCCGAAGAGGAACCCACCGAGGGCGGCGACCATGGCCACCAGCACGGTGTGGCCGGTGCCGCCCGCGCTCGAGGCGCCCGAAACGTCGGGATCTGCTCGGCTCATCCCGGTCTCCTCACCCGGCGGGGTGGCGAGCCGGGCCGGATCACCTCAGCTCACGACTCACCGTAACCGAGCGATCCGGCTGCGTCCTCGCGCCGCGACGAAGCGGCGCGAGGACGCGGGTGGCCGGCGAAGAGCCTGAAGCCGTCGCCGGCCGGTGAAACCTCAGGCGGGCTGGTCGGGGTGCGGTGCCCGGCGCTCCCGGCGGCCGTCGGAGTCGACGTCGCCTGCCTCGCCGTACGCCCGCTCGTCCGGGTTCCGGTCGTACGCCCGCTCGTCGGGGTTCTGGCCGTACGCCCGCTCGTCGGGGTTCTGGCCGTACGCCTGCTGGTCACCCGGCCGGTCGTGGGCCTGCTCCTCGCCGTACTGGGCGGTGGGGCGCTCGGCGGCCGGCTGGTCGTGACCACCCTGCTCGTACGCACCCTGGTCGTACCCGGCCAGGTCGCCACCCGGCTGGTCGTACCCAGCCTGCTCGTGACCCGCCTGGTCATGACCTGAGCCGGCGTGGCCCGGTTGCGCGTAGTCGCTTCCGCGCATGTGCTCCACGGAACCGCGCGGACCCCGGTGACGCTCGTCGCCGGTCACTGTCTGGTCGCCCTCGTCGACGGGGCCGGCAGCCACGTGGTCGCCGTGCGGCTGGTGCTCACCGCCGGGGAGGGTGCCGGTCCGGTCGTCGGCGCGGTCGTCGGCGCGGTCGCCAACCCGCTCGTCGGTCCGGTCGTCAGCCCGGTCGTTCGTACGGTCCTCGTCGCGCAGGTCGGGGTCGATCTCGTCGGCCCGGCGCAGGTGTTCCTCGGCCTCGGCGCGGGTGGTGTGCGCGCGCTCCCCACGTACCCGGGCCTCCTCCTCCAGCCGCTGGGCCTCGGCCAGCTGCTGCTCCGCGGCGGTGCGGACCTCCTGCGCGCGGTCACCCAGCTGTCCGGCCTCCCGGTCGTGGACCGCGGCCTGGCGGCTGATCTCCACCGCACGGTCGCGGGCCTCCTGCGCCGCGATCCGGCGTTCCTCCTGCTTCTTTGCCCGCGCGCGCAACGCGACGGCCACGCCGACGATGATCAGCGCGACCACCACGATCACGGCGATGACGATGCCTGTGCCCATCTGAACCTCCGGTGTTCGGGCGCTCGGCCCATCTGCCCGCGCACCGTTGCCGAGTGGCCCGCAGGAGAGTGCGTCGTTCGGTCACCGGCAGGACACAGCCAGCTGCGGCCGCGCCGGTGCGGCCATCGGACGCTAGCACCGGTGAGACCGCTTCGCAGGAACGCTCGGAGCGGGCCCTACTCGGCGGCCCGCTTTCCCCAGCTGCCGCTGTCGTTCAGGTGCGGGTAGGGCTCCGCGGGGACCGGCAGGTCGAGGAACGCGCACAACGGCTCCCAGCCGTCGCCGACGTGGTGGACGAGCAGCCGGTCCGCCGGCACCGTCGTCCGGACCTCCTCGTTGTGGCGTTCGAACGCCGCGATCAGCCGCTCACGGTCGTGCGGCTCGCCGGCGAGGAGGCGCTGGACGACCACCTCCTGCGCCATGGCGTTCCACTTCTCCGCGCTCGGGTCGTCCAAGCCGAGGGCGATCGGCCGGTAGACGGTGGCGTGGTAGCTGGTGAACCACCGCTCCGGGTCGCGCAGTGTGAGCAGGACCTTCGCCTCGGGATAGGCGGCGACGAGCTCGCGCCAGAACACGCTGCCCGGCCAGTCGACGGTGGCCGAGTAGCCGGCGTAGATCCGCTCCCACTCGAAGTCGGGCCCGGCCTTGACCGCCTCGCGGAAGAGGTCGGCCTGCTCGGGGTGGTCGAACACCTCGTGCATGTGGTGGCAGGGCAGCCCGAGTGTCTCCAGCGCCTGCTTCATGGAGGTGGTTCCCGTACGGGCCCAGCCGGCTCCGATCACCTGCAGCGTCATCGAGACACCACCTAGGCCGCGTGGCCGTGACCGGCCGGGTCGACGATGTTGGCGAGGTCGGTGACCGCGCCCTCCATCCGGCAGAAGTAGGGCCGCCGGTGCCAGGGCATCAGGTCGCCGTCGAGGACGTCGCCGACCACGCAGGTGACGTTGTCGCGGCCGCCGGCGATCAGCGCCGCCCGCACAAGCTTGTCGGTGGCCTCCTCCGGGGTCCCACCCATCAGAAGCGAGCGGACCTCGTCCTCGTCCACGAAGTCGCTGAGCCCGTCGCTGCACAGCAGCAGCCGGTCACCCGGCCGCAGGTCGAGCAGCACGATGTCGGGGTCCGGGCGGTCGCCCCCGTCGACGAACCGCGTGACGGCGGAGCGGTACGGATGAGCCTTGGCCTGTGCCGGGGTGATGCGTCCCTGGTCGAGCAGCGACTGGACCAGCGTGTGGTCGACGGACACCTGCCGCAGGCGTTCGTCGCGCAGGACGTACGCCCGGGAGTCGCCGGCATGCGCCATCGCGAAAATGTGGCCGTCGGTCAGGACGGCAGTGAGGGTGGTGGCCATTCCGGCGCGCTCCAGGTCGGCCGCGACGCCCTCGACGAGGAGCTGGTGGGCGCGGTCGACCCACGCGCGCAGGACGTCGGGAAGGTCGTCGCCGGAAGTCGTGGATTCGCCGGACGCCGGGTCGGGCACCAGCGACAGCGCGCCGAGCAGATGCGCCGCGCTCGCCGAGGCGACCTCACCCGCGGCGTGCCCACCGACCCCGTCCGCGACCAGCAACAGGTGTGGCCCGGCGAACGCGGAGTCCTCGTTGTTGCCGCGGACCAGACCGACGTGAGTACGCACCGAGTAGGTGAAGCGCATAGGACATCGTGCCACGCGTGGCTCGCACAGCCCACCCCCGAGGGACCACCCATCAGACGAATCAGGGCCGCAGGCGGATCGGCCGCGGTGGATCCGCCGCAGCTGGTCAGGCGCAGTGGGTCAAGCACAGCTGGTCAGGAACAGCTGGTCAGGCACGGTCGAGCAGCCGGCCGAGCGCGGCGCTCAGCCGGTCGAGCCGGTCCGCGACCCAGGGCAGCGCCACCGGGTCGGCCGCGGTGAGCGCCTTGTCCCGCTGCTCGCCCTCGCCGTACAGCATGCTCGTCGCGACCCGCAGGCTCAGCCGCTCGTCCGGGTCGCCGAACGCCGCACCGGGCAGGGTCGCCACGTCGAAGGAGTCCAGGAGCAGGGCCGCGAGCTCGGTGCCGGTGCCGACCGACCAGCGTTCGGCGAGCAGGCCGGCGTACGCGGAGAAGTCCGGGTAGAGGTAGAACGCCGCGGCCGGCGGGTGCACGGCCGCCCCCGCCGCGGCGAACCGGTCGGCGACCGCGAGGGCCACCCGGGCGTGCAGGGAGCGGCTGGCGGCGATGCGTTCGGTGAGCTGGTCGGGCTCCTCGAACGCCCACGCGGCCGCCTGCTGCACCGGGTTCGCCGGGCTGGACCACACCTCGCTGGCGATGGCGGCCACCTCGGCGCCGAGCCGGTCGCCGAGCGGCCCCTCCGGCATCCGGGCGACGCCGATCCGCCAGCCGCCGAGGGCGAGGTTCTTGCTCAGGCCGGTGGTCACGACGGTGCGTTCGGGCGCCAGCTCGGCCGGGCTGAGGAACTCCCGGATCGGGTCGTGGACGAGGTCGCGGTAGATCTCGTCGGACACGATCAGCAGGTCGTGCCGGCGGGCGACGTCGGCGACGGCCCGGATCGTGCCGCTGCCGGCCAGCGTCCCGGTCGGGTTGTCGGGCAGGGTGAGCACGACCAGCCCGATCGGGCGGCCGGCGGCTCTCGCGGCGGTGGCGGCCGCGTCCAGCAGGTCGGGGTCGGGCACGCCGCCCTGCCCGTCGGGCGCCGGCACGTGGTGCACCTCGCGGCCGAGGAGCTGGGCCTGTGCGGCGTAGGTCACCCAGCTCGGCCGGGGCAGCGCGACCCCGCCGGCGCGCGCCCGGAGTACGGCGTACAGCAGGGGCTTGCTGCCCGGGCCCGCGACCACCTGCGCGGCCGTCGTCGGCAGGCACCGCCGTCGCCAGTAGCCCGCCGCGGCCTCGCGCAGCGCGGGAAGTCCGGCGACGGGTCCGTAGCTCCCCGACGATCCGGCCGCCGCGGCCGCGGTCAGCGCCGCCACCAGGTCCGGGTGCACCGGGAGTCCGGCCTCACCGAACCCGAGGGGCAGGACGGGCCGCCCGGCCGCCAGCCGTTCGGAGGTGAGCTGGTTGATGGCCAAGGTCGCCGAGACTGCCATGGCGTCACTTCATCACACGTACCGCTCGTGCAGCGCGGTCAGGTCGATCCGTCCGGCGAGGTCGTCGGCGACGGCGAGGTTGGCGCGTACGACGTCCGGGTCCCGCATCCCCACCAGCGCCACGTCGACGTGCGGGTTCGACAGCACGAACTGCACCAGCGCGCTCGAGTAGTCGAAGGTGCCGGCGGGGTTCACCATCGCCACCCAGCGCTGGAACGTCCCGGAGGTGGTGGTGCGCATCGTCACCGTGCCGAGTCCGTTCCGGCGGGCCTCGAGCAGGCTGCCGAACGGCCGGGTGGGGTCGTACGGGTGCTGGAAGAGGAGGTTGTAGCAGACCTGCACGGTGTCGAACCGGCCGCTGCGGATCAGCCGGTAGACCGAGTCGTTGTTGTCCTCGGTGGTGAAGCCGACATGCCTGGTCAAGCCCTCAGACTTGACGGAATGTAACTGTTCGATTACGCCGCCGGGTGCGAGGATGGCGTCGGTCTGCTCGGTGGTGAACGAGTCGCCGTGGATCTGCAGCAGGTCGACATGGTCCCGGCCGAGGCGTTCCAGGCTGGCCTCCAGCGACGCCCGCACGTGCGTGGCATCCGTACTGTCCATGCTGAACGGCACCTTGGTGGCCACGAACAACGGGCAGCCGCCGCTGGAGTCCACCCCGCGGAGGGCTTCGCCGAGCACCCGCTCGCTCGCGCCGCCGCCGTAGCCGGGTGCGGTGTCGTAGTAGTTGATGCCGCCGTCCAGCGCCACCTCGATCGCCGCGAACATCGCCGACCGGTCGCCCGCGTCGTCGGGGTCGAACCGTCCGAGGTAGTTCGTCAGGCCGAGGGTCGCGCCGCCGAACCCGATCCGGGAGACCCTCGCTCCGGTCCCGCCGAGAGTGGTGTACTCCATCGCCGCCTCCGTTTCCCCCGCCGACCGTCCGTCCGTCCGGCCGACAGGTCGCATCGGCCCGTTCGTGATCATGTGCCATTCTGGTCGCCGACGACAGGGAGGAACCCGGTGCGAATCCGGGGCGGTCCCGCCACTGTCACCAGGAAGCGACCTCTCCACGCAGAGGCCACTGCCGCGCGAGCGGTGGGAAGGCCGGAGCGGAAGCCACGATCTGGGAGCCAGGACACTCCGTTCGTCGGTACGACCATCCAGGGCGCGGACTCCTGTGGAGGGACTACTCGTGGCTGCCGTGAACTCTGCCGGCCCGTCGAACTCCGACGGCTCGATCGGCCCAGTCGGACCAGTCGGCCCAGTCGGCTCTTCCGGCTCGGTGCTGGACCGTACGCTGCGCGCCGTCCGTCCACCGGACGCCGGCGCGGTGGCCCGGGCCCGCGCCCGGCACGACGCGCTGGCGAAGCCGCGCGGCGCACTCGGTGTCGTGGAGGACCTCGGCGCACAACTAGCCGGGCTGGCCGGAACCTGCCCGCCGCCGGTACCCGAGCCCGCCGGCCTCGCCGTCTTCGCCGGTGACCACGGCGTCCACCGGCAGGGCGTCTCGCCGTGGCCGCAGGAGATCACCGCCGCGATGGTGTCGACGTTCCTGTCCGGCGGCGCGGTCGTCAACGCGCTCGCCCGGCAGGCCGGAGCGCGCGTGCGGGTCGTCGACGTCGGGGTGGCGGCCGACCTCCCGCCGGCGCCGGGCCTGCTGGACCGCAAGGTACGCGCGGGCACCGACGACCTCAGCGAGCGGCCGGCCATGAGCCGGACCGAGGCTGTCGCGGCGGTCGAGGTCGGCATCGACGTCGCCGCCGACCTGGTGGCGCAGGGGTGCCGCTGTCTGCTGACCGGCGACATGGGCATCGCGAACACCACTCCCGCGGCGGCCCTGGTCGCGGCGTTCACCGGGGGTACGCCGGAGCTGGTGACCGGCCGCGGTACCGGGATCGACGACGCCACCTGGGCGACCAAGGTCGCGGTCGTCGGCCGGGCCCTCGACCTGCACCGCCCCGACCCGGCCGACCCGCTGGGCGTCCTCGCCGCACTCGGTGGCCTCGAACACGCCGCGACCGTCGGCTTCCTGCTGGGCGCGGCCGCCGCCCGGGTGCCGGTGGTACTGGACGGCATCGCCGCGGGGGCCGCCGCGCTGGTGGCCCGGGCGCTCGCGCCGGACGCGGTGGGCGCGTTCGTCGCCGGTCACGTGTCCGCCGAACCAGCCGCACGGCTGGCGCTGGCAGAGCTCGGGCTGCGGCCCGTCCTCGACCTGGACCTGCGGCTCGGCGAAGGGTCCGGCGCGGTGCTGGCGCTGCCCGTCGTCCGGGCCGCGGCGGTCGTCCTGAGCGAGGTCGCCACCCTGGACGAGGTGGCCGCGGGCGGAGCGGACGCTCGGAGCGCCCGGCGACCGCGGCGGATCCTGGTGCTGGGCGGAGCGCGCTCGGGCAAGTCCACGACCGCCGAACGGCTGGCCGGGGCGGGCGGGCCGGTCACCTACCTCGCCACCGGCCCGCGGCCCACCGCCGGCGACCCGGAGTGGGCCGAGCGCGTACGCACCCACCGCGAACGCCGGCCGCCGGACTGGACCACGGTCGAGACCTCCGACCTGGTGGCGCACCTGAAGGCCGACGACCCGGAGCGTACGGAACCGTTGCTGATCGACTGCCTGTCCACCTGGCTGACCGGCGTGATGGACGCGGCGGGCTGCTTCGGCACCGAGCACCACTCCCCCGGCGGCCCGCCCGGCGACGAGGTGCGGGACCCGGCCGCCGTGCTGGCGGCGGAGGTGGACGCGCTGGTCGCGGCCTGGGGATCGACAACCCGTACGGTCGTCGCGGTCAGCAACGAGGTCGGCGGCGGGGTCGTGCCCGCCACCTCCTCCGGCCGGCTCTTCCGCGACGAGCTCGGTGTGCTGAACGCCCGGATCGCCGCCGCGTCCGACGAGGTGTGGCTCCTCACCGCCGGCATCCCCCAGCGGCTGCGGTGAGGAGCGCGGACAGCGCCGCGCCGGGCGAGGGTGCGGGCGGCCATGCGTTCGCGGGGGCGGGCGGAGGTGCTCGTGAGGGCGCGGCGAGAGGACGCGGCCTGGTGCTGGCGGTGACGATGTTCACCGCCGTGCCCGTGCCGGGCAGGTGGACCGGAACGCCGGTGGACCGCGGCACCGCTGGGCGGGCGGTGTGCTGGCTGCCGTTCGTCGGCGCCCTCCTCGGCGCACTCGCCGGACTCCCACTGCTCGCCGTCACCGCACTCGTACCCGACGGCACCGGCGCGCTGCTGGGCGCCGCACTCGCCGTCGCCACGCTGGCGCTGGTCACCCGCGGCCTGCACCTGGACGGACTGGCCGACACCGTGGACGGACTGGGGAGTTCCGCGCCGGCCGACCGCGCGCTGGCGATCATGCGGCAGCCGGACATCGGGCCGTTCGGGGTGGTGACCGTTGTACTCCTGCTGCTGGTGAAGGTGGCCGCCCTGGCGGCACTGGCGAACCAGGCGCCGGTGGCCGCCCTGCTCGCGCTCGCCGCGGCCGAGGGCGCGGGACGCCTGGGCGTGGTGTGGGCGACCGGAGCGGGCGTGGCCTCCGCGCGGCCCGGCGGGTTCGGCGCGCTGGTGGCCGGTACGACGACCCGGCCCGCCCACCTCCTCCTGACCTCGGCCGTCGCCGCCGGCTGCCTGCTACCGCTCGGGTGGGACCAGCCCCGGCTCGCCGGAGCGCTCGTCGCCACCCTGGCCGTCGGGCTCGGCGCCGCCGTGGCCTGGCGCCGGCACGTCGTCCGCCGACTCGGCGGGGTGACCGGAGACGTGTTCGGCTCGGTCGTCGAGCTCGGCGCGGCCGCGGGCCTGCTTGCCGCCGTACTCCTGTCCTCGGCGTGAGAACCGCCCCTCCTGCCGTACGCCATACCGCCGTACGCCCCACCGCCGTACGACCCACCGCCCACGCACGACCCACTCTGGGAGCCGACATGTCAGCCAGCACCTCCTTCGCACCGGTCCGGCTGCGGCCCCGGAGCGCGCTGGTGCTGGCGCTGGCCTCCGTGGTCGGCCTGGCCGGCTTCGGCTGGCCGTTCCTGGCGGTGACGCCCGGCGGGACCGGCGCGGCCCACGGCCAGGACGCGGCGTACCTCTTCGTGGCCCTGCTGCCGCTGCTGCTCGGCCTGGTCTGGGCCGAGCTCGGCGACGGAGGCATGGACGTCAAGGCGGTGGCGATGCTCGGCGTGCTCGCCGCCGCGGGCGCCGGGCTGCAGACGCTCAGCCCGGGCACCGGAGGGTTCGACCCGGCGTTCTTCCTGCTGGTCGTCGCCGGACGGGTGTTCGGACCGGGCTTCGGCTTCGCGCTCGGCGTGGTGGCCATGCTCGCCACCTCCCTGCTCACCGGCGGGGCCGGACCGTGGCTGCCGTTCCAGATGATCGGGCTGGCCTGGGTGGGGCTACTCGCCGGCTGCCTGCCGGCCGCCTCCGGGTGGGCCGAGCGCGGGCTGCTCGCGGCGTACGCCGGGCTGAGCGGCTTCGGCTACGGCGCGCTGCTCAACCTGTGGTTCTGGCCGGCCGCGGCGTACCTGCCCGACGGTGCGTCGTACGTGCCGGGTGCCTCGCTCGGCACCAACCTGCACCACTACGCCGTCTTCTACGCCACCACCTCCCTCGGCTGGGACACCGCGCGGGCGCTGCTGGGCGGCGTCCTGGTCCTGGTCGCCGGGCGGCCGGTGCTGGCGACCCTGCGCCGGGCCGGCCGGCGGGCCGCCTTCACCGGAGGTCGGGACGGCGGGACCGACCCGGCCTGACGGTGCGGGCTGACGGTGCGGGCTGACGGTGCGGGCTGACGGTGCGGGGTGACAGCGCGGGCTGACAGGGCGGCCTGACAGTGATCTGTGCGGGCTCTCTCAGCGGCCGGGTTCATCCTCGGTGAGGCCGGGGTGGACGGCGGCGGACCGTACTGTGTCAACGCTCGGTATTCGTCTCGACGGGCGATCCGGGACCACCTAGATTGCCGGGGGCGACACCGACCGCACCGGGCGCGCCCGCCGCCGATCCCGCCCGGCACCGGCCAGGTATCCGGCCCGAGACCCGGTCACTCCCCGACCCGCACCCACCCGACCCCAGGAAGGCCCGCGTGCTCATCCGTCTCCTGCGCGCCCACCTGCGCCCCTACACCAGGCCCATCGCCCTGGTCGTGGTGCTGCAGCTCGTGCAGACCCTCGCCACCTTGTACCTACCAAGCCTGAACGCCGACATCATCGACAACGGCGTGGTCAAGGGCGACACCGGCTACATCATGTCCACCGGGGGCATCATGCTCGCGGTGACCCTGGTGCAGATCCTGTGCGCCGCGGCCGCGGTCTACTTCGGTGCGCGTACGGCGATGGCCCTCGGCCGCGACGTCCGGGCCGCGATCTTCGACCGGGTGCAGCAGTTCTCCGTCCGCGAGGTCGGGCAGTTCGGGGCGCCGTCGCTGATCACCCGCACCACCAACGACGTCCAGCAGGTGCAGATGCTGGTCCTGATGACGCTCACCCTGATGGTGTCCGCACCCATCATGTGTGTGGGCGGGGTGCTGATGGCCCTGAACCAGGACGTTCCCCTGTCGGCGCTGCTGCTGGTGGTCGTGCCGGTGCTGATCCTCGCGGTGAGCATGATCATCCGTCGGATGCACCCGCTGTTCCGTTCGATGCAAGAACGCATTGACACCGTGAACCGCGTGATGCGCGAGCAGATCACCGGCATCCGGGTGATCCGGGCGTTCGTCCGCGACCGCCACGAACAGGCCCGTTTCGCCGTCGCCAACAACTCGCTGATGGACGTCTCCCTCGGCGTCGGCCGGCTGATGGCGTTCATGTTCCCGATCGTGATGGTCGTGATGAACCTCTCCAGCGTGGCCGTCATGTGGTTCGGTGCGCACCGGATCGACAGCGGTTCGATGCAGATCGGCGCGCTGACCGCGTTCCTCAGCTACCTGATGCAGATCCTGATGTCGGTGATGATGGCGACGTTCATGTTCGTCATGGTCCCGCGGGCGTCGGTGTGTGCCGAGCGGATCAGCGAGGTCCTCGACACCGAGACCAGCGTGCGGCCGGCGGCCTCGCCGGTACGCCGACTCCACGGGCACGGTCAGCTCGACCTGCGGGGTGTGGACTTCCGCTACCCGGGCGCGGAGGCGCTCGTCCTCGCCGGTGTCGACGTGACCGCCCGGCCGGGCCAGACCACCGCCATCATCGGGAGTACGGGCGCGGGCAAGACCACCCTGCTCAACCTCGTACCCCGCCTGTTCGACGCCGACGGCGGCCAGGTGCTGGTCGACGGCGTCGACGTCCGCGAGCTCGACCCGGCGCTGCTGTCGCGCACCGTCGGCCTGGTGCCGCAGAAGCCGTACCTCTTCTCCGGCACCGTCGCGTCCAACCTCCGTTACGGAAACCCCGACGCGACCGACGAGGACCTGTGGAACGCCCTGGACATCGCGCAGGCGCGCGACTTCGTGGAGGCGATGGAGGGACAGCTCGAGGCGCCGATCGGTCAGGGCGGCAGCAACGTGTCCGGCGGGCAGCGGCAACGGCTCGCGATCGCCCGGCTGCTGGTGGCCCGCCCGGAGGTCTACCTCTTCGACGACTCGTTCTCCGCTCTCGACTACGCCACCGACGCCGCCCTGCGGGCCGCCCTGCACCGGGAGATCGGTGACGCCACCATCGTCATCGTCGCCCAGCGGGTGTCCACCATCCGCGACGCCGACCGGATCGTCGTCCTCGACGAGGGCCGGGTCGTCGGGATCGGGACCCACACCGAACTGATGGACGGCAACCAGACCTACCGGGAGATCGTGCTCTCCCAGCTCACCGAGCAGGAGGCCGCATGAGCACGCAGGTGAAGCCGGCCAGCCCACCCAAACGCGGGATGGGGCCGGACCGTCGCCACGGCCCGATGATGGGCGGCGGGATGTCCACCGAGAAGGCGATGAACTTCCGCGGCTCCAGCAAGCGGCTGATCGCCATGATGCGACCAGAGCGTCCGGTGGTCCTCGGCGTCCTCGTGCTCGGCGCGATCAGCGTCGGGCTGTCGGTGCTCGGGCCGAAGATCCTCGGCCACGCCACCAACCTGATCTTCGCCGGGGTGGTCGGACGCCAGCTTCCGGCCGGGATCACCAAGGAACAGGCGATCGAGGGCCTGCGCGCACGCGGGCAGGGCGACGTCGCCGACCTGCTCCGCACGGTCGACGTCGTACCCGGACAGGGCATCGACTTCAACGCGGTGGGCATGGTCCTGATGGCCGCGCTGGGGATCTTCGTGGTGGCGTCGCTGTTCGCCCTTGTCCAGGGCAGGTTGACAGCGGTCGTGGTGCAGAAGCTGGCGTTCCGGCTGCGTGAGCAGGCCGAGACCAAGCTCTCCCGGCTGCCGCTCGGCTACTTCGACCGGCAGCCGCGCGGTGAGGTCCTGTCGCGTACGACGAACGACATCGACAACATCGCCCAGACGCTGCAACAGGCGCTCAGCCAGATCGTCACCTCCGTCCTCACCATCATCGGCGTGCTGGCGATGATGATCTGGATCTCACCGCTCCTCGCGGTCATCGCGCTGGTCACCGTGCCCGTGTCGGTGCTCGTCGTCGCGGTGATCGGCAAGCGCGCCCAGCCGCAGTTCATCAAGCAGTGGGCGACCACGGGAACGCTGAACGCCCACATCGAGGAGATGTACACCGGGCACGCGCTGGTGAAGGTGTTCGGGCGGCAGCGGGAGGCCGCGCAGACCTTCGCCGAGGAGAACGAGGCGCTGTTCACCTCCAGCTTCAAGGCGCAGTTCATCTCCGGCACGATCCAGCCGGCGATGATGTTCATCGGCAACCTGAACTACGTGCTGGTCGCGGTGATCGGCGGGCTGCGGGTCGCCTCCGGGACGCTGTCGCTGGGCGACGTGCAGGCGTTCATCCAGTACTCCCGGCAGTTCAGCCAGCCGATCACCCAGGTCGCCTCGATGGCCAACCTGCTGCAGTCCGGCGTCGCCTCGGCCGAGCGCGTCTTCGACCTGCTCGACGCCGAGGAGCAGCAGGCCGACCCGTCGCCTTCGCGGCGGCCTGCGCAGGTGACCGGCAAGGTCGCCTTCGAGCACGTGTCGTTCCGGTACGACCCGGACAAGCCGCTGATCGAGGACCTCTCCCTGGTGGTCGAACCCGGCCACACGGTGGCCATCGTCGGCCCGACCGGCGCCGGCAAGACGACGCTCGTCAACCTGCTCATGCGGTTCTACGAGGTGACCGGCGGGCGGATCACCCTCGACGGGGTGGACGTCACCGAGATGTCGCGGGACGACCTGCGCGCACGGATCGGCATGGTCCTGCAGGACACCTGGCTGTTCGGCGGGACGATCGCTGACAACATCGCCTACGGTGCCGGAGACGTGCCGCGGGAGCAGGTGGTGGCGGCCGCGCAGGCCACCCACGCCGACCGGTTCATCCGGACCCTGCCGGACGGGTACGACACGGTGATGGACGAGGAGGGCGGGAACGTCAGCGCCGGCGAGAAGCAGCTGATCACCATCGCCCGCGCGTTCCTCACCGAGCCGTCGATCCTGGTGCTGGACGAGGCCACCTCGTCGGTGGACACCCGGACCGAGGTGCTCATCCAGCACGCGATGACGTCGCTGCGGGCCGGGCGTACCAGCTTCGTCATCGCCCACCGGTTGTCCACCATCCGCGACGCCGACGTGATCCTGGTGATGGAGAACGGCCGGATCGTCGAGCAGGGCAACCACGAGAAGCTGCTGGCCGCCGACGGTGCGTACGCCCGGCTGTACGCCGCGCAGTTCGCCCAGGCGGTGGTCGAGGTCGACTGATCCGAACGTCGACTGATCCAAACAGTGTGAGCAGGGGCGGCCGGACCGGAATGGTCCGGCCGCCCTTGTTGTACGAGGATCTGTCAGGCGAGGCCGCGCAGGTACGCCGCGGTCTCCTCCTGGCCGCCGTGCTCGGCCCAGCCGAGCGGCGTTCCGCCGAAGGAAGCGTCGCGGAGGTGGGGATCCGCGCCCTGCTCCACCAGGAACCGTACGAGCGGGAGGTGTCCTGCATTGGCTGCCTCGTGCAGCGCGGTGCGCCGCAGGTGTGGTCCGAGCATCCCGCCGCGTGCACCGGCGTTCACGTCGAACCCCTGCTCCAGCAGGAGCCTCATCGCCTCGACCCTGCCCGAGCGGGCCACCAGAACACCGGCGTCCGGGAACTTCTCCCGCACGTGCGCGGGCAAGCCGGGGTTGACGGCGGTCAGGCGTTCCACCTCGGCCCGGTCACCGGCCGCGCACGCGCCCACGAACTCCTGCACCGCGCTCACCCGGCCGCGATCGGCGCCGGCGTCGAGGAGCATCCGGGCGATCTCGCGTTCGCCGGCCAGCGTGGCCAGCTGCAACGCGGTGAGGTCGCCGTAGTTCGGGTGGTAGCCAGGGCCGTCGGCGGCGACACCGTGGTCCAGCAGCAACCTGACCCGGGCGGCGAACCCGTGGTCGGCGGCCACCCGAAGCTGCTCCTCCACCATCGCCGTGGTCGACGGGTAGGTGTGGCTCAGCCGCCGGCGCCACGGACTGTCGAACTCCTTGCCCAGCCCGAACTCGAACAGCACCTCCAGGTGGTCGTTCTCAGGCGTGAACTGCCTGTTGTACAAGGCCTGGTTGTCGTTCGGGTCCGCACCGGCCGCCAGCAGCGCCCGGGCCAGGGCGACCGCCCGCGGGTGCGGCGGCTGTCCCTGCTCGCCGCCGCCGAACGCTCCGGTGAGCGCGGTGAACGCCGACGTCATCCCCTGCCACAGCCGGCCGGCGTTCGGGTCGGCGCCGGCGGCCAGCAGCACCTCCGCCGCCTCGACCGGTGAGCCCGCGTCGAGCCGGGCGTACGTCAGGTACATGAGCGGCGGCCAGCCGTACGGGCCGCCGCCCTGGTCGACCTGGGAGCGATCCCGCTCCAGCGCCTCCCGCAGCCCGGCCGCGTCGCCGGCGGCCGCCATCGTGTGCGGGGAGAACCTCGCGACCTCCGGGTGGGCCCGCAGGAGCTCCCGTGCCCGGGCCGGCCGGTGCGGGGTGTCGCGGGTGTAGTTGAGGCAGGCGAGGTCGAGGAAGCGGTCGGCCAGAGCAGGCAGGTCCCGGCCGTCCGGGAAGTCGGCGTCGGCCGTGTCAGCCATGTCACCGATGTCACCCGTGTCGTCCACCGGCCGCGGCCAGTACGAGTACTCCGCCACCACGTCGAGATGGGTCCGCAGCCGTTGCCAGCTGGGGAATCCGTAGCTGCGGGCGACCACGAGCTGTGCGTCGCTGAGGGTGCATCCGCCGGAGACGTCACGGCGGGGATCGAACTCCTGGAACACCGCCAGCGCCTCGGCGTCACCGGCCCGCGCACTGCGCTGCAGCGACCTGGCCTGGTTCCTGAGATGCTCGAGACTGGGGTTGTCGGGGAGCGGACGAGCAGGCACGACGGCCTCCTTCTCTGAACGCCCGATGTCCGCATGATCAGGCCGAAAAGGAGGAACCTCGGCTGGGAGACCAACTCAGGTGGGCTGTGCCCTTCCCGCGGACCGGATGCGCCCCGACGCGCGACCACACCGTACACACGGGCGGCTCCACCGCGCCAGTCCCCCGAGCGAGACGACGAGACGATGACCCCGACGAGCCCACCGACACCACCGACGACGACATCGACGCCGGCACCCGCGACGATCCCGGCGCTTTCGGTCACCACCTTCGGCCATGGCACCGCCAGCGCCGAGGCCACGGTCGAGCTGCTGCGTGGCGCCGGGATCTCCATGGTGGTGGACGTCCGGACCGCGCCGGGCAGCCGCCGCAACCCGCAGTTCTCCCGGGCCGAGCTCGAACGCCACCTGCCCGAGCTCGGGATCGGCTACCGCTGGGACCGCCGGCTCGGCGGCTTCCGCAAGGTGGCCGCCGACTCGCCGGACTCGGCCTGGCGAAACGACGCGTTCCGTGGGTACGCCGGGCACATGCGCACGCCCGAGTTCCTGGCCGGCATCGACGACCTGCTCGCCGGCCTCCAGGACGCCCCCGCCGGCGACGAGGACAGCTTCGGGCCGACCGCGATCATGTGCAGCGAGAGCCTGTGGTGGCGGTGCCACCGGCGGATGATCGCCGACTTCCTCCACCTGGTGCGCGGCGTGCGGGTGCGGCACCTGTTCCCGGACGGGTCGGTGGCCCCGCACCAACTCGGTCCGGGCGTGCGGGTGCGTTCCGACGGGCTGCTCGTCTACGACGGCGGGCAGGCCAGCGTGTTCGACGACCCGGAGTAGGCCGAAAATCATCACCTGAGCCCGGTCCGGTTCGCGGCCTTCGTTCCCGATGCACCACCGGACTCGTGCGGATCTGTCACGACGAAACGGCGTTCGGCGGGCTCCCGGTTTTTGTCATCGGTAACGTGTGATCGCGGCCGTTGAGCCCTTGTGTGCAACGGAAAAAGGCTCTCCGAGGACGTGCCGTGCGACTAGCGTCACCAGTCGTGAGCACACAGTTGCCAGTGCGGGCCAGGTTCGCGGCCAGGGTCACCCGTCGCGTGGCCGCCGTCTCCAGGGCCGCCGGACGCGGTGACGGATCGGTCATCGGCGGCCGCGTCGGCCTCGGCCTCGATCCCCGCCTCCTCCACCGGCTCGCGGCCGGCCGGCAGGTCGCGGTGGTGTCCGGCACCAACGGAAAGACCACCACCACCCGGCTCACCGCGGCGGCCATCGGCGTTCTCGGCCCGGTGGCCAGCAACCCGTTCGGCGCCAACCTGCCGAACGGCCACGTGTCCGCGCTGGCCCTGGCCCCGGACACGAAGTACGCCGTCCTGGAGGTGGACGAGCACTACCTCCCGCACGTGTGTGACGCCGCCCGGCCCCAGGTGATGGCGATGCTCAACCTCACCCGGGACCAACTCGACCGGGCCATGGAAGTGGCGATGATCGCCAAGCTGTGGCGGGACACGGTGAGCGGGCGTCACCTGCATGTCGTGGCCAACGCCGACGACCCGATGGTGGTGTGGGCGGCGAACGCGGCCGAGGAGGTCAGCTGGGTGGCCGCCGGCCAACGCTGGCACGACGACTCCGCGGTCTGCCCGGAGTGCGGCAGCGCCATCGAACGCGTCCCGCACGCCGACGGGACGGCGACCCACTGGCGGTGCACCGGTTGCGCGCTGGCCCGGCCGCAGGCGCAATGGACGCTTGACGGCGAGGCCGTGATCGATCCGGACGGCAACCGCCACGATGTCAAGCTGCAGTTGCCCGGCCGGGTCAACCGGGCGAACGCGGCGATGGCGCTGGCGGTCGCGGCGCGGTTCGGCGTACGCCCGAACGACGCCCTGCCCAGGCTGGCGGAGGTCACCTCGGTCGCCGGGCGCTACGCGGTCGTGGAACGCGACGGCAAGGCCATCCGGCTGCTGCTGGCGAAGAACCCGGCCGGCTGGCTGGAGGCCTTCGACATGGCCGAGCAGGCGCCGACCCTGCTGTGCATCAACGCCCGCGACCCCGACGGCCTGGACACGTCCTGGTTGTTCGACGTGGACTTCGCGCCCCTGCGTGGGCGCCGGGTGCTGATCAGCGGCGACCGCGCGTACGACCTCGGAGTCCGGCTGGCCGTGAACGGCGTCGACTTCGTGCACGTCCGCTCCTTCACCGACGCGCTCGCGGCGATGCCGGACGGACGCACGGAGGTGATCGCGAACTACACCGCCTTCCAGCAGATCAGAGCGGAGCTGAATCGTGTCGACTGACAGTGAGCTGCGGATCGTGTGGGTGTACCCCGATCTGCTGTCGACGTACGGCGACCGGGGCAACCTGCTGATCCTCGCCCAGCGCGCCCGCCTGCGCGGGATTCCCGTGCGGACCGAGGAGATCCGTACCGACGAACCGATCCCGGCCGAGGCCGACATCTACCTGCTCGCGGGCGGGGAGGACGCACCGCAGACGCTGGCCGCCGAACGCATGCTCGACGACGGCGGTCTGCGGCGGGCGGTCGAGCACGGCGCGATCGTGTTCGCGGTGTGCGCGGGCTACCAACTGGTGGGTTCGGCGTTCGCGGCGCAGGGACGGAAGTACGCCGGGCTGGACCTGTTCGACCTGACTTCGGACCGCGGGCCGAGCCGGGCGGTCGGCGAGCTCGCCGGCCCGGTCGACCCGGCCCTCGCCCTGCCGCTGCTCACCGGGTTCGAGAACCACGGCGGGCGTACCCACCTCGGTCCGGGGGTGCGGCCGCTGGCCACCGTCTCGGTCGGGGTCGGCAACGACGGCCACACCGAGGGCGCCTGGACGAAGGGCTTCATCGGGACGTACGCCCACGGGCCGGCGTTGTCCCGCAACCCCGCGCTCGCCGACCTGGTGCTGCGGTGGGCGACCGGGCGGGAGTCCCTCGAGCCGCTGGACGACACCTGGCACGACAAGCTCCGCGACGAACGCCTGGCCGCCCTCGCCGCACGAGGCAAGGACCTCCGCCACGCCGCCTGACCGTGCCCCGGCTGCCTCCCCTGCTTGACAGCACCGGCCGGCCTGGGCGATAACAGCGGCACCTGGACCGGGTTCCCCGCGTCCGCACACCGAGAGACACCGCGATGAGCTGTCCGCCGGCGATGACCCCCGAGGATTCCGACACCCTGGCCAGGCTGGCGGCCGCCGTCCTGTGGGTGCTCGGCTCGCTCTATGCCTGGGCCCGGACCGGCTTCGCGCACGAGGACCCCTGGCTGCTGCTGAGGGTCCCTGTCACCGGAATCTGGTGGGGATTCGTCGTAGGTCTCGTCCTGGGGCTCTTCGCGGTGATGTTCGAAGCACGGTTGCTGACCGCGTACTGGTGGTGGAAGAACCGGCACGGAAACAGGAACTGATCGGTCACAGCCCTCGCCGGCGCAGCCAGTGCAGGCACGCGAGGCCCTGCGCGCGCTGGAACGCCCGGACCGTGGGGATTCCCGGCGGCGGTGGCTGCAGGGACCTCGACACGAAGTAGCCCGCCAACCCCGCGATCACGGCGGTGACCGCGTCCTTGTCGGCGTCCCGGGCCAGCGGGTGGCCGGCCAGCAGTTCCTCGGGATCACCCGCACCCTGCATGGCCATGCTCGGCAGCATCAGCACGAGGTCGACCCAGGCGGCGCCGACCAACGCGGCCGGCCAGTCGACGAAGTAGACCCGATCCTCGGTGAGGAGGAGGTTGTCCGCGCGGAGGTCTCCGTGCAGCAGGGTGTCGCCCTGCGCGGCCGCCTGCCAGCGGGTCTCCCACACCGCCAGGTCGGCGAGCCGCCCGGCGGCCCACGGGTCGACCTCGGCCAGCCGCGGATCCGGCCGGTCCAGCAGGCCGCGCCAGCCGGAGAAGTCCTCGTCCAGGACGTCGACCGGGGGTAGGTCCAGCTCGGGTGGCACCGGGGTCAACGCGGCGCCGAGGTCGGTCAGGGCAGCGAGTACGCGGTCGCGCTCGGCCGGTACCCACGGCAGCGTGGGCGGGACACCGGTCAGTGCCTCGAACACCAGCACCACCCAGTCACCGTCGTCGTGTGACCACAACAGCCTCGGGACGGGAGCCGACGCGGGAAGCCGGCCCGCGATCGTGGCCTCGCGGCGGTGCATGCTCGGCGAGATCGGGTTCGGTGCCGAGCTGACCGCCTTGGCGAACACCTGCGATCCGTCGGCGAGCCGGAGCACGGAGGCCAGTCCGGGCGAGAAGCCGCCCGCCTTGCTGGCCGCCGCGACGACCGGACTCCCAAGCCTGCTTTCGATCTCGGCACGCAGCCCGTCCGGAAGGTCCGGCCACAGCAGCCGGTTGCCGCCGCGTCCGTGCAACGTCTCGGCGTGCGGCCCGTCCTGCTCGGATGCCATCCCCCGATACTGGCAGCGGCTGCGACCTCGGCGCGAGCGGTTAACCGCTGCGGGCCGGGTAGCCCAAAGCTCCCCCGGCGGGCCAGGACCGGCTCTACTCGGCGCGGCCGGCCCAGGTGCCGCGGACATGACCGAGATGCCGGCGCATCAACTTCCGTACGGCCTCGGCGTCGCCGGCCTCCAGCAGGTCGAGCAGCGCGAGGTGTTCGCGGGCCGAGGTCTCCAGCACACCGCGTTCGGCGAGGCGGCCCAGCCCGAACAGGCGGGTGCGTTCGCGGAGTTCGGCCACCGTGTCCACGAGGGCGGCGTTCCCGGCCAGCCGCAGCAGGTCGAGGTGGAACCTCCGGTCCGCCTCGACGTAGCCGATCAGGTCACCGGCCCGGGCGGCGTCCACGATCGCCTGGGCGAGCGGCCGGAGTTCGGCGTACGCTTGCGCCGGGACCTCGCCGGCGAGCCTCGTGACGGTCGGCACCTCGATCAGCCCGCGGAGTTCGGTGATGTCGTCCAGTTCGGCGTCGGACACCTCGGTGACCCGGAACCCCTTGTTTCGTACGACTTCCACCAGCCCGGTGCGGGCAAGGTCGAGCATCGCCTCCCGCACCGGCGTCGCGGACACCCCGAACCGCGCGGCCAGCGCGGGCGCGGAGTAGACCACGCCCGGGCGCATCTGGCCGGACACCAGCGCCGCCCGAAGGGCGTCCGACACCTCGTCCCGCAGACTGCGGAATCCTCGCAGGGACGGGAGATCCGGCGCGTTCCCGTTCGCGGCGTTCCCGGCGACGTCCCCGGCGTTCCCGGCGTTCACAGTGAGAACCCGTGCGGGAACGGATCCTCCGGGTCGAGGAAGTACTGCGCGGTACCGGTGAGCCAGGCCCGCCCGGTCACCGTCGGCACCACCGCGGGTAGGTCGCCCACAGTGGTCTCGGCCAGCAGCCGGCCGACGAACGTCGTACCGATGAACGACTCGTTGACGAAGTCGCGTTCGAGTTCGAGCAGGCCGCGGGCGTGCAACTGCGCCATCCGGGCACACGTCCCGGTGCCGCAGGGCGAACGGTCGAACCAGCCCGGGTGAATTGCCATCGCGTGCCGGGAACGGCGGGCGTCCGAGCCGGGTGCGGCGAGGTAGACGTGGTGGCACCCGGCGATGTCGGGGTTCTCCGGGTGGCGAGGCGGCGCGGCCTCGTTGATCGCCGCCATGATCGCCAGCCCGGCGTCAAGGAGCGCTTGCTTGTTCGAGCGGTCGAAGCCGAGCCCGACGCGGTCGGTCTCCACGATGGCGTAGAAGTTTCCGCCGTACGCCAGGTCGTAGGGCACCTCGCCCAGTCCCGGCACCTTGACCGACAGGTCCAGCCCGGCGGAGTACGCCGGGACGTTCCGCAGGGTGACACCGCGGGCGACACCGTCGGACACCGCGACCTCGGCCACCACCAGCCCCGCCGGAGTGTCAAGGCGTACTTGCGTGACCGGCTCGACCACCGGGACCATGCCGGTCTCCACCAGGACGGTGGCCACCCCGATCGTCCCGTGCCCGCACATCGGCAGGCAGCCGGACACCTCGATGAAGAGCACGCCGAAGTCGGCGTCCGGCCGGGTGGGTGGCTGCAGGATCGCCCCGCTCATCGCGCTGTGGCCGCGCGGCTCGTACATCAGCAACGTACGCAGGTGGTCCAGGTGCTCGACGAAGTGCAGCCGGCGTGCTGCCATCGTGGCCCCGGGGATCACGCCCACTCCCCCGGTGATCACCCGCGTCGGCATCCCCTCGGTGTGGGAGTCGACGGCGTGGAAGACGTGCCGGGTCCTCATGGTCGCGGCCCGCCCGACGGCATGGCCCCGAACGCGGCCACCACCTGCTCGGTGGCGGCCCGTACGACCGCCTCGTGCTCGGCCGTCAGCTCCAGCCGCGGGTGCCGGCACGGTCCGCCGTAACGGCCCGCGAGGTCCATGGACAGCTTGATCGCCTGCACGAACTCGACCTTCGAATCCCAGCGCAGCAAGGGATGCAGGGTGCGGTACAGCGGCAGGGCGGTGGCCAGGTCACCGGCCCGCGCCGCGTCGTACATCCGTACACACTCGGCCGGGAAGGTGTTCGGGAAGCCCGCGATCCAGCCGACCGCGCCGGCGACGGCGAGCTCCAGCGCCACGTCGTCGGCGCCGATGATCAGGTCCAGGTCGGGTGCGAGCTCGGCGATCTGGTAGGCCCGCCGCACGTCGCCGCTGAACTCCTTCACCGCGACGATGTGACCCTCACCGTGCAGCCGGGCGAGGAGTTCGGGGGTGAGGTCGACCCTGGTGTCGTAGGGGTTGTTGTACGCGACGACCGGCAGGCCCACCTTGGCCACCTCGGCGAAGTGCGCCAGCACGATCCGGTCGTCCGCACGGTAGGCGTTCGGCGGCAGGCACAGCACGGCCGGCGCGCCCGCCTCCGCGGCGTCCTCGGCCCAGCGCCGGGCGGCCTGCGCACTGTAGGCGGACACCCCGGGGACCACCGCCGCGTCGGGCACGGCCTTGAGCGCGGTACGCAGGACCGCCGAACGCTCCTCGTCGGTGAGGGAGGCGTACTCCCCCAACGAGCCGTTCGGGATCACTCCGGCGCAGCCGTTGTCGACCAGCCAGCGCACGTGCTCGGCGTACCGGTCGTGGTCCACGGTCAGGTCGTCGTGGTACGGCAGCGCGGTCGCCACCAGGACGCCGTGCCAGGGCTTGCTGGGCGGGTCGGCCTGAAGCTGCGGCTGGATCGTGGGCTGAGCCTGCGGCTGGGTCGGCGTGGTCATCGGGCTGTTCCTCCGGAGGGTTCGTCGCTGTCCATGACGTGCGTGGGTGGGAGGTCGGCGAGGGAGGCGAGTACGCCGAGTGGCACCGGCTGGGCGACCGGCCGGCGGGCCAGTGCGGCGGCGTCCGTGCCGTCCGGCGGCGAACCCGTCAGCCGGCCGACCAGAGCGGCGGTGGCCGCCGCGCAGGTGCGTCCCTGGCACCAGCCCATCCCGGTCCGGGTGAGGAGTTTCGCGGAGCGGGGATCACCGGCCCCGAGGTCGCGGACCGCCTCCCGGACCGCCCCGACCGGGACCTCCTCGCACCGGCACAGGACCGTCTCGTCGGGCAGGTCGTCCAACCAGCCCACGGGCAGGGGGTGTACGGCGTCGAGCACGTCGGCGAAGGCGCGCAAGCTGTCCTTGCGCCGCGTCAACCCGGCCTTGCGCTGCTCCTCGACCGGACGGCCGGTCGCCGCCACCACCGCGAGCCCGGCGAGCTCCCCCTCGGCCAGGGCCAGGGCCGCGCCGCCCACGCCGGTCGTCTCACCGGCGGAGTACAGCCCCGCGCACGTCGTTGCCTGGTCGGCGTCCACCAGCACCGCAGTGGAGCCGCCGGTGCCCGTCGACACGTCGCAGCCGACCTCGACCAGCAGGTCGAGTTGCGGGGTGAAGCCGTACCCGACCGCGAGCGTGCCGCACTCGACTCGCCGTTCGCTGCCGGGGATCGGGCGACGCTGCCCGTCCAGTCGGGCGACCGTGACGCCGGTGAGCCGTTCGTCCCCGTGTGCGGCGACCACCGCATGGCCGGTGCGGTACGGGACCCGATGCCGGGCCAGGTCGCGGGCGTACCCGGCGGCCTCGCCGAACCGGCCCGGCTGCCTCGCCAGCGTCCGCGCATGGCGCAGGTAGTCGCGTGCCCGGCTCGCCTCGTACACCCCGGCGACTTCCGCCCCGGCCTGCGCCAGCCCGGTGGCCACCGGCAACAGGAACGGCCCGCTGCCCGCGACCACCACCCGGCCGCCGGGACCACCGGGACCACCGAGCGCGACGCCGCTTCCCTTGAGCAGCGCCTGGGCACCACCGGCCGCCACGACACCGGGCAGATCCCAACCAGGGAAGGGAAGTTGCCGGTCGTACCCGCCGGTGGCCACCACCACCGCGGGCGCGAGCACCTGGACGGGGCTGGGTTCGGGCCCCTCCGCCACCGCGTGCACCGTCCACACCGGGTCGGCCGGCGGCGCGGCGGCAGGCGCGGGAATGGGCGGCGTCGTTCGTTCCAGCGTCCACACCTGGTGACGCGGCCGGTAGTCGACCCGCCCGGCGACCACGTGCCGGTCCAACTCGGCCCGCAGCGTACGGAAGCGCGGGCTCGCGGCCGCGCCCGAGCCGCCACCGACGCAGTGCCGGTAGTACTGCCCGCCGGGCCGCTCCCCGACGTCCAGCAGGACGACCGACAGCCCGTGCTCGGCCATCGCGTTCGCGGCGGTGAGGCCGGCCGGCCCCGCACCGACGACCACGGCGTCACACCTGGTGGGCAGCGCCGGCCCGGTCCGGACCGCTGGCTCGTGCGGCACCTCACGCGGGGACTCACGCAGGGACTCGCGCGGGGACTCGGTGACGTCGGTGCTCACCGGCCCGGTCGTCACCACGTCGCCCGGGCGGGCAGGTTCCAGGCAGGCGCGCACCCGGCGGCCGTTCGTGGTGACCAGGCAGTCGAAGCAGACCCCGATGCCGCAGAAAATCCCGCGCGGCCGGCCCGTACGGGTCGTCCGCCACGACGTCCGGTCGGCCGCGAGCAGCGCGGCAGCGATGGTCTGCCCGTGCTCGAACGCCACCGACTGCCCGTCCACGACCAGGTGCTCGGAGGACTTACCGGCTGCCCGCGCTCCGCTGTCACCGGTCATCCGCGTACCTCCCCCGGCCGTTCCGCGTACGGCTGTTCCGCGTGCTGCTGGTCTGCGGGCGTCGGCGGGTCGTCGAACCGGTCCGCCCGGAACGGCCGGAGGTCCACCGCGGGTTCGGCACCGGTGAGCGCCGCCGCGACCAGCGACCCGGTGACCGGCGCCAGGCCCACCCCCGCGCCTTCGTGCCCGCAGGCGTGGAAGAGCCCCTCCACCCGCGGGTCCGGACCGATGACCGGCAGGTGGTCGGGCAGGTAGGGCCGGAAACCGCGGTACGCCCGGATGGTCGAAACCCGTTCCAGGAAGGGGAAAAGTCGCACCGCCTGGGCGGCGAGCCGGGCCAGCACCGGAACCGACAGCGTACGGTCGAAGCCGACCCGCTCGCGACTCGCACCGATCAGGATGGTGCCGCCGCGGGTCCCCTCCACCACCGTGGACGTCTCCAGTCCCGCCGAACTGCTGGCCACGTTGGCCACGTAGCCCGCGTCGTAGACCTTGTGGCGTACGAGCGGTGGCAGCGGCTCGGTGACCAGGATGAAACCGCGGCGCGGCTGGATCGGCAGCGAGACCCCCGCGAGCAGGGCCACCTCGCCACTCCAGGTGCCGGCGGCGTTGACGACGGCGCCGGCCGCCAGCCTCCCGGCGGAGGTGACGACTCCGGTGATCCGACCCTCCGAACCCTGGTCCGTGGCCACAACGTCGACGACGCGGACGCCGGTGTATACCCGGGCGCCGAGTTCGCGGGCCCGGCGCAGCAGGCACGCGGCCGCCAGCATCGGCTGGACCTGGGCGTCCTGCGGGTAGTGCATCCCGCCGGCGAGACCGGGTGCGAGGTGGGGTTCGAGCTCGGCCAGGCCGGCGCCGTCCACCCGCTCGGCGCGTACTCCGTACGAACGTTGCGCTTCCGCCAGTTTCGTCAACGCCGCAAGGGACTCCGGCGCCTCGGCGACGACGACCCCGCCCTTGGGTTCGTACTCGACGTCGGCCGGTGCGAGGTCCTCGGCGAGCTCGTGCCACAGCCGCAACGACGCCAGCGCGAGGTCGAGTTCGGGGCCGGGCTCCTTGTCCGAAACCAGCAGGTTGCCCTCGCCCGATCCGGTGGTGCCGCCGGCGATCGCGCCGGCCTCGACCACCGCCACCCGCAGCCCCGCCCGAGCGGCGTAGTAGGCACAGGCAGCGCCCACCACTCCGGCGCCGACGATCACCACGTCGGCGGGCGGTCCAAGATCAGCCACCGCAGTACCATGTCACATCACAGTGCCCGCCCGTCCGACCGGTAGGCAGACCTGGCAGGATCCGGCCGCGGACTCATGTCACGAACTCAGGTCACGAACTCGCACCACGCGCTCCCGATGGCCGGATGTGCCCAGCACTTCGCCGAGGCGGCGTCCGACCGGCCGCATCGTGGCAGGATCGCCGACCGTGCCGCCTGTGACCGTTCCCCCTCCCGTCGGCCAACTCGAACGCCTCCTGTCGCGCTCCGCGGGCACGCCGGTGCGCGTCCTCTCCTGCGAACCCCAACTGGACCGCGACGTCGGCGGCAGATGGACGGAATCCGGTCGACCCGGCACTGGACCTGGTGAGCTGCGGCGGCTTCCCGCTCGCCGGGCCTCGGGACCGGCTCCTCGCCTACGCCGCGTCGGCACCCGGCCTGCCCGACCCGGTGGGCATCGACGACGACCTCGACGAGATCTTCCGTACGCTGTCCGCGCCCGGTGACCACCTCGTCTTCTCCGGTGGCGACAGCTGCCCGCAGAACTGCCGGCTGACCGACGACGGCCACCGCACCGGTGTGCGCTTCTTCGACTTCGAGAGCGCCTGCTTCCAGCACGCGCTGCTGGACGCGGTGTGCCTGCGCTTCCCTTTCCCGGGCTGCCCCTGCTGGTCGCTGCTCCCGGAGGAGATCAGCGACCGGCTCGAGGTGGCGTACCGCAAGGAGTTCGCGGTGCGGTGTCCGGCGGTGCTGGACGAGGTCGGCTTCGCCGCCGCCCGCACCGTCGCGGCCGCGGCGAAGACCATCCAGCTGGCAGGCCAGTCACAGAAGTACGACGGCACCTACTCCCCGCACGGGATGGGATTCTCCAAGCGGGCAAGGGTGCTCGCGACGATCGACATCTTCCTCACCTGTGCGCACCGCTCCGGACGCTCGAGTCGCTGGCCGGCTGGTTCGGAGAGCTTGCCGACGCCCTGCGCCGACGCTGGCCGAACGTGCCGGCGGTGCCCCTCTACCCGGCCTTCCGCGAATCAGGCTGAGCGGTCGGCGGCGCTTCGGTAGCCACATCGGCGCCGTACCCACCACAATGGTCCGGCAGATGGCACGAGGAGGCCGCACATGAGTACCGAAAACCTGTCCAAGGCACGCCTGGCCCGGATGCACGACACGATGGCCGCCCACGTCGCGCGCGGCACCGCACCCGGCCTGGTCACCCTGGTCAGCAGGCGCGGTGAGACCCACGTCGACACGATCGGGCTCACCGAGGTGGACGGCCGTAGCCCCATGGCGCGGGACACGATCTTCCGGATCTCCTCGATGACCAAGCCGGTCACCGCGGTGGCCGCGATGATCCTGGTCGAGGAGTGCCAACTCCGCCTTGACGACCCGGTCGACACGTTGCTGCCCGAGCTCGCCGACCGCCAGGTGCTCAGGCGGCTCGACGGGTCGGTCACCGACACGGTTCCGGCGACCCGGCCGATCAGCGTGCGCGACCTGCTGACGTTCCAGCTCGGCTTCGGGGTTCTCTTCGCACCGCCGGGCACCTACCCGATCCAGGACGCGATCGCCGAGGCGGGCATCGGCGACGGCCCGCCCCAGCCGGCCACGCTGCCCGGGCCGAACGAATGGCTGCGCCGGTTCTCCACGTTGCCGCTGATGCACCAGCCCGGCGAGCGGTGGATGTACAACACCGGCGCCGACCTCCTCGGCGTACTGATCGAACGCGCCTCCGGTCAGTCGCTGGAGACGTTCTGCCGCCGCCGGATCTTCGAACCCCTCGGCATGAAGGACACCGCCTTCAGCGTCCCGGCGAACAAGCTGAACCGGTTCGCCACCAGCTACGAGCCCGACCCCGAGACCGGTGCGCTGCGGGTGTACGACCCGGCCGCCGGTGGCCAGTGGGCCAGTCCGCCCGCGTTCCAGGCCGGCGGCAGCGGGCTCGTCTCCACCGTCGACGACTACGCGGCGTTCGGTCAGATGATGCTGGCCGGCGGGCGGTCCGGCAACGAGCGCATCGTGTCCCGTACCACCGTCCAGGCGATGGTCACCGACCACCTCACGCCGCGGGTGAAAGAGGAGTCGGGCTTCTTCCCGGGCTACTTCGACAGCAGGAGCTGGGGATTCGGCCTGGCCGTGGTGACCCGCCGGGACTCCCCGTCGGCGGTGCCCGGGCAGTTCGGCTGGGACGGCGGCCTCGGCACGTCGTGGTACTCCGACCCGCGCGAGGGCCTCACCGCGATCCTGATGACCCAGCGGTCGGGGTTCCCGCAACTGTCGGAGGTCTACCTCGACTTCTGGACCTCGGTCTACCAGACCCTCGACGACTGAACAGTCTCTCGATCCGGCCCACTCCGGACGCGTTCCGGAGTGGGCCGTGTAGGCCGTGTAGGCCGTGTAGGCCGGATCGTCAACCCTGGTTGGGCCCGCGCCCCCACAGCGGTGCGATCTGTGCCTCGGTCGCACTCTGCTGGGTGGCCGCGCTGATCGACTCGATCGGACCGGCCCAGTGCACGCCGTACTGGTCGAAGCGGTTGCGGTCGCGCAGGTACGACGCGGTCGCCTGCCGTTGCAGGTACCGCTGGTACGGCCGGCCGCGCAGCACCGCGTTCAGCTCGCCGAGGTTGCGCACGTAGACGCCCTTGAACGTCGGTCCGTCCCCGCCGCAGCCGTTCGGCTCGCACGGCTCGGTCAGCACACCGCCCGGGTTGAGGTACTCGCTACCGGTCGAGGCGTCGGCGAGCACGCGCGCCTGGGCGAGGTAGGAGGTGTCCTTCGTCGCCGCCGCGAGCTCGGTCAGCGCACCGAGAACGATGCCCTGGTTGTAGGTCCAGGTCGTACCGCCGTTGTTCTGGCAGGTCGTGCCGTTCAGGCCGTCGTTGATCAGGTTGTCGGCGTTGATCATCCCGCTGGCCCTGAACCACTGCCAGATGTTCAGTGCCCGGTCGAGATACTGCGTGTCGCCGGGGATGCGGTTGTGCAGGCTCGCCGCCGCCTTGACGAACAGCTCGTTGGTGACGGCGTTCTTGTAACGCTGGTTGACGTTCCACACCACGCCGCCGCCGCAGACGTCGTCGTGGGTGCTCCACATGTAGTCGACGTCGAACTTCGCCGTGTCCAGGTAGCGCTGCTGTCCGGTCAGGTCGTACGCCCTGATCCAGGCCAGTGCCCACCAGCCGGTGTCGTCGATGTAGTCGTTGGTGAAGTTGCCGTGCTGGGCGTGCAGGTTCTTGTCGTAGGTGTTGGCGATGATCCAGTCGTAGGAGCGGTCACCGGTGGCCAGCTCGTAGTCGAGCACCGCGGTCAGCGCGTTCGCGGAGTTCCACCAGCCGGTGGTCTTCCACAGCCCGGTGTCCTTGTTGTAGAGCTTGACCAGCGCCTCCACCGCCCGCTTGGTGGGCGTTCCTTCGAGGTTCGGCCGCTCCACGCCGGTCCAGGCGGTGCACACCACGTCGTCGCGGTTGCCGGCCTTGCCGCAGGCGCGGAGTACGCCGGCGCGCTGGTTGTCACGGTCGTTCACGTTGAACATCGCGGTGGTGGTGCCGCGGCTGCCGGCGGGGATGGTCGCGTCGCCGAGCTTGGTGTCGGTGACCGTCTTCCCACCGTCGTAGGACCGGTCCAGCCACACCTCGTCGGTCGGGTCGCCGTTGTTGATGCTCGCCCAGCCCATCGCGTCCAGGTCGGACAGGTGCAACTCGATCGAGCGTCCGTAGATGGTCGTTCCGTCGGCCAGCCGGTCCTCGCGTGCCTCGCTCACCGGAGCACCGTCGCACAGCGTGCCGCAGACCGGCGCGGCGACGGGCGCGACGCCGGGCCTGGCGGCCGAGACGGCCGCGGCTGGTGCGGCTCCCGTGGCCGCCGGGTGCGCGGGGGCGACGCGGACCGGCTGCGGCGCCGCCGCCGCGGTGCCGGTCAGGACTCCCAAGCCGAGCGCGAGCGTGCCGGCCGCCGCCAGTACCCGCGGCAGCAGGTGTGACGACCGGGACGGTGTTCTGGACACGGAGCCTCCAGGGCAGGACGCGGAGCGGTCCTGGCGAACCTAGGCCGCGTCCGCGTACGCCACAAGATCATCGCCGCCAAACTGGCCGGACTCGGATACGCCGATGCCCGGCGAGAGTGACCGGTCGACGCGACCGCCGTGGCGACAATGGGGCATGGCTGACCACAACCGGTACGAGGCCGACCCCAACAGGGTCGCGATCGTCCTGCCCGGTGCCCGCTACACCCCCGCCCACCCGCTGCTCTACTTCACCCGCGGGGTGCTGCACGCCCACGGCTGGACGGTGCAGGAGGTGTGGTGGGAACCGCCCGCCCTGTCCGACCGCGCGGCGGTGTCCGGATGGGTGTGCGACCAGGCGACCGCGGCGCTGGACCGGGAGAAGGCCGAACGCCTGCTGCTGGTGGGCAAGTCGCTCGGCACGTTCGCCGCTCCGGTCGCGGTCGAACGAGACCTCCCGGCGATCTGGCTGACACCACTGTGCGGCGAGCGGTACGTCACCGGAGCGCTGACGACGGCCACCGCGCCGACGCTGCTGGTCGGCGGCACCGGCGACCCGACCTGGAACGGCGACCTGGCCCGGTCCACGAAGGCGGAGGTGCTGGAGATCCCCGGCGCCGACCACGGCCTGGAAACCGAGCACGATCCGGTCAATTCGGCCGACATCCTCCGCCAGGTGGTGGGGACCGTGGACGGTTTCGTGGCGAGGTTGTGACGGGTCCGAGCGGGGCGTCGATACTGGTCGGGTGCGGTACGGGGGAACGCGTACGGCGGTGCTGTGTGTCGTACTCGCGGCACTGCTCGGAGGGCTCGTGGCCTGTGGGTCCGACACCCACGGGCGCAACTGTCCCCGCGCCCAGGCAGGCCCCGATCTGTCCGGCAGAACGCTGTCCGGCTCCTCGCTCAGCCGCCGAAAGATGCGCTGCGCGAACCTCGAAGGTGTCACTCTCGACGACCAGGCCGTGAGCCGGGCAACCCTCGGCCGGGCCAACCTGCACCGGGCGAGCCTGGCCGCGACGAGACTCAGTCACGTCGACCTGTCCGGCGCCGACCTCACCGACTCCGTCCTGGAGACCGCGACGTTGCGAGGCGTCGACCTCGGCGCCGCGGATCTGCGCCGGGCCGCCCTGCACGGCGCCAACCTGTCCGCGGTGGGACTGATCCGGGCGCGCCTTTCCGCCGCGGACCTGAGCCAGGCGGTGCTCGCCCGGACGGACGCGACGGGTGCGGACCTGCGCGACGCCGACCTGTCCGGCGCCCGGCTGGTCGACTCCGACCTCACCGGCGCCCGGCTCGAGGACGCCGACCTCACCGACACGGTGTGGTCGGACGTGGTGTGCCCGGACGGCTCACGCTCGTCCGGGCAACCACAGACCTGCGCCGGGCACCTCGAGCCCGCCGAGTGAGGGGACGGCCGCCGCTACCGGAAGAGCGAGGTGCCGAGGAACGCCCGGGCCACCACCGGGAACGCCAGCACCTGCGGGGTCAGCACCGGGAACACACCGGACCCGCCCACCCCGGCGGCCCTCCCCGTCAGGACCATCGCCAGCCCCTGGTTGGCGTTCGTACCGACCGCCGTGATGGCGAGGTCCGCACGGCGGTCCCGGTTGAAGTCCCGGAACACCATCGCCCAGCCGAACCTGTTGCCGGCCCGGACCGTGCCCGGCACACCACCGGTCCCCTGCTGGTACGCCTTGGACCCGGCGAAGTTCAGGCCGGCGGCGGCACCGGGCACCACGGTCGCGTAGCCGGCGTCCAGGGCGGTGCCGATGTCCTCGAACGGCGTCCCGACCGCCAGGTCGGCCCTGCCGTCCCCGGTCGCGTCGCCGAGGGCGACGCTGTAGCCGAAGTAGTCACCGGACTCCGCCCCACCCGGGATCCCGGCCGTGTCCTGGCTGATCACCGTCACCCCGCGCCCGATGTTGAGCCCGGACGCACTGCCGAACCACACGCGGACCAGCCCGGCCAGGTCGTGCCCGCTCACGACGGCGGACGGACTGCCCACCGCCAGGTCGCCGTAGCCGTCGCCGTTGATGTCCCCGATCGAGGCGGACGTGGACAGCGACGTGGCGATCTGCTGGGAGAAGCTGGTGCCGAGGCCGGTGGCCCGGCCGAAGTAGACCTGCAGCACCACCCCCCGCGAGCGGGACGCGGTGTAGACGACGTCGGAGTAGCCGTCGCGGTTCAGGTCGCCGGCCGCGAGCGCGGCCCGCGCGAACAGGTCGGAGTTCACCACCCCGAAGTTCCGGAGCACGATCCCGCCGGGGTTGCTCAACGTCGCGCTTCCGTACACCACGTGCGGCCGGTCACCGAGGATCGCGAGGTCGGGGAAGCCGTCCCCGTTGAACCTTCCGGTCGCCACCTCGTCGCAGTTGGAGACGACGCGCGAGGCCCGCTGCAGACCCGAGGAGGTGCCGAACAGGATGTAGAGCGCCCCGACTCCGCCGAAGGAACCCTCGGCCTCGGTGGGCGCGCACACCGCCAGGTCGGCGAACCCGTCGGCGTTGAAGTCGGCCGAGGCGAGCGTGGACCCGAACCCCTCGTCCTGCTCAGGTGTGCCCGGCACCCAGGCCAGCGACTCGTCGATACGCTGCCGCCTGGCCGGGTTGAGCGTCGTACCGGTTCCGTAGACGATCGGAACCATGCCGGCGAACGGGAAGCCGGAGACGGTCGCCTGCGAGCCGAGCGCGAGGTCGACGAATCCGTCACCGTTGAAGTCGTTCGGGACAGCCACCGCGGTGGGCCGAGACGTCGCCGCGGGTGTGGGTGTCGCGGCCAGCCCGGAAGTCCTCGCCGGCCCGGAAGTCATGGCCGTTCCTGGGGTCGCTGTGGCCGGCGGGGCGATCGCCGCCAGTGCGAGGATCAGCACCGGCAGGCAAGCCGCGATTGACACCACGCGCATGCGCCGTGTGTCCGTACGTTCTCTGGGCATCTCCTACCCTCGTTACCTGTGGTGGCTTCCGTGCTTTCGGACTCGTTACCTGGACAGTGAGACGCCGAAGAACGCCAGAGCCGGCACCGGGAACGCCAGTACCTGCGGCGTCAGCACCGGGAACACCCCTGGCCCGTTCACCCCGGTGGCCGTACCGGTCAGCACCATCGTCAGTCCCTGGTTGGCGTTCGTGCCGACCGCCGTGATGGCCAGGTCGGCACGGTTGTCCCGGTTGAAATCCCGGAACACCGTCGCCCAGCCGAACTCGTTGCCCTCCGCGGCGGTGCCCGGGACACCTCCGGTGCCCTGCTGGAACGCCTTGGACGAGGCGAGGTTCAGGCCGGCGGTGGTACCGAGGATCACCGTCGCGTAGCCGGCGTCGAGGGTCGTACCGATGTCCTCGAACGGCACCCCGATCGCCAGGTCGGCCTTGCCGTCGCCGGTGGCGTCGCCGAGCGCGACGCTGAAGCCGAAGTAGTCACCCGCCTCCGGGCCGCCCGGCACACCCGGTGAGTCCTGGTTGATCACCGTGACGCCGCGGGTGAGGTTGAGCCCGGTCGCGCTGCCGAACCACACGCGCACCTGCCCGGCCAGGTCGAACCCGCCCACCGTGTCCGCGGGACTGCCCACCGCCAGGTCGCCGAACCCGTCGCCGTTGATGTCCCCGATCGAGGCCGAGGTGGACAGCGACGTGGCGATCTGCTGGGAGAACGTGGAGCCCAGGCCGCCGGCGCCGCCGAAGTAGACCTGCAGCACCACACCCCGCGTACGCGAGACGGTGTAAACGACGTCGGAGTAACCGTCGCGGTTGAGGTCGCCGGCCGCGAGCGCGGTCCGCGCGAACAACTCCTCGCTGACGACCCCGAAGTTCCGGAGTACGAGGCCACCCGGTTGGCTCAGCGTCGCGCTGCCGTACACCACGTGCGGCTGGTCACCGAGGATCGCGAGGTCGGGAAACTTGTCCCCGTTGAAGTTCCCGGCCGCCACCTCGTCGCAGTTCGTGGCGGCACGCACGGCGAACTGCAGCCCCACCGATCTGCCGAACAGGATGTAGAGCGCCCCGACTCCTCCGAATCCGTTCTCCGTCTCGGTGGGCGCACAGACTGCGAGGTCGGCGAACCCGTCGGCGTTGAAGTCGGCCGAGGCCAGCGCCGACCCGAAACCCTCGTCCTGCTGCGGATCCCCCGGCACCCACGAGAGCGACTCGTCGATCCGCTGCCGCTTCGCCGGGTTGAGGGTGGTGCCGGTGCCGTAGACGACCGGAACCATGCCGGCGAACGGGAACCCGGAGACGGTCGCCTGCGAGCCGAGCGCGAGGTCGATGAACCCGTCGCCGTTGAAGTCGTTCGGTGCGGCCGTCTTCACCGGAGGCGGCGTCGGTGTGGTCGTGGGTGTCGCCGCTGGTGTGGCGGCCGTCGTGGCTGCGGTCGTCGAGCCCGCTGCCGGCGGGGCGATCGTCGCCGCCGCGAGTATCACCGCGGGCAGGCAAGCCGCGATTGACGCCGCCCGCGCTCGCCTGGAGACCGTACGCATCCTGGGCATCTCAACCCCACCAAACTCGTTGTGACAGTTGTCCGGAGACCGACAGTTATCTGGAACGACTTATCTGGAGACCGACACGCCGAGGAAGGCCAGCGCCGTCACGCGGAAGCCCAGCACCTGCGGCGTCAGCACCGGAACACACCGGACCCGCCCCACCCCGGTGGCCGAACCGGTCAGCACCAGGGCGAGGCCCTGGTTGGCGTTCGTGCCAACCGCCGTGATCGCGAGGTCCGCGCGGTTGTCGCGGTTGAAGTCCCGGAACATCAGCGCCCAGCCGAACTCGTTGTTCGCCGCGACAGTGCCCGGCACACCTCCGGCGCCCTGCTGGAACGCCTTGGACGAGGCGAGGTTCAGGCCGGCGGCCGCCCCGAGCATCACCGTGACGTACCCCGCGTCGGGGGTCGTGTAGATGTCCTCCAACGGGACGCCGATCGCGAGGTCGGCCCTGCCGTCGCCGGTGGCGTCGCCGAGGGCGACGCTGAAGCCGAAGTAGTCGCCCGCCTCCGGGCCGCCCGGCACCCCGGGTGAGTTCTGGTTGATCACCGTGACGCCGCGGGTGAGGTTGAGGCCGGTCGCGCTGCCGTACCACACGCGCACCTGCCCGGCCAGCGCGATCGCGCCCACACTGTCCCACGGGCTGCCCACCGCCAGGTCGGCGTAGCCGTCGCCGTTGATGTCCCCGATCGAGGCGGACGTGGACAACGACGT
Organism: Actinopolymorpha cephalotaxi; assembly: GCF_013408535.1. Taxonomy (NCBI): domain Bacteria; kingdom Bacillati; phylum Actinomycetota; class Actinomycetes; order Propionibacteriales; family Actinopolymorphaceae; genus Actinopolymorpha; species Actinopolymorpha cephalotaxi. The sequence continues at coordinate 4,176,459 of NZ_JACBZA010000001.1, forward strand.
GGGGATCTGCTGCGAGGGTGTGGTGCCGAGGCCGCCGGTGCCGCCGCGGTATACCTGCAGGACCACCCCGCCCGAGCGGGAGACGGCGTAGACGACGTCGGCATAGCCGTCGTGGTCGATGTCGCCGGAGGCGAGCGCGGACCGCGCGAACAACTCCTCGCTGATGGCTCCGAACCTTCGCAGCGGGATGCCGATGCCACCGGGTCCCAGGGCCGCGTTGCCGTACATCACGTGCGGCTGGTCACCGAGAATCGCGAGGTCTGGAAGCCCGTCCCCGTTGAACTTTCCGGTCGTCACCTCGTCGCAGTTCGAGACGGTACGCAGGCCGCTCCGCAGACCGGTGGAGGTGCCGAACAGCACGTAGAGGGCGCCGATACCGGTGAAGGAGGGGCCGACCTCGGTGGGCGCGCACACCGCCAGGTCGGCGAACCCGTCGCCGTTGAAGTCGGCCGAGGCGAGCGTCGACCCGAATGCCTCGTCGTGGTCTGGGGAACCCGGAACCCAGTCGAGCGACTCGTCGACCAGTTGCCGGTTGGCGGGGTCGAGAGTGCTGCCGGTGCCGTAGACGATCGGAACCAGCCCGGCGAACGGGAAACCGCTGACGGTCGCCGACGAGCCGAGGGCGAGATCGACGAAGCCGTCGCCGTTGAAGTCATTCGGCGCCGCCACCGCGGGAGGTGTGGGCGTGGCTGTCGCCGCCGGCGTGGGCACCGCGGAGCGTGTCGCCGTGGAGGGTGTCGCGGCCGCCGGCGGGGCGATCGTCGCCCCGGCGAGCACCACGGCGGGAAGACAAGCCGCGATTGACAGTGCCCGGACTCGCCTGGAGACCGTACGCATTCTGGGCATCCCAACCTCAGCCAGGTCGTTGTGACAGCCGTGCGTCCGAGTGTCCCAGCCGAAATTCGTCGTACGCCGTGTATGACGAAACTCTCCTGCCGGCCTGCTTCCCGTCGAAGGGATGCGCGCCGGCGGCCATGGCCTGGCGCACTTCCGCGGCCGAGCGCAAGGCGTCCTTGACGACCGCCCCGGGGTAGCCGAGCGCGAGGCGGTGCTCCTCGAACTCGTCCACGTCCAGGACCTCCACGGCACCGTCCCACGTGCGTACGACGTCGAGGTCCAGGTCGACCAGGTGCACGGAGGGCACTCCCTGCTCGTCCGGGTCCACGTGCGCCGGGGTGGTGATGTCGACGTAGCAGGAGTAGCGCGAGGCCCGCCCGGTGGCCGCCTGCCTGGCGTACCACCGCGCCGCCCAGCCCTGCCCGTACGGCAGGAACGAAACCCAGTCCTCCGACACGACGTTCGGGCGCCGCCCCGGCCCGCGGTCCACACCGCGGCCCTTCCGTCCGCCGATCCAGGCGCCGTCCTCGTCCGCGCCGAGGAACACCGTCCTCACCCGGTAGTGCAGGGACGCGGGCCACTTGCGGAACTCCAGGAGCAGGTCGTCCCCGGCGGTGAACGACGCGTACGAGGCACGGGAGGCGGCTGGCATCGCGCAAGTATGCCCGTGTCCGTCGGCCGGTCAGGCCCCGCAGGATCGGCAGCGTCCACGCCGGCGCAGGTGGTAGGCGAGGGTGGCGGCGCCCAGGCCGGCCGCCCACAGCGGCCACAACAGGCCGGGCGCGATCGTCCCCCAGTTCTCCCCCACGCCGGCCGGGTACGCCCCGTCGGCCAGCGCCCGGAGGTTGCCCAGCCCCGCGGCGGTGATGAGCAGGGTGACCGCGGTGGCGGGGATGACGGCGGTGCGCGGCCGAACCGGTTTGCCGCGCAGGAACGGGATCCACCCGGGGTAGATCTCAGCCCATCGCTGCGCCAGCCCGAGGGTGAGTACGGCGCCACCGATCGCCAGCGTCCCCTCCATCGCCCCGGCCAGCCAGATGTCCGGCGTGTCCACGGCTTCCACCCGCAGGAACTCCGTGGTCACGCCGAACGGAATGCCCAGGAACCACGACCACCTGATGGCCGCGTAGAACAGCGGCACGACCACCGCGATCCCCACCGCCCACCGGCCCCAGCGGGCAGCGGCAGCCGGCGTCGTCCAGGAGGCGGCGCCGCGCCCCCGGCCGCAGTGCCCGCAGGTGTCCCGCCGGCGCCGCTGGTAGACGAGGGTGGCGGCCGCCCAGCAGAGGCCGCCGAGCATCAGCACCAGCTCGTTCAGCACCGGCCAGGTGAACATGCCCGGCCCGAACACGCTGACTCCCTCGGGCCAGCCGAACGGTGCGCCCACCGCGAGCAGCGGCAGCCTCGCCACCCCCATCAGCGGCCGCACGTCGGGCAGGCCGACCGTGAGGAGGATCGCCAGCACCCAGCCGAATCCGATCATTGCGGCACCCACCGCACCAGCCCCCGTCCCGCCCCGCCGCCGGACCCGGGCCATCGCCACCGCCCCGGCCGCGCCGAGCAGGCAGACGACGGCGATCACCGGCGCCAGGCTCTGCGCCCGGGCGTTCTCCAGCGGCGAGACCCCCACGCTGTAGGGGTCGGCCTCGGCGCCGAACGGAAAGCCCGCACCGCCGAGCGCCCAGTACACCCCCAGCAGGCCGTACGCCAGCGACCATCCCGCCGCGGCCCACCCCACCCATTCCGGCCACCGCGCCCACAGCGACGGTCGACTGTCAACTCTCACTTGCGTCGCAGAAGTGTTCATGGGTTCGATCGTCGTCGCGTGCACCGGCGGCCGGATCAGCCGAAGGACCGAACCCGGTGCCGCGAAACGCCGGCCGGCTCAGCCGTTCGGCACAGCTACACCACGCAGCTACACCGCGCCGGCTGAACTACGACAACACGATCTAGGACGGCTCCACCCGCCAGACGTGGTGGGCGGGACCGTCGCCGGGCAACGCCTCACCGGCCCGGACGTCGGGAGCGCCCGTCAGTCCCACTGCCGTGAACGGTGCGGTCAGCGGCCGGTGCGCGGCGCGGGAGACCTGGACCAGCAACCGCTCGTCCAGGCTCTCGCGTTCGAAAAGGACCACGTCGCCGGCCGCGTGCAGCCAGCGCAGGCCACCGTGCCGCAACGCCCGGTGCGAGCGCCGCAGTGCCACGAGTTCGCGGTACGCGGCGTACGTCCGGTCGTCCCACTGGGAACGTTCCCACGGGAACGGCGCCCGCCCGGACTCCAGGTGGTCACCTTCCACGCCCACCTCGTCCCCGGCGAACACCATCGGTATCCCCGGCAGCGTCATCATCAGCGCCGCCGCCACGAGCTGGCGCTCCGGTCCGGCGAACGAGCGGAAACGTCCGGTGTCGTGGCAGTCGATCAGGGTCAGGTTGGTGCGCACGCTGCGCCAGGGCGTCACCGCGTGGAAGGTGTCCATGACCGCCGCGAGGTCGCTCGCGTCGTAGTCGGGCACCGGTCCCGGCGTACCCCAGAACGTCTCCTCGCCGATGTCGTCGACCAGCCACGACCACACCGGCCGGGTGAACCCGGCGTAGTCCATCGTCGCGTGCCAGCCCGGCCCCTGCAGCGCGGCCGAGGCGTCGAACTGGTCCTCGGCCAGCAGCAGCCCGTCGGGGCGGGCGGCCTCGACGGTCGCCCGCGTGGTCCGGCCCACCAGGTCACCCAGGTCGGTGCGTCCGTACCTCCCGGCGGAGTGCGCGACGTCGACCCGCCAGCCGTCCAGCCCGAACGGCTCCCGCAGATAGCGGTCGACCACCGAACCGCGGCCGGCGTAGAGGCGGCTACGCAGTTCCGCGCTGGTGTGGTCGAGCTTGGGCAGCGACTCGACCCCGGCGAACGTGGCGTAGCCGCCGGTGGCGCGGTCGATGTGGAAAAAGCCGTCCTCGACGCTGCCCGGCTCGGCCATCGCCGTACGAAACCACGGATGCGTGGCACCCACGTGGTTGAGGGTGATGTCGCCGATCACCCGGATCCCCCGCCGGTGTGCGGCCTCGGTGAGGCGGGCCAGCGCCGCGTCACCGCCGAGCAGCGGGTCCACCCGGTCGAAGCCGGCCGCGTCGTAACGGTGGTTGGAGCGGGCCGGGAAGAACGGCGTCAGGTAGATCAGGTTCACCCCGAGCGCGTCGAGATGGTCGAGGTGGTCGGCGATGCCGTCCAGGTCCCCGCCGTACACCTGCCGAACGGCGTCGGGATGCCTTGCCAGGACAGGCGTGTCCCAGGTCGCCGGGACCGCCCAGTCGGGCAGCTCCCGGCCGTCCGCGGCGGCCGACCGCGCGAACCGGTCGGGGAAGATCTGGTACGCCACCGAGTCCGCGGCCCACGCCGGTGGCGCCGACGCCGTACTGATCCGGAAGTCGGCGCTGTCGTCCACGTCGCGCACGCTGGTGCCGCGGCCGTTCAGCCAGCGGCCGCGGCCACGGGAGTCGCCCAGCCAGAAGCGGTACCGCAAGGTCTCGTTGACAACGGGCAGGTCCGCCCGCCACCAGGTCACGCCGTTGGCGCGACGATCCACCGTGGCCTGGACGTACGCCGGTTCGCCGTCGCGGAGGACCCTGGCGTGCACGCGCTCGGCCGGGCCGGCCGGGGCAGCCGGGGCAGCCGGTTCGTTGTCGGACGTACGCACGAACACCGTCACGGTGTCGCCGACGTTCGGTGCCTCGTCGCTGACGTAGCGTTCGGAGCCGTCGTGGTGCGGACGTCGGCCGTCGGCGTAGGACATGGTCGCTCCCAGGGCTGTCCCGGACGCCGTGCCCAGTGACCGTGCGGCCGTGCTCGGTGAGCCTGCTCGGTGGCTGTGGTCAGTGGGCGGCGTCTCCTCGGCGTGGCACGCGTTCGGCGCGCCCTGTCGCCGCCGAACGGTACGCCGCGTCCAGGAAGGCCACGGTGGCGGCCGCCTCGTCTCCGGGTGCGCGGTTGGTACCGCGCCCGGCGAGCAGTTCGGCGAACGCGCGCGCCGGCGCACCCACCGGATACGCCGGTCCCTCGCTGGGCGCCGGGCACTCCACCCGCTGCCCACCGGTGCGCACCAGGGTGGCCGCGCCGGTGGTGAGGTCGTGGAACACCGTGCCGCGGGTGCCGTCGTAGTGGATGCGGTGCCGGGGCGGCTGGCCGTCCACCGCGGTCCCGGTCGAGGTGACGGTCCCCAGGCCACCGCCGGCGAACCGGAACGCCATCACGTCCACCAGGTCGACCGGCAGCCCGCGGTTGTCCTGGTAACAGAACACCTCCTCGACCTCCCGGCCGGTCGTCCAGTTGACCGCGCCCATCAGGTGGGTCACCTGGGTGTGGCCCTGGCCGCCGCCCGACCTGGCCGGGTCGGCGTAGGTCGTCGGATGCGGTACGTCCGCCTCGTCCGGGTCCTCGCCGGGGGTGTCGCCGCCGCCGAACAACGGCTGGGTGGCGGAGGTGAACTGCGCGGCGACGCAGACGAGTTCGCCGATCTCCTCCCGGACCGCGTCGCGCACGAACGCGGCGGCCGGAGTGTGGTGGTAGGTGTAGCCGACGGTGAGGTGCAGCCCGCGGGACTCCGCGAGGTCGACGAGTTCGAACGCGTCCGGCGCGCTGGTGGTGAGCGGCTTCTCCACCAGTACGTGCACACCGGCCTCCAGCGCGGCCTTCGCGAGCGCGTGGTGGGTGGTGTGCGGAGTGGCGATCACCAGGCCGTCGACGACATCGGCGGCGAGCAGGTCGTCGAGGTCGACGAAGACGTGGCGTACGCCGAACCGCGCGGCGACCTCCCGTGCCCGTTCGGGTTTCGGCTCGCAGATCGCGGTCAGCTGGGAACCCTGGTGGCCGGCCAGCGCGGGAAGGTGTGCGGTGCCGGCCCACCAGCCGGTGCCCACCACCCCGACGCGTGGCTTGGTCATCGCGCCGCCCCGGGCAGGTCGGGCACGGCCGGAACGAGTTCCACGTCGGGACCGAGCTCCAGCCCGAAACCGGGCTTCTCACCCACTGTCAACCAGCCCTTGTCAGGAACGTCCTCACCGAGCAACAGAGGCGCGTGCTGGGGTGCCAGCTGCTCACCGTCGGCGGACAGCACCGGGAACTCCGCCAGGTCGCCACCCGGCTGGGTCACCACGAAGTGGTAGTTGGGCATCCCGCACGTGTGCGGTATCACCCGTACGCCGTACACGCGGGCGACGGCCGCGATCCGTAGCACCTCCGTCATCCCGCCGCACCAGCCGAGGTCGGGCTGGATCACGTCCACCCCCGCCTCGCACAGCAACCGGAAACCGTTCGCGGTGTACTCGTGCTCGCCGGTGTTCAGCGTCATCGCCGGCGGCATCCGGTCCCGGATCCGGCGCAGGCCCGCGTAGTCGTCGGGCGGCAGCGGTTCCTCGATCCAGGTGAAGCCGAGCGGCTCGACCGCGTGCGCGAGCCGGACGGCGTAGTCGACGTCCAGCGCCATCCAGCAGTCGTACATCAACGGGAAGTCGGCCGGAACCGAGTCGCGGGCCTCCCGGGCCAGCGCGACGTTGTTCCGGAAGCCCGCCTCGCCCTCCGACGGGCCCCACACCAACGGCAGCTTCGCACCCGCGAATCCCAACCTGGCAGCGGTTTCCGGCCGCGGTCCCGTCGCGTAGACCTGCACGGCGTCGCGGATCCGACCACCGAGCAGAGCGTGCACGGGTTCGCCGGCCACCTTGCCGTGCAGGTCCCAGATCGCCAGGTCGACCGCCGAGATCGCGTGCAGCACAAGGCCCTTCCGGCCGTACCGCAGGGTGCTGGAAAACATCCGGTCCCACGTGCGGGAGTGCGCGCTCGCGCGTTCACCGAGGACCAGCCGGGCGAGGTGCTGCCGGATCACCGCCGCGGTCGCCAGTCCGGCCGTCGTGGCGACACCGACCGCGCCGGACTCCGACTCGACCTCCACCACGACCGTGCCACCGTCCGCGGCACCGATCCCCGCGTCGCGGTTGTCCCGGAACTCCGCGTACTTCGTCATCGGGTTGGCGACCTTGCCGCCCAGCCAGTGGTCGCGCCGGACCGGCTCCCGGTCACCACCGTCGTGGCGAACGGGCTCGGACCTGTCGGTGCTTTCGGTGCGGACGAACGACGTACGGACGTCGACGATGCGGTCAGCTGTCACGCTGCAACTGTTCGTTGGCCGCTCTCCACCTGTCCAGGGTGCTGGCCGTAGCTGGACCGGCGGCGGCACGACGTGGCCGCTACGTTCAACACATGCAGTTTTCGGTGACCACAGGGGCGGCCGGGCCCGGACTCGACCCGGCCGGCCTCGCCCGGCTGGCGGCGCTGGCCGAGCGGTCCGGCTGGGATGCGTTCTTTCTGGAGGACTATCTCGTCTACCAGGGGCGGACGGACGTGCCGACCTACGATCCATGGGTCTGCCTGGCCGCGATGGCGGTGGCAACGAGCCGGATCCGGCTCGGCACGACCGTCACGCCACTCCCCCGGCGCCGGCCGTGGAAGCTCGCCAGTGAGGCGGTCACGCTGGACGTGCTGTCCGGCGGCCGGCTGATCCTCGGGGTCGGCAGCGGCGACGGAAACGAACCCGGCTTCGGGGCGGTCGGAGAGCCGGTCCACCCGCGCGAGCGGGCCGAACGGGTCGACGAGGGGCTGGCGATCATCGCGGGCCTGTGGACCGGCCGTCCCGTTCACCACGACGGTGCGCACTACCGGGTGGACGGTCTGCGCTACGCCGCCGTTCCGGTCCAGCGGCCACGCATCCCGATCTGGATCGGCGGCGACCTGCTCGCTCCGGGCGTTCGCCGCCGGATCGCCCGCTGGGACGGCTGCTGCGCCTACAAGGGTCCACCGCAGGCAAGCGAGGGGCCGATCACTCCCGCGGACGTCCGGGAGCTGCTCGCGTTCGTCGCGCGCGAACGCGGGAACCACGAGGGGTTCGACGTGAAGGTCAGCGGCGTCGACGATCCGGACGGGATCGCCGCCCTCGCCGACGCCGGCGCCACCTGGTGGGGACGCTGGCTGGCGCCGGGCGACCCCGCCCGGATCGAGGACGCGATCCTCGCGGGGCCGCCGAAGGTGTGAGCCAGGACAGGCCCCGAGCTGTCAGCCGGTGAGGGCAGGTGCGTCCTGGTGGAGCATCCACACATGGCCGAACGGGTCCCGCAGCCGGCCCATCCGGCCGTACGGCGAGTCCCCGACGGGGTGGACCACGGTGGCGCCGGCGCCCTCCAACCGTGCGGACACCTCGTCGGCGTCGGACACGTACAGCGTGAGGATCACCGGCGAGCCGTCCAGCGCGGCCGGTCCCACGTCGGGCGTGCCGGGTTCCTCGTCCTTGAGGGTGATCGCCACCGGACCGAACCGGAGTTCGGCGTGCACGATCTTCTGGTCGTCGCCGGCGAACCGGGCGATCTCCTCGGCGCCGAACGCCTTGCGGTAGAAGTCGATGGCCGCGTTCGCGTCGGAAACGATCAGCCTGGGCAACAGGTTCTGGTAGGTCATGCGCCCATCATCGACCGCGGGACCGGCGCGACGATTGTAAAAAAGCGCAGCCCTTCCCGGCACCGCAACCGCGCCTTGACACGGAGGTGGACGCGGGCGTGGATACGACCCGACCGGGCCCGGCCGCTAACCGGACATGGCCGAGCGTTCGGACTCGATCTGTTCCAGGGACTTCCCGGACGTGTTGGGCATGAAGAAGAACCCCACGGCGGCACTGATCAACAAGAACAGCGACAGCAACGCCGCGACCGGCCGGATCCCCGCACTCGCCAGTGCGGGCACGAAAAGGCTCCACACCCCCAGGCAGGTACGCGCGACGCCGAACGTGAAGCCCTGCGCCGTACCCCGCAGCATGGTCGGGAACAGCTCCTGGCTGAACACCTTGTAGAACGCCTCGCCGGCCAGCGCACCACCCACCGCGAACAACACGATGTTGAGGATGATCACCGTCACAGTGAACGGGAACACCAGATAGGCGCCGTACGCCACCACCTGCATGACGCCGCCCACACCCCACATGATCCGCCGCACCCGGTGGGAGTGGTCGGCGTACTTCATGAACAGCAACGGCGTGGCGATCATCCCGATGGCGAAACCCACCGCGGACAACGCGACACTGGCCGCCTGACTGCCCGCGTTCAGCGTCTTGATGATGTACGGCGTGAAGATCCCGCCCGTGCCCGCGGCGATGTTCCAGAACACGTAGATCGTCGCGGTCCACACCAGCGCGCGCAGGTTGGCGCCGCTGAACAACGCCCGCACCCGGTGGTGCGGCGGCACCTGCGGTTTGGCCTTGCCGTCCTTGCCGTCCTTGGCGCCCTCGGAGGCCGACTGCCAGCGCGGCGACTCGGTGAGCCGCCGGCGCAGCGCCCAGGTGACCAGCGCGACGACGAACAGGTGCGCGAAGACGATCCGGATACCCAGCAGTTCGAGGGGTGCCAGCAGGTACGCGAGGATCAGCACGACCAGCGGACCGGCTCCCCACGCGACCTGGGTGAAGCCGAGCAGCTTGCCACGCGCCTTCGCCGGGGAGAACTCCGCCACCAGGGCGAGCGAGGTGGGCACGTCCGCGCCGACGGCGATGCCGACCACCAGCGTCCCGACGAACAGCATCGGTGCGTTGAACGCCAGCGCGATGCACGCGATGCCGAGTGCGTACACCAGCAGGTCGTACTTGTAGATGCGTTTGCGGCCGAGCTTGTCACCGAGCCGGCCGCCGATGAACGCGCCGATCGCGCAGCCGATGGCGTTCGGCCCGATCGCTGCCAGCGCTCCCACCGCACCGCTGCTCAGGTGCAGGTAGCTCTGGAACAACGCGAGCCCGGCGCCGAGGGCGACGATCGACCCGGCGTCGAGATAGGACGCCATCCCGGCCAGGACCGACCAGGTCCACTGCTGCCGGCTGATGGTGCCGTCGGCCGGTTCGCCGCCGTCCTGCTCGTGGTGGTGCTCGTGTTCACCGCGCGCCTGTCGTGGTTCCACTGACACTCCTCGGGTAGGTCGAGGCCCCGGGCGTAGGCGAGGCTAGCGCCGGACTGACCAACTGGCGCGAGCCCTGAGCGCCGGGAGGTTCGGCCGGATGAGGACAGCTGACCGGTGCCGGTCAAGCTGCCGGTGAGCACGGCGTACGTCCGGCACGGCCGGGAACGGACGCCGTCGCGGGTTCGGACCGGTGCCGGATCGGCAATGACCTGGTAGGCAGGCAACGAACCCGCACGCACGAGCAACGAACCACCGCACCGATGGAGACGACATGACGATCCCCGCACGTACCCTCGGCCGCTCCGGCATCTCCGTGAGCCCGATCGGCTTCGGCTGCTGGGCGATCGGCGGGCCGGCGTTCCGCGACGGCAACCCGATCGGCTGGGGGAAGGTCGACGACAACGAGTCGGTGGCCGCCATCGAGGCCGCCCTGGACGCCGGGGTGACCTTCTTCGACACCGCGAACGTCTACGGCGCGGGCCACAGCGAACGCGTCCTCGCCCGGGCACTGGCCGGTAAGCGGGACCGCGTGGTGATCGCCACGAAGTTCGGCAACCTGATCGACGAGGGTGCCCAGCAGGCCATCGGCCGGGACGCGTCCCCCGCCTCGATCCGGGAGCAGTGTGACGAGAGCCTGGCCCGGCTGGACACCGACGTGATCGACCTCTACCAGTTCCACATCGGCGACTACGACCTCGAGCAGGCCGAGGACGTCGTGGCCACGCTGGAGGAACTGGTCCAGCTCGGCAAGATCCGGTCGTTCGGCTGGAGCACCGACGACCCGCAGCGGGCGGCGGTGTTCGCCCGCAGCGAGCACTGCGCCGCGATCCAGCTGCACGCGAACGTCATCGACGACAACCCCGAGATGGTGAAGCTGATCGAGGCGGAGAACCTCGCCGGCATCAACCGCGGGCCGCTGGCGATGGGCGCGCTGACCGGAAAGTTCAACCGGGACACGAAGTTCGCCGACGACGACGTACGCCGGCGGTTCGACTTCGCGGGCAAGGAGGGGCGCACGCTGGAAGCGCTGGAGCACATCCGCGACGTGCTCACTTCCGGCGGCCGTACCCTCGCCCAGGGCGCACTCGGCTGGCTGCTCGCCCGCAGCGAGGCGTTCGTGCCGATTCCCGGCATCCGCACGGTGGCCCAGGCCCAGGACAACGCCGGCGCGCTTCAGCACGGTCCGTTGTCCGCGGAGCAGATGGCCGAGATCGACACCGCGCTGAGGGCGCTCTCCCTGCGCTGATTCTGGGCTGATTTCCTTCGGACGTACGCAGGAACGCCCGGCGGTCACCGACCGCCGGGCGTTCTGCGTGTTCGGGCTCTCGTCTTCCAGGGTGGTCGGAAACTCCGGATCGTCAGAAACCCCAGATGTGGAACTGCTCGACGTCCATCCAGGCCGTCACGCGGGGGTTGTCGCGGTTGGGGTACTGCTTCCCGCCGTAGTGCTTGGACAGCCGGTCGATGTCGGCCAGCTCCGGGTCCGGCTCCAGCGTCACCGTGCCCTGCAGGCTCACGTGGCGGTACCACGAGTCGCCGTCCAGCACGGTCAGCGAGACCCGCGGGTCGGCGCGCAGATGCTCCAGGCGCTTGCGGGTCGCGTCCAGGTTGAGCAGCACCCGGCCGTTGTCCCAGATGTACCAGGTGGCCACCGACACCGGGGTTCCGTCCGGGCGCACCGTGGCCATCACGGCGGGGTTGGGCCTCTTCAGCATCTCCTCGATGTCGGCGGGCACGGGCGGCTTCGGCACGGCAACTCCTTCCGTCGCGGGGCACGCCACATCGGTGGCGGACTCCTTGAGCCAACCACCCTGCGAGCGCGGTTCTTCCACCGGGCCACGTCCCCCGGCGTGTCGACCCGACCGCGTCAATGACCGTCTTGGATCCGGCGCAGCCGTGGGATCGGCGAGGTCAGCAGCCAGAGCACCCCGGCGGTGGCGCCCACCGTCGCGATCCACAGGCCGCCGCGCACTCCGAGTGCCGTACCCAGCGCGACGCAGAGGGTCGCGAGCACCAGCGGATGGGGACTGCCCCGGCCACCAGCGTCCTGCCGACGCCGAAGCGGTCGGCGATGCGGCGCGCCATGGTGGCGCCCAGGAGCGATCCCGTACGGCTTACCGGGGCAGGATCGGGCCATGACCCTGACCACGGAGGACCGGCTCGCCATCCACGAACTGATCGCCCAGCACGGCCATCTTGTCGACGACGGCGCGCTGGACCGCCTCGGCGAGGTGTTCACCGGCGACGTCGCTTACGACCTGACCCCGATGGGCGGTGCCGTTCTCAACGGTGTCGAGGCGATGCGCACCTCGGCACTGGAACTCGGCGACCGCAATCCCGTTGCCCACCACGTGACGAACACGGTCGTGGCCGAGCAGGACGGCGAGGTCACCGCGCGGTCGAAGTTCCTCGGCGTACGACGCGACGGATCCGTCGGCAGCGGTGTCTACGCCGACCTGCTGCGGCGTACACCGGACGGCTGGCGGATCGCCCACCGCCGGGTGTCGCTGCGACGCGAGCCCCTCAAACCCTGAGGGCGTGCCGTCCCGGTCAGAGGTCGAGGTCCGCGGCCAGCCGGCGAAGCCTCTCCTCGGCCGCAGCCACCTCCGCCATCGCCGCCCGCACGCCCGTGTCCGGGTCGGCGTACCGCGTCATCCATCCGGTCAGCGGAACGCCGGTGACGACGCGGTCGACCAGCACCGCCAGCCGGCCGAGCTCGCTGCCGAGCTTGTGCGCGAACAGATCCTCGCCCAGGCCGTCGACGAGCACGCCGCCGTGCGCGGTGTAGGAGGCCAGCGCACGGCGGACGCGGCGGGGGTCGCGGAACGCGAACGTCACCGCGGCGAACCCGGTCTCCAGGCTCGCGCTGTCCGGTCCGATCACGTCCCAGTCGGTGAGTACCGGACCGGTGGGCGTCATCAGCACGTTGAACGGAACCATGTCCCGGTGGGTGAGCACGTGGTCGCCGATGCCTGAGTATGTCGTGCGCAGGCGTTCGGTCCGGCGCACATAAGCGTCCAGCCGTGCGCCGAACTCCGCCGCCCAGGGGCGGCCCTGACTCCGGGCCAGCGCGGCCCACTCGTGCCACCGGTCGGCCGGATGCACGTAGTAGAAGGGTTCCAGCTCACCGGGATCGGCGGTGTCACTGCGGTAGGGCTCGAAGCTGTGCAGGACGGCGAGCGTGCGCCCCAGCCAGTCGCTCAGGTCGTCGTCCGCGGTGACCTTGCGGTGCTCGACCCACTCGGTGACGCGGTACGCGCCGCGACCGGCGACCCGCGACGTCCAGCCGTACGCCCTGGCCGGTGGCGGCACCGGGGACGGGATCCGGATGCCCGCGGCCGCGACGCGTTCCTCGAAGTCCCTTCGCCAGTTGAGCTGGTGCGCCCACGGCTGGTCCTCGTCCGGCCAGAGTTCCTTGACCAGGAAGCGCCCGGCGCTCGTGGTCAGCCGCCAGGTGCGGGACACCGTGTGCTGGACGAGATCCAGCTCCTCGATCGGCGTACCCAGGTCGAACGCCTCGGCGACCTGACCCGCGGTCACGCCCGCCACATCGGCGGCACTCACGCCCTACGCCAGTCGTGCACGCCGATGCGCCACAGCACGTGCGGCCGGATCGGGTGTCCCTCCGGCACGCGCGGGTGGTCGAAGTCGCCGTCCGGGTCCCGGCGCATGCCGATCTTGCGCATCACCGCCTGCGAACGCTCGTTGACCGGTGCGGTGAACGACACCACCTCGGCCAGGCCGACCGTGTCGAAGGCGAACCCGAGCGCCGCCCTGGCCGCCTCGGGTGCGAACCCGCGTCCCCACGCGTGGTGGGCGAGCCGCCAGCCGACCTCCACCGCCGGGACGAACGGGGCGTCGAAGGTCACGCGGGACAGGCCCGTGAACCCGACGAAGTCGCCGGTCTCGCGGACCTCCACGGCCCACAAGCCGTAGCCGTCGCGCTCGAAGGCGGCCTCCATCCGGTCGACGAAGGCGTCGCTGTCGGCCTCGCTCAACGGACTGACGAAGTGCTCCATCACGGCCGGGTCGGCGTTCATCGCCGCGAACGGCGCGCGGTCACTCTCCCGCCACCGGCGCAACAGCAACCGCTCGGTCTTCAGCTCAGGTCCCTTTGTCACCCGGCGATGATAGGTGGGCAGGAGTGAAGCGGACGAACGAGATTCGCTCACCGACAGCGCGGTAGTCGTCCTTGCTGCCGTCCACCTCGAACCCCATGAACCGCGCCAGCCTGGGGGCGAGCCGCGGATACCGTACGGCGTACCGGGCCATGATCTCGCCACCCTCGGCGGGCGGCAGCGGGGTCGCGGTCATCGCCCGCACCTGCCGGCCGACCTGAACGGTCACGTCGGGGTTGGCGAGGATGTTGCGGTACCAGTCCGAGCGCCGGCCGTACCCCGACGGCCCGACGTAGCTCCCGTCGCGCGGGTCGTGGTCGATCGCCTCGATCACCACCTGGCGCGGGTTTCCCGACACCCGGCCGGTGTGGGTGAGCAGCATGAACCTGCCGCCCAGCAGCCGGCCGAGGTGTGCGCGGTAGAGGTGGATGGGCGCCCGGAAGAAGAGCCGGCGCAGCCCGCTCGGCGGCTGCGGGGCGTCGAGCACCTTCATGACGGCTCTGCCTCACCCGCGAGGGGCCGTTGCGCAGATTTGGTCATTCGCCCAAATTAGCACGGCGTCCACCCGGAGCGGCCGGGAAACGTCCGGTTGACAGGGGTGGCGCGGTGGGAGGGATGTCCCGGACTGGCCGGATCAGGCCGGACGGGTGGGACATTCGCCGTCCTAACGGTTAGCCTCCTTAACTGTGAAAGATGACGAACCTTCGGTCGAGCGTGCCGTGCGGGCCGTCGTCCGATTGGCGCGGTTGCTGGAACGCGCGGACGCCGGGCTGAGCCTGGCGCAGTTCCGGATCCTGGAGCTGGTGTCCCGGGGGACCGAGCGGTCCACCCACATCGCCACCCGCCTCGCGACCAGCAAGCCCGCGATCACCGTCGTCGTCGACGGCCTCGTCGCCGCGGGACTGCTCACCCGACGTGGCGAACCCGGTGACCGTCGCGTCGTCCGCCTCGCCCTCACCGACGAGGGCCGGCAAGCACTCGCCCGGGCCGAGACCGCGTACGGCGACCGGCTGCGCCCGCTGCTGGCGGAGATCTCCGCCCCGGACGCCCTGCTCGGCCAGCTCGCCGAGGTCGACGACGCGATGGACGCGCGCTGGGCTCGGCACTCCCCCGCCGGGAAGGACCGTGCACCAAAGGACCAAGCCCCGAAGGACCGCACCGCACCGAAAGACCGTGCGCCGAAGGAACCCACAGACCTCCAGACCCCACCGTCGCCGGAAGCCGAGGTGCCCGCCACCAGATGACCGCCGCCACGACAAGCTCCTCCAACGGCTCCCCGCAGCCGGGCCGGCGCACCTCCGCCGGCGATCAGCCCGAACAGCACGAACAGCCCGCTCCGCCGAACCAGCCCGGCCGGCCCGACCAGCCCGGGCACTCGGTCCCGGCCGGAGCCCCCGGCGAGTCGTCCGCTGACAGGTGGGTACGTCGCCTGGCCCGCTACTGCTGGCGGTCCAAGCCACTGGTGTTCGCCAGCTTCGGCGGGGCGATCGTGGCCATGGCCGCGAGCGCGTTCGTCCCGCTGGTGCAGCGCGAGATCGTCGATGACGTGATCATTGCGCGGAGCGCGCCGATGCTGCCGTGGATCGGCGTCATGCTCGCGCTGGGGCTGACGACGTTCGGCGCGGGTTTCGTACGCCGCTACCTCGGCGGCCGGTTGGCGCTCGACGTGCAGCACACGATCCGCGGTGACCTGTTCCGCGCGCTGTCGCGGCTGGACGGCGCCCGCCAGGACGAGCTGCACACCGGGCAGGTGGTCAGCCGGTCGATCAGCGACATCATGATGGTGCAGGGCCTGCTGCAGATGCTGCCGATGATGCTGGGCAACATCCTGCTGTTCGTCATCTCGCTGTCCATCATGGTGTGGCTGTCGCCGCTGCTCACCCTGGTCGCGCTCGCTGTGGCGCCGGCGTTGCTGCTGATCGGCTACCACAGCCGCAGCCGGCTCTTCCCGGCCACGTGGGACGCCCAGCAGCAGGCGGCCGAGGTGGCCGGCATCGTCGACTCCGCGGTCACCGGCGTACGGGTCGTCAAGGGCTTCGGGCAGGAACGCCGCGAGCTCGGCCGGCTCGAACGCCAGGCCCGCAACCTCTTCGGCTCCCGGTTGCGGGCGATCCGGCTGACCAGCCGCTACGGGCCCACGCTGCAGGCGGTTCCACTGCTCGGCCAGGTCGGCATCCTCGCCCTCGGCGGGTATCTCGCCGTACGCGGCAACATCACCCTCGGCACCTTCCTGGCGTTCTCCAGCTACCTGAGCCAGCTCGTCGCACCGGTGCGGATGCTGTCCAACTTCCTGGTCATGAGCCAGCAGGCCCGGGCCAGCGTCATCCGGGTGTTCGAGGTGATCGACTCCCGGCCGATGATCACCGAGAAGCCGGACGCGATCGACCTCCCGGTGGGTCCGGGCGCGGTCGAGCTGCGCGACGCGTCGTTCGGCTACTTCGCCTCCGACCCGGTGCTGTCCGGCCTTTCGCTGAAGGTGAACGCCGGGGAGACGGTGGCCCTGGTGGGTACGGCGGGGTCGGGCAAGTCGACGATCTCCCAACTGCTGCCCCGCTTCTACGACGTGCAGCAGGGCTCGGTCCTGGTCGACGGGCACGACGTCCGCGACCTGACCCTCAGCTCGCTGCGGGCCCGGATCGGCCTGGTGTTCGAGGACAGCTTCCTTTTCTCCGACAGCGTGCGGTCCAACATCGCCTACGGACGCCCCGACGCCACCGACGAACAGGTGCGTGCCGCCGCCCGGGCCGCGGAGGCCACCGACTTCATCGAGGCGCTCCCGGACAGCTACGACACCGTGGTCGGCGAACGCGGGCTCACGTTGTCCGGCGGGCAGCGGCAGCGGGTCGCGCTGGCCCGGGCGCTGCTCAGCGACCCGACCCTGCTGGTGCTCGACGACGCGACGTCGGCGGTCGACTCCCAGACCGAGGCGGAGATCCACGCCACCCTGCGCCAGGTGATGGCCGGGCGTACCACGATCATCATCGCCCACCGGCGTTCGACCCTGCAGCTGGCCGACCGGATCGCGGTGCTCGACGAGGGACGCGTCGTCGACTTCGGCACCGACGAGGAGCTCACCGGCAGGTGCGCGCTCTACCGGTTGTTGCTGTCCGGACCGGGCGAGGATGCCGAGGGCATCGAGGCCGGCGAGGCCGAGATCGACACCCCGCAAGCCGAGGTTGACAGCCAGGTCGACGGCATCACGCCGGAGTTGTGGGTACGCCGCAACGACGACGGCACCCCGAGCCACCTGACCCGGGTGCAGGAGGCGACCGGACTCGGCGGCGGCTTCGGCGGCGGAGGAGGCCGCGGCGGGGGTGGCGGGGGCATGGGCGGTGGCTGGCTGGCCAGCATGCCGCCGACCCCGGAAGTGCTGGCCCAGGTGGCGAAACTGCCGCCGGCCCGCGACGTTCCAAAGGTCGACACGGAGGAGGCGCAGCAGGCCGACCCGGGCTTCACGCTGCCGCGCACGCTCCGGCCGTTCAGCCGGCCGCTGCTGCTGGCGCTGATCCTCGTGGCGGCGGACGCGATCGCGTCGCTGTGCCTGCCGCTGCTGATCCGGCACGGCGTCGACGCCGGTGTGCAACGGCAGGCGGTGTCGGTCGTCCTGGTGGCCGCGGCGGTCGCGCTCGGCATCGTGATCACCGACTGGCTGATCAACATGGGCCAGACCAGGGTGGCCGGCCGTACCGGCGAACGCGTTCTCTACTCCCTGCGGGTCAAGCTGTTCGCCCATCTGCAGCGGCTCGGGCTCGACTACTACGAGCGCGAGATGGGTGGCCGGATCATGACCCGGATGACCACCGACATCGACGCGCTCTCGTCGTTCCTGCAGACCTCGCTGCTGACCGCGGTGGTGGCCATCCTGCAGTTCGTCGGTGTTCTGGTCGCACTGGTGTGGATCAACTGGGAGCTCGCTCTCGCAGTGCTCACGTTGATGCCGGTGCTGATCATCGCCACGCTGATCTTCCGGGCCAAGTCCTCCGTCGCCTACCAGGAGGCGCGGGAGCGGATCAGTGTCGTCAACACCAGCTTGCAGGAGAACGTCGCCGGCATGCGAGTGGCGCAGGCGTTCGGCCGCGAGGAACACAACGCCAACCGGTTCGAGGAGAAGAGCGACGCCTACCGGGTCAGCAGGTTGCGGGCCCAGCGCTACATCGGCACGTACTTCCCGTTCGTGCAGTTCCTCAACCTGGCCGCGGCGTCGGTCGTCCTCGGTGTCGGCGCCGGCCTGGTGCACAACGGCAGCCTCACCGCCGGTGCGCTGATCGCCTACCTGCTCTACCTCGACCTGTTCTTCTCCCCCGTCCAGCAGCTCTCCCAGGTCTTCGACGGCTACCAGCAGGCGCGGGTCGGCCTGCGCCGGATCGGTGAGCTGCTGCGTACGCCCACCACGACACCGCAGGCCGAGCACCCCAAGCAGGTCGGCCGGCTCACCGGCGAGATCGTCTTCGACGACGTGCGGTTCCACTACCAGAACGCAGCCGGCGACGCCTTGCAGGGAATCAACCTGCGGGTGCGGGCGGGCGAGACGGTTGCCCTCGTCGGCGAGACCGGAGCCGGGAAGACCACGCTGGTGAAGCTGGTCGCGCGGTTCTACGACCCGACCGGGGGTGCCGTCCGCGTGGACGGTACCGACGCTCGCGAACTCGACCTCGACGGGTACCGCCACCGGCTCGGTTACGTACCCCAGGAGTCGTTCCTCTTCCCCGGCACCGTCCGCGACGCGATCGCGTACGGCCGGCCGGAGGCCACCGACGCCGAGGTCGAGGCGGCGGCACGCGCGGTGGGCGCACACCAGGCGGTCGCCCGGATGCGGGACGGCTACCTGCACACAGTGGGCGAACGCGGGCGCAACCTGTCCGCCGGGCAGCGGCAACTGCTCGCACTCGCCCGGGCGTACCTCGTCGACCCCGACATCCTGTTGCTGGACGAGGCGACCGCGGCCCTCGACCCCGGCACCGAGGCGCTCGTCATCCAGGCGACGGAGACGCTGGCCCGGCAGCGGACCACGCTGCTGATCGCGCACCGGCTGACCACCGCCGAACGCGCCGACCGGATCGTCGTGGTCGACCACGGCCAGGTGGTGGAGGACGGTACGCACCAGGAGCTGGTGGCAGCCGACGGCCGGTACGCGCAGCTGTGGCGGGTGTACTCCGGCGTCGAACCGGCCCACGCCCACGGCTCCGGAGCTGTGTCCGTGATCGACCCCGCCTGAGGGTTCGCGGGCGGGGTCGTCCGCACCCGTCCGGCAACGGAGCCGGGCGGGATGCGGGATTCACCCAGGGGATGCGGCGGCCCGCTCAGGTGGAGAGGTGCCACTCGATGCGGGTGTTGTGCTCGCTCTGCGACACCGCGACCCGGCCGCCGCGTTCCCGGGCGCGTTCTTCCAGCCAGGAGATGCGTTCGGCCTCGATGGTCGCCGCCGCCGGCGGGGCCTGGTCGGAGACGGTCAGCACCAGGTGGTCCACCGTGACCTCGACGCACACCTCCACCGCGGTCGGCGAGAGGTGGGGCGTGAGCGCGAGCGAATGCTGCACGGCGGCGGCGAGTTCGCCGCCCACCGACCTGGCCAGGCTCGTCCGGTCCAGCCGCCCGGCGAGCACCAGCCGGGGATGCAGACCGGCCGCAGCGCAGGCGGAGTCGATCTCGTCCAGCAGCGGCTGCCAGGCGGTCGACGCCACGTCCGGGTCCGACTCCTCCTGGGTCTGGAACACGGTCTCCCGCATGGCCCGTACGGAGTCCTCCATCGCCTCGACGGCCGACCGCAACCGGCTGCGCACCTCGGGTTGCCGGGTGAGGCCGAGCGCGCTGTGCAGGTCGAGCTCGGACTGGGACAGGCGTTCGATCATGCCTCCGCACAGCTCGGCACCGATCCGGTCGCGTTCCCGCAACAGCAGCAGCTGGTCGCGGTCCTCCTCCGAGTGCAGGCGCAGCAGCGCAAGCGCGGCTTGACGGGCGAAGCTGCGGACCAGCTCGACCTGTTCACCCTGCTCCAGCGCCGCCAGGCCCTGCGGTGAGCCGCGGTGCCAGCCGACCTGCAGCACACCGAGAATCCGGTCCCCGGCCTGCAACGGCAGCAGCATCCCCGGCCCCATCGAGGCGAGCCGCCTGGCGCACGGGGGCGGCGGGTTGTACCCCTCGACCGCGGACAGGTCGGCACTGATGATCTCGTCGCCGGTACGAAGCACCCGGCCGGTCAGGCTGTCCGGCGACATCTCGGTCACCGGGATGTCGTCCATGCCGAAGCCGTCCACGGCGATGATCAGGGGAACGGTCGGCCGGGTCGGGTCGGCGCACATCACCGTGCAGACGTCGGCACCGCACAGTTCCCGGAAGCCGCCCCGCAGGATCTCGCGCAGCGCTTCCTTCGGGTCGACGTGCTTCAGCAGCAGGCTGGTCACGGTGGCGCTGGTGGAAAGCCAGTGCTGGCGTCGGCGTTCGCGGGCCGCGATCCGGGCCTGCTCGATCGCCGCTCCGGCCGCGTCGGCGAGCACGGTCACCGCGGCCGCGTCGTCGGCGGAGAAGGTGCCGTCACCGCGCTTGGCGGCCACGACCAGCGCCCCGCACAGGTCCCCGCACTCCGGGGACAGGATCCGGTCGCCGAGCAACCCGGCGGTCGGCGTCGTCGGCTGACCTCCGCCCCCTCCCGCTCCTCGGGCCTTGCCGGCTCCGGCCGGCCGGCGACCGCGCGATCGTTGCCGGGGCACGGGCAGGGCGTGGACGTCGGTGACCTGCGTGGGTCCGTCGTTGTCGAGTACCCGGCGGAGCACGCCCGACTCCGCGCCGAGCAACAGCGCGTCGTACGTCGCGTGGTGCCGGCCGCGCGACACCGCGAGTTCGGGCGTTTCGCCGTCGACCAGCACGATGCCCGAATACTCCGCAAGGGTGAGCGCGGCGGCGGTTTCGGCGATCCGTTCCAAGGATCCCCGTACTCGCTCGTTCGCGATGAGAGTCACCTGTACAACCTCGCTTCTCTTCCCCATCCTCGCGCGCGCCGAGGCCGGAGTCGTCACCGCGAGCCACCATCGGTCCTTCGGGGTCCCGGGCTTCCACCGTTACGCGCAGGCAGGAATGCCTTACCGGGCATGGCCGACCTGCCCGCCATCCTGCCCGCTGCGGCCGCGGTTTTCCGGCCGTTGGACCCGGCGTCACGGCCGAGGTGCCGCTCATGCGGGCACCTGGGAGCCTCTACGTGTGACGCCCGCGGTGTCCGCTCCGGGTGCGGATGTCCGTACGCCGTGGTGCGGAGCCGGACGTACTGCCCGGACCGTACTGCCTGCCTGCCTGGGCGTACCGCCCGGTCTCTACCGGCTGTCCCGTTCCTGCGCCCACGGGGTGTTCGCCCACGGGTCGTAGTCGACCTCGAGGGGTTCCTGCGGTGGGCGCTGCGCCTCGGGCACGTGCTGGAGATTGACCCGGATGCGGTACCACACCGAGCTTCGTCCGCGCATACCGTCGACCAGGATGTCGGCGGCCTGCAGGTGCCCGACCACGGCTTCGTGCCTGGCCTTCCAGCGTTCCAGCCCTTCGAGGGCCTCCTCCTTCGTCTTCGCCCGGGCTATCTCGACCAGCGGCATCGTCTGTTGCCGGCGGCCGGTCCCCTTGGGCGGCTTCTCCGCGGGGCCGAGTCGCCTGGCGAGGTCGAGCAGGGGCTCCAGGGATCCGTGGGCCGTGCCGATGCCCTCCCACGGGTCGCCGAGCGCGTCGTAGCGTTCGAGAACGCTTGACAGGGTGAACGTCTCGGGCCGGCAGTCGGGCACCTCGTCCCACCGCAGCGGCGTGGACACCCGGGCGTCGGCCGTCGGCCGCACGGAGTACGCCGACGCGACCGTGCGGTCCTTGGCGTTCTGGTTGAAGTCGACGAAGACGCCCTGGCGTTCCTCCTTCCACCACTTGCTGGTGGCGAGGTCGGGCGCGCGGTTCTCCACCTCACGGGCGACGGTCTCCGCGGCGAGGCGTACGTCGCGGAACGTCCAGGTAGGTTCGATCCGCGCGTAGATGTGGAAGCCGCGTGAACCGGAGGTCTTCGGCCAGGCGGTGAGGCCGTGGTCCTCCAGCACCTCCCGGGAGACGAGCGCGACGTCGAGGATCTGCTTCCACTCCACGCCGGGAACGGGGTCGAGGTCGATGCGCAGCTCGTCGGGGTGGTCGAGGTCCTCCGCGAGTACGGGATGAGGATTGAGGTCGACGCAACCGAGGTTGATCGCCCACGCCAGGCCGGCGGCATCGCGCACCACGGCCTCCTCCGCCGAACGCCCGGAGGCGTAGTGAAGCTCGGCCACCTCCAACCAGTCCGGCCGGTTGCCGGGCACCCGCTTCTGGAAGAACGCCTCCTGCTCGATGCCCTTCACGAACCGCTTCAGGATCATCGGCCTGCCCTCGATGCCGCGCAGGGCTCCGTCGGCGACGGCGAGGTAGTAGCGCACCAGGTCGAGCTTGGTGTGACCGCCGGCAGGGAAGACCAGCTTGTCCGGGTTGGTGACAGTCACCTCACGTCCGGCCACTTCCAGGACCTGCGACTTCGACATGGGCTCACGATAGGCGGAACCACGCCGGTCGCGGGAACGACGCGGTACGACAGACGACTCCGCGGTACTCGGACGGCTGTCACGGTCGTTGCACTTTCTGGTGGACGTCCACCCACTCGGGCGGGATGTATTCGGGGTGGCCGTGGCTGCCCATCCGTACCTGCCAGCCCTTGTGGTGGACGAACGTGTGATGGGACTTGCACAAGAGGACTCCGTTCGCTAGGTCGGTCGGCCCGAAGTCGTCCCAGGCCGTCATGTGGTGCGCGACGCAGCGCCGCTCGGGGACCCGGCATTCGGGGAAGTGGCAGTGGGAGCCGTCGCGGACGGCGAGGGCCCGGCGTTGCGCTTCGGTGAAGAACCTGTCAGCCATCCCGACGTCGAGGACCTCTCCGTTGCCGCCGAGTACGACGGGGATGATGTTCGCGTCGCACGCCATCCTCCGGATCGTGGCGACCGAGACCGGCTCCCCGCGTAGGCCTGTGATGCGGGCCGATCCGCCACCGCCGCACTTCTGACACCCGTCGTGAGGATCAATGGGCTGGTCGCGGTCGTCGCGGTCGTAGGGGTCGGTTGCGGCATCCGGGTCGAGGGCAGCCTCCCGCCCCGCCGCGCCCTCTTCGGGTTCGGCGTCGTCGGCTTCCGGTCCGAGGTCGCAGTCCTCGGGTCCGGTATGTGGTTCCGGATCCCCGTCGTGTTCGGGCTCCGGATCCCATCGGTGACCCGGTTCAGATTGGGAGGCGGTTCCGGTGGCGGTGTTCGGTTGTGGGGGCTGGCCGGGTTCTCGCGGTGCGGACATCCGCTCCGCCGCCCCGGCCGGCGGGTCCGGCTGACCAAGCGGTGGTTTCTCGTTGTCCGGTTGACCTCTCGAGGCGGTCGTCGTGATCTCCGTGCCTGCGGGAGCCGACGTCGGTGCGCCGGTGCCGGCGTGGGTGTTGGGCTGGACGGGGTCTCTTGTCACATCCGGGTCGCCGACGTCGGCACGCTCGGAGGTTTCGCCGGGGCCGCCCGTCACGTCCGGGTCGGTGACACATTGGCCTGGCCGGGCTTCAGGCCCGGTGTCGTCGGCGTCCTCGCTGGCCTTGGCCTCGCGCAGGTCGGTGCCAGGCGTCTTGCCGGTGTCTGCACGGGGTTCGCCGTTGCTGCCGGGCTCGGCGCCTTCAGCCGTCGCGGCCTCGGTGCCGTCAGAATTCTCACCCGGCTTGGTGGTTTCGGCCTTGTCGGGCTTGGCGCTCTCGGCATCGCCGGCACGCTCGCCGGGTTCGGCGGGTGTCGTGCCGCCGCGACTCGCGCCCCGCCCAGACTCGCCGGACTCGCCGGACTCGCCGGACTCGCCGGACTCAGAAGTCTCGCTGCGCTTGGCGTTCTTGCGGGCCTTGCGCTTGGCGTTCTGGCGTTTCGCGTCGGGGGTTTGGCAGCCGCACGGCATGGGGCGGACGGGGTTGAGGTCGTCGATGCTGCCGAACCCGACACCGTTCATGAGTTGCTGCAGGTGGATCAGCACCGTGACGCAGTCCCGCCCGCGGCCGCGGTTGGGCGATGCCTCCCACTCGGCCATCGCGGCGATGAGGTGGGCGAACGCGTCCCCACGGCGTTGGTCCAGCGGCCGGTCGTCGGGTTCGGCACGCTTGTCGGAGGCGACGAGCGCTTCGATGATCTTGCGGAGATGTTCCATCTCCAGCACCGGCAGCCTGATCACCACCGTCTCCGACCCCGGAACACCATTCGGCCGGTAGAACAGCGACCGGCTGCGTTCCGCAGCGCGTTCGGCGTCGTCGAGTTCCTTGCCCAGCCGCTCCTCCCACTCCTGCGGTGCGATGACCTGGAGGAGGTGGCGGCCGAGGATCCGCACGTCGTCGGGGTTACGCCGCCTGGCTTCGTCGATCAGGTACTCCTCGGCCGCCGCGCGTTGTTCGAGGCTGACCCACTTGGGCAGGTCCTTGATGGCCCCGGCGATGACCTGCGCATGCCGAAACGACAACTCTCCGCGGGCAAGAGCGCGGGCGGTGAGGGTGATGGTGCGGTCCAGGTCACGGGCCAGCGCGACGGTGGCGTAGGAGTCGTTCTTGCCCATCCGCCGGCCGTTCCGCAGCCACGCCGCCGTGGTCGCCGCACCCGTGGTCTTGCCGATGTCACAGGCCTCGGCCTGGCGGACCAGCTGCAGCTTCAGCGCGGACATCATCGCCTCGTCGGCGCTGTGCAGGTCGAACAACCGGCCCATCCGCTCGGCCCGCAACGACAACTTCGGCGCGGCCAATGCGTCACCGAGAACGGCGTGAACCTCGAGCAGCGCAGCCTCCAGCCGCTGTTCGGCGTCGATGCCGCCGTCCCAGCCCGGAGGATCCTGCACTGTCGAACTCATGCACGAATGCTACCGACCACCACCGACAGGAACCCGTTGTCCACAAAGGGACCCCGAAACAGCGCCGATCCGCTACCTGTGGACGAAACCTGGCACTGCGCAGTTCGTACGAGGCACTTCCTCTCGTACGAGGCACTTCCTGCTCAGGTCGGCTAGCGCTTCTTCAGCTTCCGTACGTAAGCGTCGTGAAGGTCGTTCCAGCCGAACTCGACCGCCTCCATGCCCCGGATCGGACCTACGGGATCTCCGTCGAGCAGGTGCTCGGCCACGTCGAGGCACAGGTGCCAGCCCGCGGCGACCCGGGCCAGCATCTCCTGGTCGTCCACCGTGTGCCGCAGCGTCAGCAGGGTGCCCGTCCCCTGGGCGGTGAGCTCCCACCGCAACAGGTCGAAACCCCAGGTGTACTCGAGCAGCCGAGGCGGCTCGGACCGGCGCACGGTCGAGACGAGGTCCTCCGACGTGGCACCGTCGACCATCGTCAGCGTCGCCTCACCGGGCCGGCCGAGGTCGCGGTCGGGAATGAACGGCGCCCACTCGCGCAACTGGTCCGGCTCGGTCAGCGCCGCCCACACGCGTTCGGGCGAGTGGCGGAGTTCGCGGACGAGGACGACCGTCCAGCGGTCGTCCTCACGGTTGGCCTCCACCGGGGCAGGCGGGCTGGGTCGAAACGCCGACCTGTTCATCGATCACTCCTCGACAAGGGGACGGTACGTACGGGGGAAGTGCGCAACCGGCGGCGCGGACATCGCGTCGGCCACTCGGCAACCTCCTGCGCCGACTAATATGCCGTCTCGGTTATATACCGTCAAGGCCTGTCCGTGTTCACCGGAACGTCCCCGGCACCGCCGGCACAAGTTCCGGGGATGACTTCCGGGCGATGACTTTCCGGCCGTCACGAAGTCCCTTCCGAGGACACAATCCGGTTGTTCTCCGCCCGGCCCCTGGGCCTACCGTCGTACTCGCTGCGCGGCGGCACCACCCGGCACCACGGGCACTACGAAAGCACCCCCGGGAAGCACGGCCGGCAGGACAACCGAAAGGGACGTCGTGACATCGCAGTCCACCGCACCTGGCCCCCGCGCGAGCCGACGAGAGTGGATCGGGCTGGCCGTGCTGGCACTGCCGACACTGCTGCTCTCACTCGACATGAGCGT
Source organism: Actinopolymorpha cephalotaxi (assembly GCF_013408535.1). Taxonomy (NCBI): domain Bacteria; kingdom Bacillati; phylum Actinomycetota; class Actinomycetes; order Propionibacteriales; family Actinopolymorphaceae; genus Actinopolymorpha; species Actinopolymorpha cephalotaxi. The sequence continues at coordinate 4,202,426 of NZ_JACBZA010000001.1, forward strand.
CCTCTACCTCGCCCTCCCCCACATGAGCGAGGATCTCGGCGCCACGGCCACCCAGCAGTTGTGGATCATGGACGTCTACAGCTTCATGATCGCGGGCTTCCTCGTCACGATGGGCACCCTCGGCGACCGGATCGGCCGCCGGCGGCTGTTGATGATCGGGGGTACGGCGTTCGCGGTCGCGTCCGTGCTCGCGGCGTACTCCACCTCCGCGGAAATGCTCATCTCGACCCGCGCCCTGCTCGGCGTCGCCGGAGCCACCCTGATGCCGTCGACGCTGTCGCTGATCGGGACGATGTTCCGCGACCAGCACCAGCGCGGCGTGGCGATCGCGGTGTGGATGACCTGCTTCATGGTCGGCATGACCGTCGGGCCGCTGGTCGGCGGCGTACTCCTGCAAAACTTCTGGTGGGGTTCGGCGTTCCTGCTCGGCGTTCCGGTGATGGCGCTCCTGCTGGCGACGGCGCCCGCGCTGCTGCCGGAGTTCCGGGACGAGCAGGCCGGCCGCATCGACCTGGCGAGCGTCGCCCTGTCGCTGGCCACTGTGCTGCCCGCGGTGTATGGGCTGAAGGAACTCGCCCACGGCGGCTGGCACACCGGTCCCGCGCTGGCGGTCCTGGTCGGCCTGGTGTTCGGCGTACTCTTCTGCCGGCGTCAAGTCCACCTTGACGACCCGCTGCTGGACCTGGAGCTCTTCCGCTCCCGCCGGTTCAGCACCGCGCTCTGCATGAACTTCGGCGGCGCGATCGTGATGGCCGGAACGTTCCTGCTGATCAGCCAGTACCTCCAGCTCGTCGCCGGCATGTCGCCGCTGCGCGCGGGCCTGGCCACCGTCCCGGTGAACGTCGCGATGGCGATCAGCTCGATGCTCACCCCGCAACTGGCCCGTAGGTTCCGGCCGGCCGTCGTGTCCGCGGGTGGGTTCGCCCTCGCGGCGCTGGGCCTGGTGGTGGTCGCGCTGGCGGCCGGTGGTTCTGCCGGGTCGTACGGACTCGCCGCTTTGCTGGTGGGCTTCGCGCTGACCAGTGTCGGCATCGCCGCGCCGTCCGCGCTCGGGGTCAACCTCATCGTCGGCGCGGCGCCGCCCACGAAGGCCGGCGCCGCGTCCGGCATGTCGGAGACCAGCGGCGAACTCGGTGTCGCACTCGGCGTGGCGACACTCGGCAGCATCGCCGCGGCCTTCTACGTCGCCCGGGTCGACGTCCCCGCCGGCGTCCCGGCCGCGGCGGCCGACGCGGCGCGGGAGAGCCTGCCCGGCGCGGTGGTCACCGCCGGCGGCCTGCCCGAGCCACTGGCCGCCGCGCTCCTCGGGTCAGCTCGCAGCGCGTTCACCGGTGGCCTCGCGATCGCCGCGGTCGTGGGTGCTGTGGTCCTGACGGCGGTCGCCGTCGTGTCCGGTGTGATGTTCCGTCACCTCCGGTCGTACGGGGACGAGGCTGCCGCCGCGTCCGGCGCTCCCGCCTCCGAGCCCGTCGACGTCGACACCACAGCCACGCCTGCCTGACCGGCCCCGTTCCCGGCCCGGGTCCGCGCCCGGCGCCGGGTGAGCGCCACCCCGGCCAGGCACAGCACTCCCCCGGCGAACGCCAACGGCACCGGTGCCTCGCCGAGCAGCAGCCAGCCGAGCAGGATGGCCACCGGCGGCACGAGGTACGTCGTGGCGCCCATCCGGCCGGCGCTCGTCCGCGACAGGGCGTACGCCCAGGTCGTGAACGCAACCGCGGTGGGGAACGCCCCCAGGAACACCACCCAGCCCAGAGTGGACGGCCGGGCCGCCGCGGTCTCGCGTACCAGCTCCGGACCGAACGGCAGACAGGCGACCGTCCCGATCACGCACGCCAGCCAGGTCACCTGCAACGCCGGCAGGCGCGCGAGCAAGGGCTTCTGCGCCACCACCCCGACGGCGTAGGCGACCGCGGCGACCAGGCACAACAGCACGCCGACGGTGTCGGCGGCCGACCCCGCGGACGTCGCCACCCCGATCACCGCCACGCCGGCGAACGCGACCGCGCTGCCCAGCAGCAGTGAGGCCGGGAACCTCTCGCCGAGAAACGCACCGGCCAGCAGGGCGATCAGGATCGGCCCGACGTTGACCACCATCGCCGCGGTGCCCGCGTCGACCCGGCGTTCGGCCGCGTTCAGCGCGACGTTGTAGACGCCGAACCACAACACGCCGCACACCACCAGCCGGGGCCACAGCGACCGCGCGGGCCAGGGGGCAGGCCGGGTCAGCATCACCACGCCCAGCACGACGCTTCCGACGAGCAGCCGCCCGAGGGACAGTGCTCCGGGCGACAGTTCGGCGCCGACGTGGCGGATCGCGACGAACGCCGAGGCCCACAACACCACGGTGGTCGCCGCGGCGACCACCGGCAGCCAGGTCGAGGTTCGGGACGTGGACGGGACGCTGGAGGATTCGGTCGAACTCACCTGAGGACTGTAGACAGCCGACCCTTCGGCCGGTCCCGAACCATGCGACGGCGGGCCGTCGCCTTCTCGGGGCGCAGCGCTGCGCCGGTCAGCGCTGGGTGGGCCGGGCCTGCACGAAGACCCACTGGTGCCCTTCGAGGTCCTCGGCGACGTAGCTTCGGGCCGCGTGTGAACTGATCGCGCTGACGATCCGCGCCCCGTGGTCCCTGACGTGGGCGAAATGGGCATCGAGGTCGTCCACGTGCACCCACGGAACGTGCGTACGCCGAGCCGGGACGGGTTCGGTGCCCTCCTGCCGGAAGAGCATCACCAGGCTGTCGCCCACGTGGAAGTCGATCCAGCCCGGGCGTTCGCCCTCCTCCGGCGCCCGGTCCACGTCCCAGGAGCCCAGCCCGAACACCTCGCGCAGCCAGCGCGCCGCCGCCGGCGGGTCCTCGTAGTACAGCGCCAGCCCCAACCGGCCGACCTCGCGAGGCGTACGCGGCGCGGTGTGGCGGCGCCGGCTCCACGCCCGGAAGGTGCGGAGCATGTTGGCCCAGCCGAACCCGACGGTCGCCGGGTCACCGCCGGGACGGAGGTACTGCGAGACCCGGACGCGGGTGCCGCCGGTCCCGGTCGGCTCGAACCGCACGTCGGTCTCGGTGTCCTGCACGCTGCCCCGCAGCACCAGCCGGGCGCCCGGCTCCCAGACCGTGATCCGGTCGGTCTCCAGCACGTCTCCGGCCGGCTCGTCGTAGATTTCGAGTACGCGGCCGCCGACGCCGGGCTCCATCCGCAGCTCGGCGAGCCGGGAGCTGTCGTGGTGGTTGATCGGCCCGCGTACCCACCACAGGTCGATCTCCTCGGTGAACACGGCGAACGCGGTGAACCGGTCGACGTCGACCTCCACGCTGGCCTGCGCGGACGTGTCGTTCGTGGAACGGCTCACGAGCGGCTCCGGCGTTCGACGTGACGGCGGAACGAGCCGAGCTGCTCGGTCCAGTGGGCCTGCACCTGGTCCAGCCAGGCCGACACCGCGGCGAGCTGGTCGGCACGGAGGGAGAAGATCCGCGCGCGGGCGTCGTCGGGTGGCCGCTCGTCGGTCACCAGGCCGGCCCGCAACAGGACCCGCAGGTGCCGGCTCATCACCGGCGCGGACGTGCCGAGCTCGCGGGCCAGCTCGCCGGCGCGGTAGGGCTTCGCGCCGAGCAGCTCGACCACGCGGCGCCGGGTCGGGTCGGCCAGGGCGCCGAACGCCTCGTCCACCCGCGTCTCCATATCCTTTCCCACGGCGAAATAGTTGCACTTTCCGATAACAATTGGCAAGCTGCGCCGCATGACCGAGACGAAGCTCCCCACCGTCGTTCCGATGCTCGCCTACGAGAACGCGACCGCCGCGATCGAGTTCCTCACCACCGCGTTCGGCTTCACCGAGCACTTCCGGTTCACCGACGACGACGGCCGCATCACCCACGCCGAACTCGGCTGCGGCGGGGGCGGCGGGGGCGGCGAGGACGGCGACGGCGCCATCATGCTCGTCGACTTCGGCAACGGCTACGAAAGTCCCGCCACGCACGTGCGGACCTGCGAGGCCGCCCGGCGCTGGATGGACACCCCGTACATCGTGAACGGCGTGTTCGTCCAGGTCGACGACGTGCGCGCGCACTTCGAGCGGGCCAAGGCCGGCGGGGCCACGATGCTGTCGGAGGTCGCGGACACCGGGCACGGGATCCTCTACCGGGCCGCCGACCCCGAAGGTCACCGCTGGATGTTCAGCCAGCCCAGCGAGTAAGGCGTTTCTCCCTCGCGAACACGCTACGGTCGCGGCGTGGAGGAGATCGGCGTCATCGAACGCGTCTGGCGGTATCCGATCAAGTCGGTCGGCGGTGAATCCCTGCGCCAGGCCGACGTCGAGGCGCGCGGGCTGGTCGGTGACCGCCGGTTCGCCGTCCGCGACGCCCGGGGCAAGTTCGGGTCGGGCAAGAACACCCGGCGGTTCACGAGGATGGACGGCCTGCTCCAGCTGGGCTCGCGGCTGTCTCCCGGCGCCGACGAACCCGTCCTGCTCGACGTGGACGGCACGCCGGTCCCGGACGCGAACCAGTTCCTGCGCACCTACCTGAACCGGGACGACGTCGAACTGGCCCGCGAGGGTGAGATCTCCCACTTCGACGAGCTGCCGGTCAGCGTCCTCACCACCGCGACGCTGGACTGGATCCGGGCCGCCGTGCCCGACGTCCCGGTGGACGAGCGGCGCTTCCGGCCCAACCTGCTGGTCCGGACACCTCCGGGCTGCCCGCCGTTCCTCGAGGACGGCTGGTCGGGCCGCGAGGCCAGGATCGGCACCGTGGGGCTCACGTTCGTACGGTCCTGCGAACGCTGCGTCATGGTCAACGCGGCCCAGCCCTCGCTCCCGCACTCCTCCGACGTGCTGCGCGCGATCGCGGCCGCACACGACAACTGCCTGGGCGTACTCGCCACGGTCGCCGCGGCGGGGTCGATCACGATAGGTGACACGGTGGTCCTGGACCCGGCAGCCACGCCGTAGGTTCCTGTGCGCCGCCCGCGATGATCGTCCGCGGAGGCTCCCCGGCAGGTTCGCGCCGATTCACGTACGGTGGGCGCCCGGCGGTCCCGTAGGTGCGACCGGTCGCCTCCGCCCGCTGTCAACCAGACGTGAGGAGACCGACACCGATGACTCAGCGCGCGCAGCCCAACCCGCCCACGGTCGACCTGAGCGGCCTGCTGGGCTCCCTGCAGACTCTGCTGCTGGCCGGCCCACGGCTGGAGGAGTTCCTCGGGAAAGTGGCCTCACTGGCCTCCGCGATCACGAATCCGCCCGCTTCGTGCGGCATCACCGTGCACCAGGACGGGGAGCCGGTCACCGTGGCCACCAGCGACGACCGGGCCGCTCTGGTCGACCAGAAGCAGTACGACTTCCACGAGGGCCCGTGCATCGACACGCTGAACACCGGCGACATCATCGAGGTGCGGGACCAGTCGGCCGACATGACCTGGCCGAAGTACAACCCGGCCGCGGCCGAACTCGGCGTCCGTTGCTCCCTCAGCCTCCCCCTGTCCGTGGACGACGAGACCCTCGGCGCGCTCAACCTGTACGTGTTCGAGGAGCCGCACGCGTTCGACGGCGACCAGCGCGCCCGGGCGGAGACGTTCGCCGCGCAGGCGTCGACCGCGCTGGCGCTCACCGTGCGTCACACCGAACAGGCCGACCTCACCTCCCAGCTGGAACAGGCCCTGGTCTCCCGTACCTACATCGACCAGGCCGTCGGCATCGTGATGGGACAGCAACGCTGCGACGCCAACCAGGCGTTCGACATCCTCCGCAGGCACTCGCAGAACAACAACCGGCGGCTACGCGACGTGGCCACCGACCTCATCAACCGGGTCAGCGGGAAGCCGCCCGTTCCTCCCCGGCCTTTCGAACGCTGAGTTCGGCGCTACAGTGGCTGGTGGTTGGGAAAACAGCCGGTGGCCGAAAGGCCGCATCCGTGCACCCCTGCCGAAGGACGGCCATGACCAAGCCGACTCCGACCCTCCAACCACGCTGCGATTCTCCGGACGTCGTTCCGGGCAGCCCCCCTCACAACCTCTCCGACAAGCTCTCTGACAACGTCTCCGGCAACTTCTCCGACACCTTCTCGGGGAACCTCCGTGAGAACCTCCCCGCGGCCGGAACCCTCGTTCCAGCCGTCGAGATCTCCTGGACCGCCGACACCGGCCGCCATCTCGTCGTCACCCTGACCGGTGACGTCGACGTGGCCACGGCCCCGCAGGTCCGTTCGGATCTGCTGCCGCTCATCCACCAGGGCCCGCCGGTCGTGGTGGTCGACCTGAGCGCGGTGCCGTTCCTCGACTCCACCGGCCTGGGCACGCTCCTCGCCGTCCAGCGCCGCGCCGAGGCACTGGACGTCACGCTGCGCCTGGCCGCACCCGCCCGCGGTCCGCGCCGGGCTCTGCACATCACCGGCCTGGACCGGGTGTTCGACGTCTACCCCACCCTGGACGACGCGCTGCGTTCCGCGCCGACCAGAACCGAACCCGCCGACGCCTGACCGGCCGCCCGCCGGCTCCGCCCGCAACCGGCGGCCACCTCGGGCGTACCACCCGGCGAGCAACGCCACCGCCAGCGACACCTCCACCACGTCCCCGCCGTAGAACATCACCTGCGCACCGAGCCGCACCTGCTCGGCGTCGCCGGCAGCACGCGGCAACGTCTCGGCATACATCAGTTTGGCGAGTACGTCGTGACTGCCGGCGGCGAGCAGCAGCACGACCGCGGCGGTACGCGTGGAGGGCCGGCGGGCATCGGGTCACGGCCCGCGACGTACCACGCCAGCAGGCATCCGGCCAGCACCATGTGGACGTCGACCAGCAGGCCGAGGGCAGACTGCCGGCCGGCCGCGGCGAACAGCGGGGTGAGGTAGTACGCGTACATCCCGCCGACCTCGAGCACGAGCACGACCGGCGCCCGGGTGAGGACGCGCACGACCCGGCTGTGCAGGACGGCGAGCAGCAACAACCGCGCCTCCGCGGTGAGCGTTCGCAGCGCGAGCGTCACCGGGGCGGACAGCGCCAGCAGCAGCGGCGCGAGCATGGCGAGGACCAGGTGCCGCACCACGTGCGCCGGGAACGTCGCCTCCGGCGGCATCAGCGGGGTCAACGGGGTAAGTGTCAGCACCGGGGTCATGGTGGCGAGCAGGCCGGCCAGCCCCGCCATGGCCGCCGCCGTACGCCACCACGGCCACCGGACGCCGCGAGCCCGCAGCCGGCCGCCCTGCCGTACGCGACGGCGCCGGCGACCAGCGGGACCAGCGCCGGCCAGGTCCCGCTCATCGCGTGCCCGCTCATCGGTCGGCGATCGCGCGCGGCGCACCGCGGAGCAGGACCAGCCCGACGAGGATGCCGAGGATGCCGGTGAGGTTCCAGACCAGGTCGTACGGCAGCGTCTCGACGCCGTACCGGATCTGGTGCAGGCCGAGCACCTTGTGCTGGAACAGCCCGTCGTACACCTGGAAGCCGCCCCAGCCGAGCAGGCCGCCGGCCCACACCCGCTTCGGCACCGTCGCCTGCCGCCGGTGCAGGTCGGCGTACATGAACAGCCCGCCGACGATCGCCAGCCACCCGGCCGCGTGGAAGTAGCCGTCGGAGACCAGCCCGGCGGTCGGGGTGGAGCGGTCGTAGAAGTGGTGCCAGTGCAGCAGTTGGTGGAAGAGCGTCTCGTCGACGAACGCCGCGACGCCCATCCCGATCAGCACACCCGCGAGGATCGACCGGCCGGTGCCGTCGTAGGGCGGGCGGGCGGATGCGATGTCGCCGCCTTCGGCCCGCGCGGACGGGCCGGGCGCCGGCCGGTCGAGCGGTCCGCTGTCGCTGGGCGGGGTTCCCGACACTGCGACCTCCTGTCGGGGCGGGTGGCTGGGTGGACGCGCCATGCGCCTACCCGGCACGAGCCCGGGTAACCACCGGCCGCTCGTCGACTCAGGTGGCCACGGTGTCACCGACGCCGGCGGAGAGGATCCCGGCGATGCGGTCGCCCGTCGGGTGCGACTCGAGGTCCTCCAGGGTGGCCGGCAGGGCCAGCGACCAGTTGTCGCGGTCCTCGTCGGCGCCCGGCATGTTCGGGCGTTCGGGCTCCACCAGCGCGTCGTCAAGGGTCGCGGTGAGCAGTGTGGCGGGTGCCCGGGCGAGAAGTTCGTACGCCGCGACCACGGCGGCGCCGGAGTCGGCGGCCTCGTCCAGCCCACCGGTCCTGGCCAGCCGGTCGCGGATCGCGGCCGTGCTCTCCTCGTTCGGCTGCTGGCCCAGGCGCCGCTGGCTCTCCAGGTCGCTGCCGTCCCAGAGTCCGGCGACCGTGGGCAGGTCGTGCGTGGTGACCGCGGCCATCGACTTGCTCGGCCAGGTGGTCGGGTCGTCCTCCTCGAACCACAGCAGGCGGTACGACAGGATGTCGCGTTCGGACAGCTCCTCGCGCACACCCTCCTCGACCGTCCCGAGGTCCTCACCGACCACGGCGGCACCGGCGCGGACACTCTCCAGCGCCACCAGCGAGAGCAGGTCGCGGGTAGGGTAACGCACGTAGGCGCCGCCGGCCGGTCCGCTGTCGTCGGGGATCCACCACAGCCGGAACAGCCCCATCACGTGGTCGACCCGCAGCCCGCCGCCCGCGGACATGCCGGCCCTGATCGTGTCGATGAACGGCTGGTAGCCGGCCGCCCGCAGCCGCCACGGGATGAACGGCGGCAGCCCCCAGTCCTGGCCGAGCTGGTTGAACTCGTCCGGCGGGGCGCCGACCGACGCCTCCAGCGCCACCAGGTCCTGCCACTCCCAGGCGTCGAAGCCGTGCGGGTCGAACCCGATCGGCAGGTCCTGCATCACCGCGAGGTCGCGCCCGGCGGCGGCGAGCTGATTCTCCACCAGCCACTGCAGCCAGGCGTGGAAGCGCACCCGGTCGGCGTTCTGCTTCCCGGCTTCGGCGACCGCAGGCCCCTGCGGACGGGACAGCTCGGCCGGCCACTCCTGCCAGTCGGCGCCGTGCCGCTCGACCAGCACCGACCAGGTGGCGAACTGCCGCAGCGAGTCCGGCTGGTGGGCGTACCACTGATCGAACGCGGCACTCGCCCCGCCGGCCCGCCAGATGGCCTCCAGTGCGGACTGCTTGAGCTCCCACACCGCGTCCCGGTCGATGGTGCGGCGGTCGTTCAGCGCCTGCCCGGCGGTGGCGGCGCGGCGTACGTCGTCGGCCGCGAGCTCGGCGCCGGGGACTTCCTCGACGCGGAGGTAGAGGGGGTTGCGGAACCTGCGGCTCGCCGGGAAGTACGGGCTGGGCTGCTGCGGCAGGGACGGCGCGACGGCGCCGATCGGGTTGACGAGCAGGAAGCCCGCACCACGCTGCCGGGACCAGCGGGCCAGCCGGGCCAGGTCGGCGAGGTCGCCCATTCCCCAGCTCTGCCTCGACCGGGTGGCGTACAGCTGGGTGGCCCATCCCCAGGACCGCCGGCCTTCCGGAAGGTGGCAGCGGCGGGGGGTGACGATCAGCCGGCGTTCGGTCCCGGACGGGTCGACCAACGTGTGGTAGCCGAGGGGAAGGCCGGCGGGCGTCCCGGTCCGCACCGCGAAGGTACGGCCGTCCTCCAGCACGACCTCGCCGGGTCCGATGTGGGTCTGCTCATCCTCACCGACGATGAGCGGCCCGGCGTCCCCGGTCGGAGTGCCGATGATCTCCCGCAGGCGCTCGACGACCTCCGGAGGGACCTGTTGTTCCTTGTCCGTCGCATCGACGTACCGGCTCTCGATCCCCCATGCGTCGGGCATCGCCACCTCCAAGATCGGCTGGGACCCGCGGCAGCCATCATCCCGCAGATGTGGAATCTCGCACGCGAAGGGAACGGGCGCGCAGGGAGCGTACGCGGGCGGGAAAACGGATGCGGGCAAGGAAAAAGCCCGCACCACGTGGGTGCGGGCTCAGTCCCCTAACGGTCAACGCTCGGAAGAGGCGTTGCCTTCAGCTCCGGCTCAGACCGGACGGATGTTCTCCGCCTGCGGGCCCTTCTGGCCCTGCGTGACGTCGAACTCCACCTTCTGGCCCTCGAACAGCTCACGGTAACCCGTGGACTGGATGTTCGAGTAGTGAGCGAAAACGTCGGCGCCGCCGCCGTCCTGCTCGATGAAGCCGAAGCCCTTTTCCGAGTTGAACCACTTGACCGTGCCAGTCGCCATGCTTGCTCCTTCAGGGATGCGTTGCCGAATCCACACCGTGTGTGCGGATCGGAGTCGCCGCTACGAGTGCCCCTCCGGAGTAAGTCCGGAAAACAAAGCGCCCGGCGGTCGCAACCGACGAGCGCGTAAACGTTCATGGGTACCACAACTGCAACTCAAGCCATGAGACTAGCACGCCGGTGATCCGTTCGTCGCACGCCTCCGCTTCCAGACCCAAGATCGTGTCTCTCGGCCCCTGTTCGGAGGTGGCGGACTGCCGTCCGGCCGCAGGACAATCGACCCCATGACCAAGCGCAAGCCGCCGGGGACCGGCTTCGAGTCGTGGGTGGATCAGCAGATCCGCGAGGCGACAGAGCGTGGCGAGTTCGACAACCTGCCCGGGACGGGCAAACCGCTCGCAGACCTGGACAAGCCCTACGACGAAGTGTGGGTGATGCGCCATCTGCACAAGGAAGGGCACTCGACCGAGGACCTGCTGCCGCTGCCCCTCCAGCTGCGCAAGGAGGTCGAGCGGCTGCCCGAGACGGTCCGCAAGTTGCGTACGGAGCGTGACGTACGCGAGGCCGTGGCCGACCTCAACCTCCGGATCGTCGCCTGGTTGCGGGCACCACTCGGTCCGCCCATCCCGGTTCGTCCGGCCAACGCCGACCAGGTGGTGGAACGCTGGCGGGCCGAGCGGGCGGCGCAAAAAAGAGACATCCCTCACATCGGCGATTCCGACCCTGATCCCGCCCGTGACCCCGACCCGGCCGGGCAGGCGCCGGCGAGGGCGCGCCGGGGGCGGTTCGGGACCGGTGCGCGTACGGCGGACAGCCGTCCGGCCTGGTGGCGCCGGGCTCTCCGCCGCGGCCGGTCCGGCACCGGCCGCTCCGGCCACTCCGACCGCTCCGGCTGAGCACGCGTGGTGGACCGGCGGCCGCGCGGACTCACTCCGGCAGAACTCTCCCCGCGACCGGTCGCTCCCCGGCCGTGCCCGCTGCCGTACGACCTGACCTGGGACGACCTCGCACCCGCCCTGCCCGGCTTCGGCACGGCCGACGGGGCGCGCGCCTGGGAGTCGTACGAGCGGCGCGGCCTGCACAAGGGCTCGAACTCGCGCATCCTCACACTGCGCTACACCGACGTGGTGGGCGAGAGCCGGGACACGACGGTCTTCGTCACGCGGGCCGGTGGCGAGCAGGCCGGGGCCAGCGGTCTCGGAGGGGTCGAAGCGGTCGTCGGTGAGGGCGCGCGGTACGAGTACCTGGCGGGGCACGGCGTGCCGACTCCGCGGCTGCTGGCAGCGCCACGCGGAGGGGCGGTCGTCGTACTGGAGTTCCTCCCGACTGTCGGCATCGAGCCCGCCGAGGCCGGCGACCTCCTCTCCCTGATCGCCCGGGTGAACGCCGTGGACCGGCCGCCCCTGCGACTGTTCGAGGCCGGTTCCGGACTTCCGCAGGCGCGGTTCGATGCCCTGGTCGAGGCGGCGCTGTGCCGGCTCGCCGACGACCACCGGACGACGCCGCCGGTCGAGGTGGACCGGTGGATGCGGGCGTACCGGCTGGCGGCCGGGCAGGTGGCGACCTGCCCGACGGCGCTCAACCACGGCGAGCTGGGCTTCCAGCAGGTGGGCTGGTCCGGGGCGGGTGACGCGCGGACGCTGGTGGTGTTCGACCTGGAGACCATGGCGATCAGGCCGCGGTTCACCGATATCGCGACCGTCCTGGGGTCGCTGGCCGCGCTGACCGGGCTGAGCGAGCCGGACCTGTTCGCGGAGTACCTCGGCGCGCTGCGGGAGTTCACCGGGCAGCACCTGGACGAGGCGCGGGCGTGGGCGGAGCTGCGTACGGTCCGCGTGGTGGTGGCGTTCGAGTCGCTGCCCTGGCTGGCCGAGGTGGCCGGCCACCCGGACGTACCCGATGCTCCGGGATCGGCGGCGGTGAGCCTGTACGACGACCTGCGCGCGACCGACCTGCTGCCGGCCGCGCTGACCGCGCCACCTGTGCCGCCCGCGTAGTGCGGCGGAGGTCAGCCTCGCTCCGGCCGGCGCAGGACCGCGGGGCGCAGCGGATCGGTCAGGTCGAGGACGACGTCGGCGCGTTCGAGCGGCCGTCCCCGCGCGCGGTAGAGCTCCTGGCCGGGCAGGTAGCGCGCGGCGTACCGCTCGCGGACCGCCTCCCGCGAGCCGAACACCCGCTCGTCGCGCACCTGCGCGCGGCGCAGCGTTTCGGCCGGTTCCACGTGGAGGTAGATCGCGCAGTCCCAGTGGTCCCGCAGCTCGGGGCGGAGGAGGAAGACGCCGTCGACGAGCAGGACCGATCCGGGTTCGGCCCGGCGCGGTGGCTCGTCGACGGGCCGGTCGGTCGCCAGGTCGTGCGCGGCGGTGCGGTACCACCCGTCGCCGCCAGGCCCGAGCGGACGGAGTACGCCGGTGACGAACGCCTCGTGGTCGAAGGCGTCCAGGTAGTACCCCTCCGGGGACAGAGGTCCACGTTGCTGCCGCTGCACCCTCGGCCGGTGGAAGTCGTCCATGCTCACCCGGACGACCGGGACGGCGGGGTGCCGGGCCGCCAGCGCGGCCGCCAGGTCCGCTGTCAACCGCGTCTTGCCGGCGGCGTCCGGGCCGTCCACGGCGACCCGCAACGTGTGGGGAACCTCCCGACCTGCCAGCAACCCGGCCAGGTCGTCGAGCACGTCCGCCCGTTCACCGCCGTACGCCGGACCTGTCGCACTCTCGCCGTACTCCACCCGGGCACCCTATGGTCACCCCACACGCCTTCGAAGGGACCCGCGCGATGAGCAACGACAGCACCGAGAGCGCCGCCGGCACTGGCGGCACTGGCGGCACTGACTCGACCCGCACCGGCATCGCGCCGTGGCTGGCCGTCAGCGACGGGCAGGCGGCGGTCGACTTCTACCGGGCCGCGTTCGGTGCGGTCGAGCTCTACCGGCTCGACGGCGAGGACGGCCGGCCGGTGGTCGCACAGCTGGCGGTCGACGGCGCGGCGTTCTGGATCCAGGACGACCCCGAGAACAGCCCGACGGCGAGCATGCCGCACGGGTCCGGCGGGCCGGTGCGGATGATTCTCACCGTCGCCGACCCGGACCGGCTCTTCGGTCAGGCGGTCGCCGCCGGCGCCACCACGATCGCCGAGGTGCACGAGGACCACGGCTGGCGGGTGGGACGCGTCGCCGACCCGTCCGGGCACCACTGGGAGATCAGCCGCCAGACCGGTTCGGACGCCTGACCGGCCGCTCCCGCTTCCACATCAGGACGCTCTGCAGTGCGCCGTTTACAGGAGGATGAAATATGACTTAATGTGTGCTCGCCCATGGATGATCACCCCACGGCGATCACCCGGTGGCGATCACACGGTCGGCTGCGATCACACGGATCGGTAGGCACCCCATGCCCTCTGCTCGGAAGCTGCGCTCGGTCGCGGTCGCTCTCGCCTGCACGGTCGCGGCCGTCCCGATGGTCGCCGCCTGCGGCTCATCCGGCTCCGACAAGCCGTCCGCCGGCCCGGTGACGCTGACCATGAGCGCGTGGGGCGGCGACGTGGACAAGAAGGTCTACGAGCAGCGGCTCGCCCTGGCGCACAAGAAGTACCCGAACATCACCGTGAAGCTGCAGATGGCCCCGGGCGGCGAGGACTACTCACAGAAGATCTCCACCGCCATCGCCGGCGGCAAGGGCCCGGACATCCTCGAACTCGCCGAGCAGACGTCCGCGTTCGCGACCAAGAACCAGATCCTGCCGCTGGACGACAAGGTGCAGGCGAGCAAGCTGGACCTGACGCGGATGTTCGGGCCGACGGTGCCGAAGATCTTCCAGTACGACGGCAAGCAGTACGCCATCCCGGATCGTTCCGGCGCGATGGTTCTCTATTACAACAAGAAGCTGTTCGACCAGGCCGGTGTGAAGTACCCGACCGCCGACTGGTCCTGGGACGACCTGCTGGCGGCCTCGCGCAAGCTCACCGTCCGCGAGAGCGGCAAGGTGAAGCAGTGGGGCTTCGCCACCATCTCCTGGTGGCCGTACTGGATGACGTTCATGTACCAGAATGGCGGGCGGATCCTGGACGACAAGGGCGCGCCGGTGGTGAACACACCGGAGAACGTCGCGGCCATGAAGTGGTACAACGACCTTGCCTGGAAGGAGAAGGTCTCCCCCACGCCCCGCGACTTCGCCAACTACGGGCAGGGCGTCGGGCCCGACCAGCTGTTCGCGCAGGGCAAGCTCGCCATGGAGATCACCGGGTTCTGGAACATCTCCGCGGCCAACAGCGTCAAGGGCCTCGACTGGGACATCTCCCCGCTCTGGCACGGCAAGAAGCCCGCCACCAGTGCCTTCTTCAACGGCCTCGCGGTGTCCCGCAGCTCCAAGCACGCGGCCGACGCGTGGAAGGTGATCGAGTTCATGGCCGGGCAGGAGGGTCAGCGGCCGATCATCGACAACGCCGAGGACGCGCCGGCCAACGTGCTCGTCCAGCGCAGCGACGCGTTCCTCAAGCCGAAGTGGGCCAAGCGCGACGTCAACATGGACGCGTTCGGAGACTCGGCCGAGGCGATCTTCGTGCCGCCGCTCACCCCGCAGTGGAACGAGATGCTCAAGGTCTTCACCGACAACATCGAGCTGATGATGAACAACAAGGTCACGCCGGAGAAGGCCCTGGCCACCATCCAGCAGCGGCTCGGGCCGGTCATGAAGCAGGGCGGCTGAGCTGTCGGTGGAGCGCTCGGTGAGCACCAACACCGTCTCCCGCCCGCGGTGGACGCAACGCCGCCGCGAGGCGCTGTGGTTCTACCTGATGGTCTCGCCCTGGCTGGTCGGGTTCGTGGTCTTCCTCGCCGGGCCGCTGCTCGCCTCGGCCTACCTGAGCCTGACCGACTACGACCTGCTGACCCCGCCGCACTGGGTGGGCCTGGCCAACTACGTGCGGATGTTCACCCAGGACCCGTTGTTCTGGAAGGTTCTGCGTAACACCGCGTACTACACGTTCCTCGCTGTCCCGCTGTCGACGCTGGCCTCCGTCGCGCTCGCGGCCCTGCTGAACAAGCCGGTTCCGGGGATGCGGATCTACCGGACGATCGTCTACCTGCCGGCCCTGGTGCCGCTGGTGGCGAGTGCGATGTTGTTCGGCTGGGTGCTCGCTCCCGACGCCGGGCTGGTCAACCGCGCGCTTGCGCTCGTCGGCGTACACGGCCCGGCGTGGTTGCTGGAGGAGGCGTGGGTCATCCCGGCGCTGGTGCTGATGTCCCTGTGGGGCGTGGGCACCGGCGTCGTGCTGCTGCTGGCGACCATGCAGGGCATCCCGTCCGAACTCCTCGAGGCCGCCACCATCGACGGCGCCGGCCCACGCCAGCGCTTCTTCCGGATCGTGCTGCCGATGCTGTCGCCGGTCATCCTGTTCAACGTCGTGATGGGGCTGATCGGCGCGTTCCAGGTGTTCAGCCAGGTCTACATCCTCACCGGCGGCGGTCCGAACAACGCCAGCGAGACGCTCGTGCCGTACATCTTCGAGGAGGGCTTCAAGAACTACCGGATGGGGTACGCCTCGGCCCTGTCCTGGTTGCTGTTCGCGGTCATCATGGTCTGCACGGCGGTGGTGTTCCGGTCGTCCTCGCGCTGGGTCTTCTACGAGTCGGAGGTACACCGATGACCGCGCCGGCACTCGCGGAGACAGCCCTTCCGGAGGACGCGGGCCGGGGACGGCGGAGCAGGCCGGTCGGCAGTCACGGCCGGCGGGAGGCGGCGGTGTCGTACGGCGTCCTCACCGTCGTGTCGGCGGTGCTGTCCGCGCCGTTCGTGTTCATGGTGTCGATCGCGCTGTCCTCCGACGTGACCGTGCAGAAGGTGGCGTTCACCCTGCTGCCGCGGGAGTTCCACCTCGACAACTTCGTGCGCGTGCTGGGCTCCGACGCCGACATGGCCCGGTGGATCCTCAACAGCCTGGTCATCGTGACGTTCGCCTGTCTGGGACAGATGTTCGTCAGCGCGATGGTGGCCTACGCGTTCGCCCGGCTGCGGGCGCCCGGGCGTTCGGCGCTGTTCGTGGTGTTGCTGTCCACGATGATGGTGCCGATGGAGGTGACGATCATCCCGCAGTTCGTGTTGTTCCGCGGGCTGGGCTGGATCGACACCCTGCTGCCGCTGATCGTGCCGAACCTCTTCGGCGGGGCGTACAACATCTTCCTGATGCGGCAGTTCATCACCCGCATCCCGCGTGAGCTCGACGAGGCCGCGCAGGTCGACGGCCTCGGCCACTTCGGCATCTTCGCCCGGATCGTGCTGCCACTGATGCGGCCGGTGATCGTGGCGGTCGGGGTGTTCAGCTTCTCGGCGTCGTGGGGGTCGTTCTTCGGCCCGCTGATCTACCTCAACACCGAGAGCAGGTACCCGTTGGCACTCGGCGTGCAGTTCCTGTCCGGCACGTCCACCAACGCCCAGACCCCGCCGTACAACCTGGTGATGGTGGGCGCGCTCTTCCTCACCCTGCCGATGGTGGCGGTCTACTTCTTCAGCCAGAAACACATCTACGAGGTCAACCTCGGCGCGGGCAGCGCGGGAATCCGCTGAGGTCAGGCTCCCCGGCGGGTACGCCGAAGATGGGACAGGTCGTCCACCGCCCGGGTGAGCAGCGCGCGCATCTCGCGTTCGGCGCGCTCCGGGCTCCCCCGCCGGACCGCGGCCAGCACCGACCGGTGCACCGGCACGGAGTCCTCCGCAGCGCCGGACCCGTGCATGTGCCGGTCGCGGACGGACAGGCCGACCTCGATCACGACCTCCATGCGTTCCAGCAGTTCGTTGTGCGCGGCCGCCAGCAGGGCACGGTGGAAGGCGAGGTCGGCCCTGGTCATCGCGTCCGGATCGTCGCCGGCGGCCGCCATCGCGGCCAGCGCCGCGTCCAGCGCGGCGAGGTCCTCGTCGGTACGGCGTTCGGCGGCGAGCCGAGCGCCCGCGGGTTCGACGATGCCGCGGATCTCGTGCAGGTTGGAGAAGAACGCCATGTCGGAGCGGCCGGAGAACTGCCAGCGCAGGATGTCGGCGTCCAGGAGGTTCCAGTCGGCACGCGGCCGGACGTAGGTGCCCCGCTTCTGCCGTGCGGTGACCAGGCCCTTGGCGCCCAGCACCCGGAACACCTCGCGGACGACGGTGCGGCTGATGCCGAGCTCGGACTCCAGGGCGACACCGTCGATGGTCGCGCCCTCGGCGATCTCGCCGGTGAGGATCCGGCGGCCGATCACCTCGACGGTGTGCCCGTGGATGCCACGTCCGTCGTACTCCGCCATGCGCACATCCCTGGGTTCAGCACACCGATCCCCCGCGAGTATCCCCGCCGAATATACCCACCGCACGCAGTGTGTCCGCGCCGTCGCGACCTCACTCGATTGGGTGCTCGGTGGACGGCGGCTGCCACATCAGCGCCGACGCCACCAGCCAGCCGACCAGGCTCAGTCCGGGCGGCGTCGCCGGGGTCGGCGGTCTCGGACATGGCGCTCCTCGAGGATCAGGTGAGGTCACCGGGAGATCGGGTGGACGGAAGCGTACGCGGAAAACGGGATGCCGCGCCGGTCGTTCGGCGACCAGAATCGAGGGCATGCTCGTTGATCACTTTCCCCTGGTGGGACTGCGCCTCACGACGCCCCGGCTGGAGTTGCGGCTGCCCACGCCCGAAGAGCTCGCCGACCTGGCCGACGAGGCTGCCGAGGGCATCCACGACCCGGCCGTGATGCCGTTCCTCGTGCCCTGGACCGACCGGCCGCCGGCGGACGTCGCCCGCGGCGTCATCCTGCACCACTGGCTGCGACTCGGCGGCTGGACACCGCAGTCCTGGTCGCTCAACCTCACGGTCTTCAGCGAGGGCCGGGTCGTGGGCCTGCAGACGATCGGCGCCTCCGACTTCGCCGTCACGAGGACGGTCAGCACCGGATCCTGGCTGGGCCGCCGCCACCAGGGACAGGGCATCGGCACCGAGATGCGCGCGGCGGTGCTCGACCTGGCGTTCACCGGGCTCGGCGCGGACGAAGCCCTGTCCGGTGCCTTCGACCACAACGCGACGTCGTACGCGGTGTCCCGCAAGCTCGGCTACGCCGACGACGGGACCCAGCGGCACGCGGTCGGCGGGAAGCTCGGCATCGAGCGCAGGCTGCGGTTGACACGGGACGGCTGGGAACGCCACCGGAAGGTTCCGGTGAGCATCGAGGGCCTCACCCCGTGCCTGCCGCTGCTCGGAGCGGGCTGACCCTGGCATCGGCATCGCCCAGCGCCATCGACAGCTGCCGCCGCCGGGCCGGGTCCTGGCTGCGCGGATACAGCCCCTGGTAGGCGTAGCGGGCCGAGCCGGTCGGATAGGTGTCCGGCCCGGCCCAGATGCCGATGACGTTGCGCCGCGGCGAGCTCGACCGGTTGGCGCCGCCCCCGTGCAGGATGTTGACGTGGAAGATCACCGCCGAGCCGGCCGGGCAGGTGACCGTCCGGCGTTCGAGGTCGGGCGGCAGGTCCTCCTCACGGATGTTCTGGTCGCCCACCGCGACGTTCTCGTCGGCCAGCAGGTGACTGCCGGGCAGGACGACCGTGGCGCCGTTCTCCTCGGTCATGTCGTCCAGGCACAGCATCGCGGTGAGCAGGTTGGGGGTGGAGTGGTAGAGGTACGGAAGGTCGCGGTGCCAGACGAAGGCACCGCTGGCGCCGGGCGCCTTGTTGACGCACTTGTAGTTGTGGAAGTGGAACTCCGTGCTGTCGAACAACGCCTGCAGGACGTCCAGCAGCGGTTCGTGGCGGATGAGTTCGGCGAACACCGGCTCGAACTCCGGTAGCTCCATCACCAGCCGCACCGCCCGGCCGAGCCGGGCCACGTCGCGGTCCTCGGCGCCGTCGGGGCGGGCGTACTCGCGTTCCAGCTGCACGTGCCCGCGCAGGTGCGGCGGCAGGGCGTCGGGGTCGTCGACGATCCGGCCGACGGCTTCCCGCAACGCTGTCAACGTCTCCTTGTCAAGACAGTCCTCGACGACGAGGTAGCCGTCCCGGGCGTAGTCGGTCCGCCAGCGTTCGGGTTCGCTTCTCATCGCCCGGGGTTCCCTTCGGCTGTGCGGTCAGGTGGCGTACTCGTAGTTCAGCAGCAACAGCACGTCGTCGACGTCGCCGGGCGAGACGCCGGCCGGCAGGTCCACAACGCGCCCGGTCCATGATCCGGTGATCGGCCTGCCGTGCGCCATCGTCTCCAGGGCAGCAAGGCCGGAACCGGCCGGAGTTCCGGACGCCGTGGCCACCACACCGCTGTCGTTCGTCACCACCTGGACCGGCGCGGCGCCCTCGTAGGAGATCTCCAGGGTCGCCTTGCCCGGCAGCGAGGACAGCCCCTTGGCCGAGACCAGGAAACCGACGTTGACGATCGTGCGTTCCAGGACCGACGCCTCGAACAGGTCCGGGCCCACCTTCCACCCGAAGGTGCCGGTGAAGTCGGGCGGCGTACCGCGTGCCTCGCCCAGCTTGCGGGCCGACAGTGCGGCGGTCTCCTTCCGCCCGGCGTAGCGCTTCTTCTCCAGCACCCGCTTGAGATTGTCGTCGAACATCGCTTCGTACTGGAACGACACCCGCACGTCGGTGACCCGGGACAGGTCGAACGGCTGGTCGGGCAGCAGCTCGAGCACCCAGCTGCTCTCCAGGCCGACGTTCTCGAAGAAGTTGCGCTCGCGTGCCTGGAGCTGCCGCATCCGGTCCCGGTGCAGGTAGGACGAGAACGCCGGGAACGCCATCGTGTCGACGTGCCGCTGACGCCGGAACCTCTTGTAGCACAGGCGTACGAGGTCGGGATCGGGTTCGGCGAACACCTGCACGTCGTCGACCGGGCGCTTGTTCCCGGAGTCGACGAAGCGCACCAGCGAGACGCCGTCGTTGGAGAGGTACCCGCGCGCGGGGTGGGCCTTTCCGTCGACCAGGACCTCGACGCCGACCTCCTTGATCCGTTGCTGGTAGGTGCCGGGGTACCACCGGTCGAACTCCGCGAGCTTGGTGGTGAACCTCGTCTTTCCGGTCGTCCGCAGGGCGACGAAGCTGATCGGGTAGTGGCGCGCCAGGGACACCGTGTGGCTGAGCTGTATCGCCTTCTGCGTACGGCCGGTGAGGTCGATGTAGTCGAACCCGCCGAGGTCGTGCAGCAGGCTTTCGGCCGAGGTGTAGCCCTTGCGGGCGTCGTCGTAGTAGGCGTCCTGGACGACGTGCACGTCGGCGTCGCGCTCGAAGTTGAACGCGTCCTCGGCGAGCTTGGCCACGGCCTGGGCGCGGGTGAGCAGCGACTGGCGGATCGCGTTGTACTGCGACTGGATGGCGTCCAGCGTCTTGGCGTCCAGCAGCCGGGCCGCGTTGCTCGCGTACACCGCGGACAGCTGGTCCGACAACGCGTTGATCTGCGCGACGAGCGCGTCCCGGGTGGTCAGCGCGTGCGAGAGCTCCGCCTGGGTCTGGGTGATGCCCTGCCGGATGGCGGCCAGGGTCGTCCTGTACTCGGTGGTGATCTCGCCGACGTTGTCGCAGTTGATCGTGTTCACCCCGGCGAGCACGAGGGAGTCGCCGACGAAGACGTCGAGAGGTATCGCGAGCGCCAGGAAGAAGCCCAGCTCCAGCGGGGTCAGCGGGGCCGCGACGATGCTCGTCGCGACCACGATCGCCGCCGCGAAGAGGAAGCACAACGAGGCGGTCAGCCAGCACCACCAGTCGCAGTCGCACTGGTCCTCCACGGCGTCCAGCGCGACCACCACCTGGTCGACCGCCTTCTCCGCCTGGGCGAGTGCCGCCATCCCCTGGGTCAGGTCGGCGATCCGCTGGTTGATCGCGACCAGCTCCGCCTCCTGCTCGGCCAGCGGACGGCGTACGGCGTCGACCACCTGCGCGAAGTCGTCCAGCTCGAACTGGATCGGCAGCATCCGCGACTCCACCTGCCGCACCCGGTCGGCGATCCGCGCGGCCTGGTCACGCAGGTGTTCGTAGCGAAACAACGGAACCGACGCGGGCGACTGGCCGGTGGGGGTGAGCCGCGCGTCCAGGGCGAGCAGCCGGGCCTTCGCGGTGAACACGCCGGCGATCAGCGGCATCGCCACCGACGCCCGCAGCCGGCCGTCGGCGGCCCGCGGGCCGACGTCCACCGACACCGCGCCGGTCGAGGGGGCGCTGAAGACGGTCGCGGGTACGGCGGGCTCGAAGTCGACGAGCTCGCTCTCGGCCGGCAGCGGGTCGACGTAGCCCGGATCCGGGTCGATCGGCGGCCGCTCACCCAGCGCCGGTTCGAGGCGGAAGTCGGGCGAGATGCGTTCCCGCAGCGCGGCCACGTCGAGCAGGGTGAGCCGGGTGAGATCGCTGTGGTCGGCACACCAGGTGGCGTAGTCGTCCTTGCCGATGCTCGCGGTCAGCCGGTCCAGGAGAGCCGCCCGCCGGGCTCCCAGCTCGTCGAAGACCTGACCGGCCAACTGAATGGTGGTGCGTACGGTCGGGTCGGACGTCTGCGGGCTGACCGCGCGCTCGTAGAAGATCCGGGCATTGGCGGCGTCACCGCGCAGGAAGTACCTGTCGGCGATGCCCACGTGCGCCCGGGCGAGCTTCTCCTGCCGCAGGAACTCGTAGTGCGGGGCCAGCACCCCACCCGAGGGCAGGCCGGCGGCCGCCTTCAGCGCCGCGCCGAGATGGCCGCGGCCGATCAGGTCCTCGACCCTGGCGAGGACCGTCTCCACCTCGGTGTTCTTCGGAAGCGCGTGCGCCGGCGTCGCGTCCGGTGCGACGAGGTTGTCGCGGTCGGCGGACGGAAGCACTTCGCTGCCGAGCGGACCGGCCTGGACGAACTCGCGGCGCGACGCCTGCCCGGAATCCTGGACCGACATGGCGGTCTCCCTTCCCGCGAGCCGGCCGGCCTGGTCGCCCGGCCCCTCAGGCCACGCGGTGCGGAGCCATTGTTCAGCCCGCGGGTGTGAACAGAGCCCGAATGCGAAAATCCTCCCCCTGCCCGGGTGTCGGCGTCCGCGTCGTGCCGCCGGTACGCCGTCCGCGCCATGATGTGGGAGTGGACCTCGACGAAGCGGCGCGGGAGTTGTACGGCCTGGCACCGGAGGACTTCACCTCGGCCCGCAACAAGCTGGCCGACCAGGCCAGGGCCGACGGCGACGCCGCGGCGGGCAAGGCGATCAGGGAGCTGAAGAAACCTACGCTCGCCGCTTGGCTCGCCAACCAGCTCGTACGCGCCGAGGCCGACCGCATCGACGAGCTCGTACAACTCGGTGACGACCTGCGCGACGCGCACGCCTCCCGCGACGGCGACCGGATGCGGGAGCTCACCTCCCAGCGGATCTCCCTCGTCCGCGACCTCGGCCGGGCCGCCCGCGACCTCGCGAGGAAGTCCGGCCGCAAGGTGACCGACACGGTGGGCGACCGGCTCGCGGAGACCCTCGACGCGGCCTCGGTCGACACCGACGCCGCGCGGCTGCTGGGTACGGGCCGGCTGACCAGCGCGCTGCGGCACGTGGGGTTCGGCGTGGTCGACGAGTCCGGCGAGCCGGCCGAGGTGACCCCGATCAGCACCGCGCGGGACCGCCGGACGAACGGCCGGCAGACCACGAAGACCACCAAGACCGCGAAGACCGCGAAGAAGCAGACCCAGGCCGACAAGCGTGCGGAGGAACGCCGGCGCAAGGAGGCCCGGGAGAAGCTGGAACGGGCGGAGGCGGAGCTGGCCGAGGCCGAGAAGGCCCGCGAGCAGGCCGAGGCCGAGCTGGACGCCAACGAGCATCACGTGGAGGACATGCGTACCGCGGTCGAACGCCTGACCGACGAGCTGGAGAAGGTCCGGGCGGAGCTGGAACGCGCCGAGCACCGGACCGGCTCGCTGGAACGCGCCCTCACCAAGGCCGGCCGCGCCGCCAGCACGGCCCGCCGCCGGCGCGACGCGCTGGCCGAGGACTGACGAGAACTGACGAGGACTGATCCGAGGAGATCTCGGGAAACTATAGGCACCGGCACTATCGGATAGTTACGCTATCTGCATGCGGATGGCAGAGCTGAGCCGAACGAGCGGGGTACCGGTCCCGACGATCAAGTACTACCTGCGGGAGGGCCTGCTCCCCGCCGGGCAGGTCGCCCCGCCCAACCAGGCCAGCTACGACCAGTCCCACGTCCGGCGGCTGACCCTGATCCGGGCCCTGACCGACGTGGGCGGCATGTCCATCGCCACCGCCCGCGTCGTGCTCTCGGTGATCGACGCACCGGACAGGACCGTCCGGCAGAAGCTCGGCGCCACCATCGGTTCGCTCGGCGACATCCAGGCGACCGGTGACTCCGGCGGCGCCGACCGGGACGAGGAGCACGCCCAGGCGGCGAAGACGGTGGACGACCTGCTCGAGCGCCGCGGCTGGCGCGTCGACGAGACCAGCCCGGCCAGGGCCGCCGCCGCCGAGGTGCTCGCGAGGTTCGACCGGCTGGGGCACCACCGGGTGATCGCCGCGCTGGACGGCTACGCCGACGCCGCCGAGCTCACCGCCTCCAACGACCTCGACGTCCTCGCCGGGATCGAGGACGAGGACGAACTCGTGGAGACCGCGCTGGTCGGCACCGTCCTCGGCGACGCACTTCTCGCCGCCCTGCGCCGGCTCGCGCAGGAACACGTTTCCGGCAGCCGCTACCGCACACCACCGCGCTGACCGCGCCGAGCGCGCACCATCCGAACCGGGGGAACTCCATGACTGCCGTACCCGAACGATCCGCACCGACACCCGACCACCGAGAACGCCGCGAGCGCCGCGACCGCCTCGCCGGCGTGACTTTCTCGCAGGCGTTGCGGTGGCACCGCCCGCTGATGCTCCTGGCCGTCGCCATGGCGGTCGTCGGTGTCGTCGGCGTCGTCGGCCTGTTCGCCGACGACCGCGTAATTACCGGCATGCCCATCTGGGCCAAGCCGACGAAGTTCGCGGTCTCGATCCTGATCTACTCCGTCACCTGGGCGTGGCTGATCTCCCAGCTCCGGCACCTGCGCCGGACGGCCTGGTGGATGGGCACCGTCGCGGCCACCGGTCTGGCCGTGGAGATGGTGGTCATCGTCGGCCAGGTTCTGCGGGGTACGACGAGCCACTTCAACGAGACCACTCCGCTGAACGCCGCGCTGTGGAAGGCGATGGGCATCTCGATCGTCTTCGTGTGGGTGGCCACGCTGGTCGTCTGCGTGATCCTGTTCCGCAACCCCGGCCAGGACCGCGCCCGCGCCCTGGCCGTTCGGGCCGGCGCGCTCGTCGCCCTGTTGGGCATGGCGATCGGCTTCCTGATGGTGGTGCCGACCGCGCAGCAGCTCGCGTCGGACTCCGACATCATGGGCGCGCACACCGTCGGGCTCGCCGACGGCGGCGCCGGGCTCCCGCTGCTCGGCTGGAGCACCGTCGGCGGCGACCTGCGAATCCCGCACTTCGTCGGCATGCACGCGCTGCAGCTGATCCCGCTGGCCGCGCTGGCGCTGGAGTTCCTGGCCCGTGGCCTGCCTGTGCTGCGGGTGCCGACCGTCCGGCTGCGGCTGCTCGTGGTGATCGTCGCGGCGTATGTCGCGGAGCTGGCCCTGCTCACCTGGCAGGCGCTGCGCGGGCAGTCGATCATGCACCCGGACGTGCTGACCGACACCGCGGCGGTCGTGGTCCTGGTGTGGGTGGTCGCCGGGGTCCTCATGTCGCTGCGGGCGGGCCGGGGGCGGACCGGCGCCGGTGACGTCGACCCCGGCTCCGGTCACCAGCAGACGATGGTCTCCCCGGTGAGGTGATCGGAGGCCGCACTCACCAGGAACACCACGATCGAGGCCATGTCGTCGGGCTGGGCGACCTGTTGCAGACGCGACCGGTCGCTCTGGTCCGCGACGTTCCTGGTGGCGAGGAACCGGCCGGTGTAGGTCGGCGCGGG
Organism: Actinopolymorpha cephalotaxi; assembly: GCF_013408535.1. Lineage (NCBI taxonomy): Bacteria > Bacillati > Actinomycetota > Actinomycetes > Propionibacteriales > Actinopolymorphaceae > Actinopolymorpha > Actinopolymorpha cephalotaxi. The sequence continues at coordinate 4,227,468 of NZ_JACBZA010000001.1, forward strand.
CGCGATGCAGTTGACGTTGACGTCGAAGGGCCGGAGCTCCTCGGCCAGGCAGCGGGTGTAGTGGGAGTTGGCGGCCTTGGCCGCGGCGTAGATGATGCCGTTGCGGGCGGGAACGTGCCCGGCGACCGAACCCACGTTGACGATCTTGCCGGTACGCCGTTCCCGCATGTGCCGGCCGGCGAACTTGCAGGTGTACATCGTGGTGAGCACGTTGCGTTCGACGACCGCGCGGATGTCCTCGGGGTCGATATCGAGGGCGTCGTTGGGGTCCGGGCGCGGACCGGTGGCGCCGATGTCGCCGCCGGCGTTGTTCACCACGATGTCCAGCCGGCCGAGCTCCTCGACGCTTCGCGCCACGAGACGTTCGGCGGCGGCCGGGTCGGTCAGGTCCGCGGGCACGAACACCGACCGCCGGCCGAGGGCACGCACCTCCTCGGCGACCGCCTCACCGGACTCCGCCTCGCCGAACTCCGCCGCCGCGCGGGCGTCCACGTCGTGGATGACGACGTCCGCGCCGAGCCGGGCCAGGTGCAGGGCGTAGTGCCGGCCGAGTCCGCGGCTCGACCCCGTCACCAGCGCCGCCCTTCCGGCGAGGTCCTCGTTCGGGTTCTGGCTCTGGGCCTGGGGGGTCTGTTCGGCGGTCACTTCTGCCCTCCGTGCCAGTCCTGCAGGGTGCGCACGTAGGCGATGCTCTGCAGCAGTTGGCGTTCCTCGTACGCCACGATCTCCTCCACCGGCTCACCCCGCTCGAACGGCGTACGCCAGTCGCCACCCGAAGGCCGTGCGTTCGCCTGCACGACACCCAGCGCCTGCGCCAGTTGCGCCGACGTCCGCGGCGGGTAGTCCGGCCAGAAGTCCGCCGCGAGGACCCGGATGTGGCGGGCCTCCAGCGCACCCAGCTCGATCGCCATGCTCACTCCGGGCGCGTGCTCGGCGAGCATGCCGAGCAGGGCCGGGAAGTCGGTCAGCCCCTGGCCGAGCGGGCACCGCACCAGGCGGTAGCCCTCCTCGCTGAGCCAGGTCCAGTAGTCCTTCAGGTGCACGTTCTTCACGTACGGCGCGACCCGGCGGAAGTAGTCGATCGGCTCCTCCGCGGTGGCCAGCGGGTTGCCGGTGTCGAGGTTGATCCCGAAGTGGGCCGAGGCGATCGACTCGCACAGGCCGAGAAGCTCCTCCGACGCGAGGTCCTGGTGGTTCTCCACGGCCAGGGTGACACCTGCCTGCTCGGCGAGTTCGGTGGCCGCGTGCAGCTTGACCGACACGTCGTCAAGGAACGCTTGCCAGCGGCCGGCGAGCGGGCGCCGGTCGCCGCCGATCTTCGCTCCGCCGATGACGGTACGCACGACCGGGGCGCCGACGCGTACGGCCAGCTCGAACACCCGGCCCAGCGCCTCCGGGTCGAACCCGGCGGTGTCGACGGTGACGAACAACCCGTGCTCGGCGGCGTACTCCCCCAGGTCCTCGGGGCTGTCGGCCAGCATGGTCGCGGGCAGCTCCACTCCCGCCAGGCCGAACCGCACCGCCTGGTCCATCACGTCCCGCGCGGTGACCGGTGTCCGGCCCGCCTTGGGATGCAGGCCCATGCTGTACGTCGTTCCGTACACCGACAGGCCGACCCGAAGCGGCGCGGTGCCGGTGCCGGTGCCCTCCGTGGCGTTCACTGGGCGGTCCAGCCGCCGTCGACGACCAGCGTCGAGCCGGTCATGAAACTGGACGCCGCCGAGGCCAGGAAGATCGCCGCGCCGGCGAGCTCCTCCGGGTTTCCCCAACGCCCCAAGGGGATCCGGTCGACGAAGTACTTGTTGGTCTCGGGGTTCTCGATCACCGGGATGTTGAGGTCGGTGGCGAACGGCCCCGGGCACAACGCGTTCACGGTGATGCCGTGGCCGGCCCACTCCAGCGCGAGCACCTTGGTCAGCTGCATGACCGCGGCCTTGCTGGAGCAGTACGCCGACCGGTCCGGCAGCGCGGACACGCCGAGCATGGAGCCGACGTTGATCACCCGCCCGTACCCCTGCGCCTTCATGTGCGGGGAGACCGCCCGGGCACACAGGTAGGGGGCCTTGAGGTTGGTGGCCTGCACGAGGTCCCAGCTCTCCTCGTCGAACTCCTCCACCGGCTTGCGGATGTTCACCCCGGCGTTGTTGACCAGGATGTCGAGGTGCCCGAACTCCTCCACCGTCGCGGCCACGGCGTCGTTCACGTCGGCCGCCCTGGTGACGTCGGCGCCGATGCCGAGCGTGCGCCGTCCGGTCTCCTGACCGATGTCGGCCGCCGCCTTCTCCGCCTGGGCCTGCTGCCGGCTGACGACGGCGACGTCCGCGCCGGCGCCGGCCAGCGCCCTGGCCATCACCAGCCCCAGACCGCGGTTCCCGCCGGTGACCAGGGCGACCCGGCCGCCGAGCTCGAACGACTCCAGACCCATGAACGCGAACCTTCCTCGTCGGTGACACCTACGCCGCGGTGCTGAGTGCGGCGCCTCCTGCCCGCGTCAACGTAGCGCTGACACCGGCGGTCGAGGGGTTCTCAGTCCGGGACCGGAAGTCCGGTTCGCGACGCGGTCGCGCCCAGGGACCGGTCACCTCCGGGTCTGCCGCGCCGTGCTCGACGACGGGCCACGCGGGTTGTGTCAAACCCCGATCTGCGTACTCTGGTGCACCTGAGACCGTGACTGCATCGGTGCGTCGATCCGACCTGCGGGGGAACCGACGAGTGCGGCCCGTTCCTGTCCCAGGGGAGAAGGGCGATGCATGAGCCGGCATCTGGTTGTTCGCACCCAAGCAGCCGTCCGCCTGGGCGTCGGCCCGGATGTCGGCGATGGCTGACGACCCGTTGGGCGACGCCCTGGCGGCGATCGTCGCAGAAGGTGGCGGCGCGGCGCCGCTTCGGGTGTGCCAGGCGGGTGTCGAGGCGCTGCCGATCGACGGTGCGGCCATCACCATGATGACCGCCCTGGACCGCCAGGAACCGGTCTGTGCCAGCGACGAGGTCGCCGGGCGCATCGACGAGCTGCAGTTCACCCTCGGCGAGGGGCCGTGCATGGAGGCCTTCGCGTCCGGCCGTCCGGTCATCATCCCGGACCTGCAGGAGCGGATCGACCGCCGCTGGCCGGTGTTCTCGCTGCACGCCCAGCGCACCGCCGCCCGTGGCCTGTACGTACTCCCCCTGCAACTCGGCGCGATCAAGGTCGGCGTGATGGACCTCTACAGCCTCGTTCCCGGTGGGCTGCCGCTGAGAGCCCTGACGAACGCGCTGCGGATGGCCGACGCGGCCATGTGGACGCTGCTCGACCGGCGCGGCGAGGACCATGGGGGACCGCTCGGCCACGACGCCGAGGTGATGTACGGACTCACCGACCTCCCCCTGCACCGGGCGGAGATCCACCAGGCGACAGGCGTGATCCTGGCGCAGGCGAATGTCTCCGCCGAGCAGGCCCTGGCCATGCTCCGGGCCTACGCATTCGCCAACGAACGCCCCATCGACGAGGTCGCCCGCGACGTCGTCGAACGACGACTGCGGTTCGCAGGAGGACCATCATGACGAACGGACCCGAGGGAGGTGTCAACGCCGTGAGTGACGTGCATCGCAGCCGAGCGCGCGAGCTGGCCGAGGTCCTGGTGACGCTCGCCGACTCCCTCGTCGACGACTACGACGTCATCGAACTGCTCCACCGGCTCACCGACGAGTGTGTGCACCTGCTGCCGGTCGACGCCGCCGGGCTGATGCTGTCCGACCATCGCGGCACCCTCCACCTCGTGTCCTCCTCGAGTGCGCAGGCCCGCCTGCTCGAACTCTTCCAGCTGCAGGCCGAACAGGGCCCGTGCATGGACTGTTTCCGTACGAGCCGGCAGGTGGCCGTCCCGGACCTGACCGGGGAGAGCAGGTGGCCGCGGTTCGCCGAGCAGGCGTCGGCCGCCGGTTACCACGCGGTGCACGCGGTGCCCCTGCGACTGCGCGAGGAGACGATCGGCGCGCTGAACCTGTTCAACGAACAGGCCGGGCCGCTGGAGTCGGACGAGCTTCGCATCGGCCAGGCGCTGGCCGACATCGCCACCATCGGCATCCTGCAGGAACGCGCCGTCCGCCACAACGACGTCCTCGTCGGGCAGCTGCAGGCCGCGCTGAACAGCCGCATCGTCATCGAACAGGCCAAGGGAGTGATCGCCGAACGCCATCGGATCGACGTGGCCGGCGCGTTCACGGTTCTGCGCGGATACGCCCGCGGCCACCGCCGCAAACTCACGGAGGTGGCCGTCGAGGTCGTGGAGGGCAAGCTGTCGATCCCTCGTTCGTGACGTCTGCAGCGTGCGAGGTCACTGCATGGTGGCGGCCACCTCGTCGGCGCCGATCCGGCCTCGCGCCGGGTCGGCGGCACCGGCCCGGACCACTCCCCGGCCGGCCAGGGTTTCGCCGCGCCGGGCGTCCGCGGTCGTCGTCGGCGGATCCGCGGGGCGCCGCCACTGCCAGTCGGTGACGGCCTGGTAGGCCGCGACGACCGACACCAGCCGGTCCTCGCCGTAGGGCAGTCCGCCGAGGATGGTCCCGATCGGCAACCCCGCGCCGGTGAACCCGATCGGGAACGCGATCTCGGGCAGGCCGAGGATGTCGAACGGCACCGGGCCGGTCTGCACCACCACGTCGCAGTGGTCGAAGATCTGGTCCAGAACGCGTTCCAGCAGGAGAAGTTTGGCCCGCTGGCCGGTGAGGAACTCGTTCCCGCCCAGCAGCGCGCCCTGCAGCCAGCCCAGCACCGAGACCCCGAAGCCCTGCAGGTTCTCACGCAGGTAGGGCATGAACGGCTCACTGCGTTCGGGCAACCGGACGTTGTTGAACTCGTTGCCGGTGAGCAGGTCCCACTCGTCGGGGAACGGCACGTCCACCAGCCGCGCACCTGGGATCGATGCCAGCTTCGTCAAGTACGCCTTGCGCGCCTGTGCCGTCTCCGAGCTCCCGTCGGCGAAGCCGGGCAGGATGCCGATCCTCGTCTGCCACCGCAAGCTCACCTTGCCTGCGCGGCGTACGGGGGTGGCGGCGGTGATCAGGTCGGGCACCGGCGGAAGTCCCTGCGTACGCGGGTCCTGCGGGTCCTCCCCCGCCATCGCGGTGAGCATGATGGCCGCGTCCTTCGCGTCCCGCGCCAGCGGTCCGGGATGGTCGCGGGTGTAGGTGAGCGGGATGATGCCGTGCAGGGACACCCTGCCCATGGTCGGCTTGAGGCCGGTGAGGTTCTGCGCATTGGACGGCGCGGTGATGGAGCCGCCGGTCTGGGTGCCCGTACCCGCGGTCGCCATCCGCCCGGCGACCGCGGTCGCGGTGCCGGTGGAGGAGCCGCCGGGATCGACGCGCGGGTTGGCCGGCGCCCAGGCGTTGACGGTGGTGACCACACCCGCCGGAGTGGTCGCCCGGGTGGTCGCCAGCGGACCCATCTGGGTCTTGCCCAGCACGATCGCGCCGTTGCCGGTCAGCCGGGCCACCGGCGTCGCGTCGTACGGCGGAACGAAGTCCTCGAACAGGTAGGAGTTCGCCGTCGTGTGCACGCCTCGCGTGTAGTAGTTGTCCTTGATGGCCAGCGGAATGCCGTGCAGCGGCCCGAGGTGCCGCGACCTTCCCGCGGCCCGCGCGGCCGCCATCGCCTGGCCGACCAGGACGACGTTGAACGCCTGGTAGGTCGCGTCGTAGGTGCCGATCCGGGCGAGGTAGGCCTCCAGCAGCCGCTCCGGGGTGAGCCGACGCTCCCTGATCATCCAGGCCGCCTCGGCCAGGGTGAGCTCGGTCGGGTCGGCCATCGCCTCCGGACGCGGCCGGACGTAGGCGTTCGGCTGGTCGAGGTCCGGATCGCGCCGGCCCGGTCTGCTGGTCAGGGCTGTCGCGGCCGTCGTTGCGGTAGTGGTCGCCGCGCCGGCGGTCGAGGGCAGGGCGACCGCGCCCATCGCGCCGGCCGTACCGGCAGCGGCCAGGGCGGCGGAGCGGGCAAGGAACACCCGGCGATCCACGCGCCGGTCGACGGGTTCGTTCGCCATCACTGCCGCCATTCGGTGCTGATCGAGGGATAGAGCATCGGCGCGTGCTGCTGCGACAGCGCTTTCGCGGTGTCCGCGTCGGCGCCGGCCGGTGCCGGAAGCTGGTAGCCGGCAAGAGTTCCGACGGTCCCCCGGACGAACGAACGCAACGACGCCAGTGCGGCGTCGCGGCCGGGTGCGCCGGTCCGCGGGTCCGGGTCGGTGCCGGCCGGAAGCTGGTCGAGGTCGATTCCCAGCGACGCGAGTCGGGCCCGGATCATCACGTCCAACTCGGCGTCGGTCGGTGGGGTGGGTGGCATGGATCTCCTTCGAGGGCTGCGGATGCGGGCGATGCAAGACCAACTTTCGGGGTCACCTGTGTCCGACAGGTAACACGCCGATCTCCCGCCCGTGAAGGCGATCACCTCGATCAGACCGGCCGACCCCGGTCGTGCCCTTCCTCGAAGAGGAACAGAACCTCGCCCGTCGTGGCGTCCACGACGGCGATTCCGTCGAACCGCATCCGCGCCCGGATCGCCTCGCGTTCGGCCCTGGTCAGGGACACCGGGCCGTGCAGGGTCGCGTCGATGTCCCGCCAGGTGAGTTCCCACACCAGCCGCCGGGTGAACGGGTCGGCCGGCCGGCCCGGATCCCCGATGCCGACCGAACCTGTCGTGCTGGCGAGCATCATTTCTGTGCGCGGCCGCCGGGGTGGTTGCCAGGTCGACCGCCCCTGGCTTTGTTCGTACGCCTGAACCGCGTCGCCGGCGGACAGTGTGGGAACGGTTCCAGCCGGCGCGGGGACGAGGTCCAGCCCCAGGCTCGGGTAGTGCCGGGCGCTCCTGGCCCGGTCACGCGCGTCGCCGGCGGCCGCGGCGGTGACGCCGACGCCGGGGACCACCAGCACGGCGGCGGCGACGGCCGACAGCAGAGCGCGCCTCGTGCTACGCCTCGGGGCGCGCCTTGCGGTGTCGTCGCGCGGATGCCCCGTGCCTGCTCGGTCCTGGTCCGGCATGCGCACAGTGTGCGCCCACCCCGGCGCCGACGCGAGCGTTCGAAAGTGGCGGATGATCCGCCACCTCGGCACACTGACCGGATGACTGACCGGATGGTGATCGGCATCCGCGAAGCGCGCGGCGAGGACGCGGCGCGGGTGACCCGGATCTACGTCGAGTCGTGGAACGCCGGGTTCGGGCACCTGATGGGGAGGATCAGCCTCGACGAAGCCCGGATCCGACGCTGGGAGCACGACCTCACCGATGGCCGGACCCGCTGGTGGGTGGCGGAGATCACCGAGGACCCGGACGAGGACGCGGGCGCGAACGCAACGAGAGCGGGGCGGATCGTCGGGCTGGCCGGAGCCGGTCCCAGCCGCGACCCGATCGACCCCCACCTCGGCGAACTCGACACGATCGCCGTCGACCCCACCTGCTGGCGCGCCGGCGTCGGGACCGCGCTGATGCTCACTGCGCTCAGGTCGCTGGCGGAGTCCGGCTACCGGGAGGCAGTGCTGTGGACGGTCACCGGCTATGCCCGCGGCCAGGCGTTCTACGAGTCGATGGGCTGGCGCCGGGACGGGGGCATCCGCGACGACGGACGCCAACTCTCCTTCCGGCACAGCCTCCGCGACGTCGAGGTGGAACCGCGAAAGTAGGGGTTCGGCCGGATCGGGCTTGACCTTGACGTGCGGGTCAGGGATTAGCGTCGCGGCGCGCCGGGTGATCACCCGCTCGCCGGCGCCTGCCACCCGCACACCGAGGAGCCTCCGTGACCAGCCCCCAGCCCACGTCGGACACCCACACCACGGACACCCGGCCCGCGCCCACGCCGCCGCGGACGTCGCGCGAGGTCCGGCTCGTCTCCGTACCCGACACACTTCCGCGCCCGGAGAACCTGTCCGTCGTGGAGACTGCCACCCCGGTCCCCGGCGCCGGCGAGGTGCTGCTGCGCAACCGGTTCTTCCACGTCTTTCCCGCCCTGCGCACGGTGATGGGCGACGGCGTGCCGGACGCGCCACTGACGCCGCTGCGCCCGGGTGACACGTTGTTCGGCGGGGCGATCGGGGAGGTGGTCTCCGCACCGGCCGGCTCCACGCTGCGCCCGGGAGACCTGGTCTCGCACGCGCAGGGGTGGCGGGAGTACGCGGTCGTGGCCGCGTCCGAATGCGCTCCCCTGGATGACGTGCTCCCCGATCCGATCGCCCACCTGTCGCAGGGATCGACGGCCTACGGCGCGCTCACCGACGCGGCCGGCGTACGCCCCGGCGACACGGTGTTCGTCTCCGGCGCGGCCGGCTCGCTGGGCTCGATGGCCGGTCAGCTCGCCCGGCTGCTCGGCGCTGGCCGGGTCGTCGGCAGTACGAGTACGCGGGCGAAGGCCGACCGGCTCGTCGCGGACCTGGGCTACGACGCCGTCCTGCTCCGGGGCCCGGAGCAGGACCCGATCGCCGACCAACTGGCCAAGGCCGCGCCGGACGGAATCGACGTCTTCTTCGACAACGTGGGCGGCGAGCAACTGCGGGCGGCGGTGGCGGCGGCCCGTCCGGGAGCGCGGTTGGTCCTGGTCGGCGCGCTGTCCTCGCAGCTCTCCCCGGACCGGCCCAGCCCGCACGCACCGGTCGAGATCGACTCGTTCGCGGTGATCCTCAGGCGGCTGCGGATCCAGGGGTTCAGCGGGCTGGACACCACGCCGTCGGTACGGGCGGAATGGGCCGAGAAGTTCGCCGGATGGCTGCGCACCGGGGACATCACCTTCCCCCACGTTCGGATCCAGGGCATCGAAAACGCCCCGCGGGCGTTGTACGACGCGGCAGCCGGCAAACACCTGGGCACGGTGGTCGTGGCGTTGTGAGACGCCCGCGGGCCCACGAACTCGACGGAGGCGACATGCGAATCGGCGACGCGGCCGCGGCGGCGGGCACCACCGCACGGGCACTGCGGTTCTACGAGCAACGCGGACTACTCCCCGAACCGACCCGGACGGTGGCGGGATACCGCGAGTACACCCACCGCGACGTGTCCCGGGTGCGGCTCGTCCGGGAACTGCTCGCCCTGGGCCTGACCGTGGAGGACGTGCGCGGCTGCGGGGACTGGCTGGACGAGGCGGCGACCGACGGTCTGCCGAAGCGGTGCGCGGCGACCGCGGAGACCAGCGAGCGGGCCGGGATCGCCGAACGCCGGCTGGCCGCGCTGGACGCCGAGATCGCCCGGCTCACCGAGACCCGCGACCGGCTGGCGGCCCGGGTGCGCGCGAGCGCCCCGGCCGGATAGGCGGACCCGGGCCGGATCCTCTCGGGACTCGCGGGCGTCACCGTAACCGCCGAACCACTGGACTACTACGTCAGCCGATGTATCGTACGGCGTAGTAAAGGGTCCGTGGACGGCGGAGGAGGAACGGTGGCGCCGGAGACCGACGCGGGGGTACTCGTGCTGACCAGCCTCGCCGGAGGCGAGAAGCACGGGTACGCGATCACCCAGGACATCGCCGAGCGGGTGGGCGTGACGCTGGGACCGGGCACGCTGTACGGCGTACTCGCCCGGCTGGAGGAAGGCGGCCTGATCGAGGCGCTGCCGGCCCAGGCCCGGCGCCGCCCCTACCGCCTCACCGCCACCGGGGCGGAGGCGCTCACCGAGCAGCTACGCCAGATGCGGCTGGTCGCCGACCTGGGCACCCGCCGGCTGCGAACGGCCGAAGCGCGGTGAGGCCGAGGGCGCTGGTCGCGCTGTATCCCCCGGCCTGGCGCGAGAGGTACGGCGAGGAGTTCGCGGCGCTCCTGGAGGACACCGGCGTTCACCTCCGCCAGGTCCTGGACGTTCTTCCGGCGGCGGCGTCCGCGTGGATCCGGCCGGCCGCGCACCTGCACGACCGCGCCGCCCGGATGCGGGCCAGCGTCACCATGACGTTGTTCGCCTGGGTCACGCTCACCGCCGGCACCGTCGTCTTCGGCCAACTGCACGACGACTCCGTGCCCGGCGGCGCCGGCGGTGGACTGCGCGCGGTGTACGTCGCCTGCGCGGCGGCGTCGACGGTGGCGCTGGTGCTGGGCGGGCTGCCGCTGGCGGGTGCTGTCGTGCGCGCCGGCCGCCGCCGCGTCCGGACCGTCGCCGCCCTGGGCGTACCCGTCGTCGCGGCCGCGGGCTTCCTCGCCGTCGCGGTGGCGGTCACCCGGCTCGTGCCGCACTCTCCCCGGCCAGGGGTGGGGATCGGCACGACGTGGTTTCTCGCGTTGACCGCGGTCGGTGCCGTGGCAGCCCTCACGGCGGCGTCCGGACCGGCGGCGGCGTTCCGGCGTACGCCGGTGACCGGGCGGCCGCTCGTGGCGGCCGTGGTCGCGGGCGCGGTCGCCGTCGTCTCGATGGCCGCCGCGGCCGGCAGCGGCCTGGCCGCCGTGGTCGTCCCGGCTGTCACCGGACCCTCCGCGCCGGGCGGGCTGCCCGGGCCGCTCCTCGCCTACGGCGCCGGGATGGCGCTCACGCTGGTGGTGGCGGCGACGTCCTGCGTGCGGGGCCTGCGAGCCGCCACGCCGAACCGACGGAGCGGTCATGGCCAGGGCTGAACGACGCCGGCGTGGGCCACTCCGCCGGGCGCTCACCGTCGTAGTCACCGTCCTCCTCGCCGTGGTGGTGATCTGCGCGGCGTACGTCGGCTACGTCGCGGTCCGCGGCGCCCGGCCGGTGACCCTTCCCGCACCCACCGGGAGGTACGCCGTCGGACGCGTGACCTACGACTGGACCGACGCCGGGCGGGCCGACCCGCTCGCACCACACCCCGGTGCGGCCCGCGAACTGTCGGTCTGGCTGTGGTACCCCGTCTCCCGGGCGGACGCCTGGCGAGGGCACCACGCCGGCTACGCGCCAGGCGCGTGGAGCAACCTGCACTTCCCGGGTCTCGTCGGGGTCGGCGAGAGCAGCTTCGGCAAGCTCCGGATCCATGCGCGCGAAGGCGAACCGGTCGCGAACGGGAGGTTCCCGGTGGTCGTGCTCGAGCCCGGCCTGGGCTTCGCCGCGCCGCAGTACACCACTCTCGCGGAGAACCTCGCGAGCCACGGCTACCTCGTCGCGGGCGTCACACCGACCTACAGCGCCAACCTCACCGTCGTGCACGGCAGGCCGGTGAGGTCGACCGACGCGGGGAACCCGAACGACCTGGAGGGCGGCTCCGCGCGGGCCGTCGCCGCGGCGAACAGGATCGTCGGCGTGTGGGCGGCCGACGCGCAGTTTGCCGCCCGCCGGGTGGCCGCCCTCGACCGCGCCATGGACAGGCCTGGCGGCGACCTTGACCTCCGCGGGCACGTGGACACCGGCCGGGTCGCCTACGCCGGGCACTCCTTCGGCGGGGCGGCGTCGCTGGAGGCCTGCCGAGCCGACGCAGCCTGCGCGGGAGCGGTCGACCTCGACGGCAGGGAGTTCGGCCCCGTCGTGCACACCGGGCTGCGGGCGCCGCTGATGCTCCTCGGCAGCGAGAACTCCTGCATCACCGGCACCTGCTCGGCCGCGAGCAGCGGCGACCGCGGCGATCTGGCGGCCGCGCATTCGCTGCTGGCGGCGAGCACGGGCGAGGAGTATGCGTACTCGATCACCGGTGCGCGGCACTTCAACTTCACCGACTACGGGGCGTACTACCTCGCGTGGCCACTGCACGCGCTGCTGGCGCTGGGGTCCATAGACGGCGACCGCGCACTGGAGGTGCAGAACGCCTACCTGGTGGCGTTCCTCGACCACGTGGTGCACGGCTCCACCCGGCCGCTGCTCACCGCCCCGCACCCGAAGGACTTTCCGGAGGTACGCCTGCTCCGCCACCGCGCCGCGGCCGAGCCGGCGTCGCCGTGACCGGGGCGAGCGTCTCCCACTCCTCGGCGAGCCGGGTCAACCGGCCGAGGACGATGTCGCGGCGGGACACGTCGACGCCCCCCAGGTGGTCCGGCCAGCCGTACAGAACCATCCGGAGCTCTGCGGCCACCGTCGCCGACCGAAGCGTCGCGTCGAGCGGGATGCCGCGCGCCCGCGCGTAGGCGGCGAGCATGGCCTCCCGCGGCGGCTCGGCGCCGTCGAACTCCGCACGCTGCCACAGCAACGCCAGGTCTCCCGGCCCGTGGCCCAGGCCGACCTCCTGCCAGTCGATCCACACGAACTCGCCATCGGCGTCGCGCAGCAGGTTGTCGGCATGCCAGTCGCCGTGGCACAGACAGGCCGGCAGCCGGGACAGCGCGGCGTCGAACTCGGCGGCCTGGTCCAGCAACGGCTCGGCGAGCCGCTCCCGGCCCAGCCGCCGCCAGGCCGCACGGACACCGTGGGCAGCCGCGGCCGCGCCGCCGACGTCGCCGCGGGTCAGCCGGCCACCTCCGGCGGCACTCTCCAGGACCTCCGGCCGATGCAGCGCGCCGAGCTGGGCCGCCGCGTCGTCCCAGTCGCGCGCGGACCACCGGTCCGGCGGCGGCGCGGGGCGCGCGTGAGTGAGCAGCAGCACGGTCCGCCCATCCGGCGTCTCGGCACCGGCGAGCAACCGCGGCGTGCGCACCGGCAGCCTGTCGGCCACCTCGCGGTAGAAGCCGAGCTCCCGTCGGGCGCGGTCACCACCGCCGGTCACCTTGAGGACGACCTCCCGGCCGCCGTCCAGGGACAGCAGGTGGACGGCCGAACCGGAAGCGCCTCCGGCCAGGCGGCGATGCCGGCGCACCCGGCCGAGCGCGACCGGCAGGTTGGGCCCGAGCGCGGCGAGCGCCCGGTCGACGGAGTCCCCTTCGGTGGGCGGCGTGTCCGGCGGTCCGTTCATCGGTTCCTCCGTGATCGGCAGGAGAACCATGGCCGGCGAACCATGGCGACCCTGGTATAGCAGCGACCGCCGACACACCGTCGGTGCCGACGACACCCGGGACCGACGTCGAGGCCGGCACCCGCGACCGGGAAAGCTTTCGTATGGTGACCCGGTGACCGACACCACCACCTCGTTGCACCGGATGACGGACGCGGACCGGCCCCTGATCGACCGGTTGTGGCAGTTGTACGCGCACGACCTGTCGGAGTTCCGCGGCACGATGCCCGACGCCGCGGGCCTGTTCAAGTGGACCCGGGTTCCCGACTACTTCGACGACCCGGACAGGTGCGGCTACCTCGTCCTGCACGGCAGCGCACCGGCCGGGTTCGCGCTGGTACGCGGGTTGAAGGACGACAGCCGGCTGATGGGCGAGTTCTTCGTCGTCCGGGCGGTACGCCGCCGTGGGGTGGGTCACGACGTCGCGCTCGAACTGCTGCGCCTGCACCCCGGCAGGTGGGAGATCCCGTTCCAGGAGGAGAACCCCGGGGCGGCGAGGTTCTGGCGGCGGATCGCGACCGAGGTGGCCGGAGACAGGTGGACCGAGGAGCGCCGCCCGGTGCCGGGAAAGCCGCAGATTCCGCCGGACGTCTGGCTGTCCCTCACGGTCTGAGAGATCGGCCCGAGAGATCGGTCCGAGAGATCGGTCCGCCTGACCAGGGGATTCGCGCGAGGATGAGAAAATCCTCATTTCCCGGTGGTTAATTGTGTGACGAAAAGCCGGACAAAATTCCGCACTTCGCGGTGGCCTGCGGCTAACGTCTCTCACGCGTGAGGGCCTTGCGGTCGCGTTCTGCGACCGCTTGCGTCTCTCACGCGCGGGGCTTCAGCCCGAGCAGTTGCCGCCGCCAGGGGGATGTGCAGAGGCGGCGCGTGTCCCAATCACACAAGGGGAAACCACCGTCGTGCCAGCCTTGCTCGCTCCGGTTCGCCAGACAAAGCCGACCGGAGGAGAACTCTTCCTGCCCACCGCACCCTCCGACGCCGAACTCTACGCATATCTCGGTCCGCAACGCAGATGGGTTCTGCTGGTGATGACCGGCGCTTTCGCGTGTGCGTCGATCAGCCTTTTCAGGTTCTCCACCCACCAGTGGATTCTCGCGCCGTTTCTGTGCGTACTCGCGCTGAACGCCGTCTGCACGGTGATCTCCCTGCGTTCGGGGCAGAACACCCGCCGGATATCCCGGGTCTCCCACCAAAGCCTCACCGGACTGTGGAACCCCGCCCGGATCCCGTCCGTGGACGTGTTCCTGCCGACCGCGGGAGAACCGCTGGAGGTGCTCGCCAACACCTACGCGCACGTCGCCGCGATGTCCTGGCCGGGGACGCTGCGGGTGTACGTCCTGGACGACAGTGCCCGCGAGGAGGTCGAACGTGCCGCCCTCGCCGCCGGCTTCACCTACCTCAGCCGTCCCGACCGGGGTCAGTGGAAGAAGGCCGGCAACCTCCGGTTCGGTTTCGACCACAGCGACGGTGACCTGATCGCGGTGTTCGACGCGGACTTCTGCCCGCGCCCGGACTACCTCTTCCACCTCGTGCCCTACCTGGACGACCCGAAGGTGGGGATCGCCCAGTCGCCGCAGTGTTTCGAGACCAGGCCGGAGATGGGCTGGCTGCAGCGGACCGCGGGCGCCACCCAGGAACTCTTCTACCGTTGGGTGCAGCCCTCCCGTGACGCGGCCGGCGCGCCGATCTGCGTGGGCACCTGCGCGGTGTACCGGCGCTCGGCGCTGGCCGAGGTCGGCGGCTTCGCGCTGATCGAGCACTCCGAGGACGTGCACACCGGCGTGAAGCTGCTGTCCGGCGGGTACGTCACCCGCTACGTGCCCGTGCAGATCGCCCGCGGGATGTGCCCGGACGACCTGGCCGGCTTCTGCAACCAGCAGTACCGCTGGTGCACCGGGTCGATGAGCCTGCTGGCCAGCAAGGACTTCCACAGCCTTTCGCTCACCTGGCGGCAGCGGGCCTGTTTCTGGAGCGGCTTCCTCTACTACGTCTCCACCGCGGTGAACGTCTTCCTGCTGCACCTTCCGGGCCTGGTGATGGAGTTCGGCTACCCCGAGGACATCCGCGCGAGCCACTTCCTCGTCCTGTTGCCGGCCGCCTGGGTGTGGCTGGTGCTGCTGCCGGTGGTGTTCCGCTCGCGGTGGAGGTTCGAGGTGCTGCGGGTCCAGATGGTCTACAGCTTCGCCCACGCGGTCGCGATCTGGCACGTCCTGCGCGGGCGTACGGCCGGCTGGGTGCCGACGGGGTCTCTCGGCGCGGGCGGCGCCGGCAGCGGTGGCAGCGGTGGCGGCGGTGGCAACGGTGGCGGCAGTGGTGCCCGGCTGGCGAGGACCATCACCATCGTCGCCGTGGTGTGGCTCGGCGGCTACACGATCGCCGCGTGGGTGGGGATCGTCGCGGGCGTCATGACGTACGGGCTGGACGCCTTCTGGCTGATGGCCGCGTTCGTCGCCGGCTACACCTACCTCGTCGTCCCCCTGGTGCTGGACGGCATCCGGTTGCTGACCGGACAGCCCGCCGGCCGCCGGGTGGCTGCCGCACCGTCTGCTCGGCGGTCGGCGCCCGTGCTGACCGCTCACAGCACCGTGACCGGCGCCGTGACCGTGGACAGGACCGCCGAATGAGTGCCGACCGCATGCCGGACCACCTGATGGACCGTACGCAGGGCCACCTGGCGGACCGTACGCAGGACCTCCGGCCGGTCGACGTTTCGGACGACCCGCCCACCTCGGCCAGCCTTGCCTGGCCGGAGGCGGTGGCGATCACCGTACTTCTGCTCGCCGTGGCCCTGCTCGCCTCCGGCTGGATCGATCCGATGCTGCCGTGGCGGCGCTGACCGCACCTTCGAGGAGCCCCGTGAAATCCCCCCGTTTCCGGCCCGACATCGAGGGGCTGCGCGCGGTTGCCGTCGCCGCGGTCCTGCTCTTCCACGCCGGCGTCCCGCACCTCGCCGGCGGCTTCGTCGGAGTGGACGTCTTCTTCGTCATCTCCGGGTTCCTCATCGGCGGGCTGCTCCTCGCCGAACTCGAGAGCACCGGACGCGTGTCGCTGCGCAAGTTCTACGCCCGGCGCGCCCGCCGCATCCTGCCCGGCGCCGCGCTGGTGATCGTCGTGGTCGCGGTGGTGTCCTGGCTGGTGCTTCCGCCGTTGCGGGTGGTCGACGTGGCCCACGACGCGCTCGCCTCGGCGGCGTACGTCGTGAACTGGCACTTCGTCGGCACCGAGACCAACTACCTGGCGGCCGGCCGGGAGGCCAGCCCCCTGCTGCACTACTGGTCGCTGTCGGTCGAGGAGCAGTTCTACCTGCTGTGGCCGGCGTTGCTGATCGGCGCCGGCTGGTTCGCCCGCCGGACCGGGCGCGGCGTCCGGGGCGTACGGACGATGGTCGCGGTGGTGACCGTCCTCGTCGCGGCCGGGTCGTTCGCGGTCTCGCTGGTGTGGACGCACTCGACGGGACCCCTTGCCTACATGGGAACTCCGGCCCGGGCGTGGCAGTTCGCGCTCGGCGCCGGGCTGGCCCTGCTCGTCCGCCACGGCCGGTCGCTGCCGTTCCCCCTGCCGGCGCTGGTCGGCTGGGCCGGGGTGGCCGCGATCGGCTGGTCCGTGGTCACCGTCGCCGGCACGACCAACTGGCCCGGGACCGGCGCGCTCGTGCCGACCCTGGGCGCGGTCGCAGTGATCGCCGCCGGGATGGGGACGCCGGGGTCGGGTCGCTTCGGTCCGGGCCGGGCGCTGGCCACCCGGCCGATGCGGTACGCCGGACGGCTGTCGTACTCGCTGTACCTGTGGCACTGGCCAGTGCTCGTCCTCGTCCAGGCGGTCACCGGCCCACTGACCTGGCCGGTCCGGCTCGCGGTGGTGGCGGCCTCGGCGATCCCCGCGGCGGCCGGCCTGAGGCTGCTGGAGACGCCGATCCGCTTCTCCCCCGTCGTCACCGCCCGGCCCGGGCGCGGCCTGTCCGTCGGCCTCACCGCGACGGTCCTGCCGGTGTGCATGGCGCTGCTGCTGGGCGCCACCGCCCTGCACACGTTGACGAACACGCCGGTGGCCGCCGCGGCGCCGCGCACCGGCCTGCGGCTGAGTGGGCCGGACCTGTCCGCGGACCCGTTCGAGTCGTCCGGCTCGGATCGCACCGGCGGACCGACCCGTCCCTCACCCGGCCGGGCGCGCACCGACAACCAGCACTATCCGCGACGGTGCATCCTGGCACCGAAGGAGATCACCGAACCGCCCTGCCTCCTCGGCCCGGCGGACGCCGACGGCCGGGTCGTGCTGATCGGGGACTCCCACGCCGGGCAGTGGTACGGCGCGGTGGCCGCGATCGCGGCCGAGCACCACTGGGCCGTGGAGGTGTACAACAAGTCGGGCTGTCCCCTGCCGACCATCTCGGTGTCGAGTCCCCAACTGGGGCAGACGTTCCACGAGTGCGACACCTGGCGGGATCATGCGCTGAAGCGGTTGCGGCAGGGGCCTCGTCCCAAGCTGGTCTTCCTCGCCACTCTGAACCGCTACACCACCGACCGCGACCGGCTCCTGCGCGGTTGGGCCAGGACCCTGAAGCCGCTGCGCGCCCTCGACATGCCGCTGGTCTACCTGCGGGACACACCGTTTCCGGCCGAGGACGTGCCGTCCTGCGTGTCCGGCACGCTCGACCGCTGGGACCGGTGCGCGTTCCCGCGCGCGGACGCACTGCGTCCGGACCCGCTGGCGGAGGCGATCCGGGCCGGCCGGCAGCCCGGCGTACACCTGGTCGACGTCAACAACTTCCTGTGCCCACCCGGGCCGAAGTGCCCGGTCGTGCGCGGAACGACGTTGCTGTACCGGGACGGCTCCCACCTGACGAACACGGCGGTCAACGCGCTGGCACCGGCCGTCGACGCGCAACTGGAAGCCCAGCGGGTGCTCCCGGCCCGGCCGGCGAAGCTCAGCGCCGGGGTCCGGCAGTCCGGCCCGGTCACGCCGGGGCCTGCCCAGGCACGCGAGGACTGGGGTGAGCGCTCGGAGAAGTGCCTGGCGGGGCCGTCGGTCCGTACCGCCACCGGCTGCTGGTACGGCGCGCAGCGATTCCGGTACACGGTCGTGCTCCTCGGCGACTCCCACGCCTTCGAGTGGGTGCCGACGTTGGACATCATCGCCCGTGCGCACCGGTGGCGGCTGCTGGTGCTGACCAAGCAGGGCTGCCCGGCGGCGATGCTGCACGGAGTGAGGAACCCCAAGACCGGCCGGGCGTACGACGCGTGCGACGTGTGGCGGCGGTCGGCGTTCCGGCGGATGCACGAGGTGCGGCCGGACGCCGTGGTCCTCGCGCAACTGGGCCGGTACGCCACTGCCCCGGACGTCCTGAAGACCGCCTGGGCACCCACCCTGGACGCGATCAAGGTGCTCGGCGTGCCGATGGTGTATCTGCGGGACACGCCCTACCCGGGCAAGGACATCCCCACCTGCGTGTCGGCGCATCTGGACGACTGGGACGCGTGTGCGTTCGGCGCGTCGAAGGCGGTGCTGCCCGACCCGGCCGCGAACCTGCTCCGGGCCGGGTGGTACCCGCGCACCACGGTGGTGGACCTGAACGGCGCCCTGTGTCCGGGCGGGCGCTGCCCGGCGGTGTGGGACGGGACACTGGCCTACCTGGACCACTCCCACCTCACCGCGACGTTCGCCCGCCAGCTCGCGCCCGCCCTGGCCAGTGCCATGCGGACGTCGCCGCTGCTGCAACCGCTCCTCGCGGCACCCTGACGGTCGGGCCCGGTTGGGTTCAGTCGTCGGTGGGCTCGGGCGTCACGGTGACGGTGGGCAGCTCGGCCACCCGGAGCCGGGCCGAGCCGTAGGGCAGCAGCCGCAGCTCCATCACCGGCGCCCGGGTGGGCACCGGGCCGGCCGGTGGCGGGCCGGCGGAGTTGGCCCGCATCCGCCACTGCCGCAGCGGGGCGCCACGTCCGTGCACCACCACCGGAGCCGCGTCCGCGGCGAACGGCACCGCGCCGACCGGCCGGCGCTCGACCGGCCAGGAGTCGATGCCGTTGGTGCCGGCGGGGTCGTCCACGCAGGCACCGAGGTTCCAGAACGTACGGGGCATGATCTCCCACTCGGCGAGCCCGGCATGGTCGGGCACGGGACGCCAGATCTCACCGATCGCGTGCACCAGCACCAGCGGGCCGAGCCGGAAGCCGACCGCGCCGTTGTCCCGCGGCACGGTCCGCACCCGCATCGGCAACCGGAGGCGGACCACGTCGCCGTCGGCCCACGCCCGCCGCACGGTGACGTAGCCGTCCTCGTCCGGCGTGACCGGCATCGGCTCCTCCGCCACGGTCAGGCTCGGATCCCGGCACCAGCCAGGGATCCGCAGCCGCAGCGCGAACTCCCGCGCCACCGGCGTACTCACCCCGATCTCCACCACCTCGTCGAAGGGGTAGCTGGTACGGACGTCCAGCCGCACCGGATGGCCGGCCACCTCCGCGTCGACCTGGCAGGGCGCGTAGGAGACCGCGGCCAGGGTCTGGTCGTCGCCCAGCATCCACAGCGACCGGACGAACTTCGGCCAGCCCTGGTGGAGGTTCGCGGTGCAGCAGCCGAAGTGGGGTTCGAGGCCGAAGACGTTGGCGTCGGGCCCGCTGAAGCTCCAGTCGCGGTCGGCGAAGGAGACCAGCACCTGGTTGGCCTGCTGGTGGTACTGGTGCGCGAGCATCCGCGGGTCGCTGGAGGCCGCGAGCAGGTTGAACGCGGTCTGCTCCAGCAGGTCGGCGTGGCTGCCGTCACCGAGGATCCGCACCACCTGCTCGAGGCTGAACATCAGCTCGACCACCAGGCAGGTCTCCACGCCGTGGTGCGGCTCGCGGCCGCCGAGCCACTCATCGCCGGAGAAGCAGCCGTGCACGAGCCCGTGCAGCCGCATCAGGTTGGCCAGCATGTCCCGCGTCTGCTCCGCACTCCGGCGAGCGGCATCCTCGCCACCGTCGACCAGCGCGCCGACGGCCGGCGTCTTCAGCCCCATCGCGACGTTGACCCCGTGGGTCAGGTGGCGGAACGCCGGAGCGGGCCCGGCGGGCAGGTCGCGGGTGAGGAACGTCGCCCAGTCGTGGGTCTGGGCCGCCAGCAGCCGGCCCAGGTCGAGCAGCCACTCCTCCCCCGTCCGGTCGTACAGCCACATGACGGACAGCACGTTGTCCGCGCCGCGCGCGCGTCCCCAGCCGTGCAGCGGACGCTCCGGCAGTGCCCGCGCCTGGAACGTGAAGTACCTGTGCAGGAACGGCGGCACGCGGTCGTCACCGGTCGCGTCGCCGTATTGCGTGAGGACCTTCAGCGCCACCATCCGCGGCCACCAGTCGTCGTCACCCGATGGGCCGAAGGAACCGTCGTCGCGCTGACTCGCCAGGATCGCCTCGATCCACTTCTGTGCCCTGGCCTTCAGCTCGGCGTCGTCCAGGACGTACGCCAGCGGTATCAGCCCGTCGAGGTAGTAGGGCCCGCGCTCCCAGCCCTCGCCGTCACCGCCGAGCCAGGCGCTGTCCGGTCCGACGTCGGGCCAGACGTCCTCCAGCCGCCCGGTCTGGCCGTCGGCCTGTAGCCGCAGTTGGTCGGCGAGCCAGCCGCGGGGCCGGATCGCACCCAGGGGGAGTTCGGTGAGCCGGGCCCGGCCACGCGCGTTCGGCACGGGTCAGCCCTCGACCGGCCACTCGGCGGGCTGGAGCGGCGCTCCCAGGCGTTCGCAGATCTCCCGCCACCGCTCGACCATCCCGGCCGCCCACAGGTGCGGACGGAAGCCGAGCCGGAGGTAGGTGTGCAGCGCCGGAAGGCGGTGGTCGTCGGTCTGCAGATAGACGCACTTCGCGCCGACCTCGACCAGGCGTGCGGTCGCGGCGGCGGTGACCGCGCGTCCGAGTCCGCGACCGCGGTGGTCCGGATGCGCGGCGATCCAGCCGACCTCGTGGCCGTTCGGATAGAGGTCGGGCACCGGCCTGCGCTGCGACATGCCGGTCGCGACGACCGTGCCGGTCGGCGCGTGCACCACCAGGTGCCAGCCGTCGGGGACGACGGTCTCCAGCGTCTCGCCGAGCTTGCCGTCGTCCCAGGTGCCGAGCTCGACCCGTGCCATCAGCTCCCGGAACGCGGGAACGTCCTGGTCAGGATGGCCGTGGCGGAGGACGTACCCGTCCGGCAGCCGGCCGGCCTCGGCACCGGGTAACTGCCCGGCAGGCCAGAGCATCCGCAACTGCCGCGGTGGTTCCCCCTCGGTCCAACCGCCTTCTCCAGCCATGCG
This sequence comes from Actinopolymorpha cephalotaxi, assembly GCF_013408535.1. Taxonomy (NCBI): domain Bacteria; kingdom Bacillati; phylum Actinomycetota; class Actinomycetes; order Propionibacteriales; family Actinopolymorphaceae; genus Actinopolymorpha; species Actinopolymorpha cephalotaxi. The sequence goes on from NZ_JACBZA010000001.1 coordinate 4,248,540, forward strand.
CACCTCCTGCTTGCGTGACGTACCGCGTCCATGACGTTCGGGCCAACCTACCCGGACGCGCCGACATCACCCGCAGGCACCGAGAACGCGAAGGTCCCCGTGCACCGCGGCGACCGCCACGGAGCACGGGGACCAGGCCCGGAATCCAGGCACGTGAGCCACGTGGGCTCAGCGACCTCTCGCGGTCAGCGTTCCCCTCCCAGCAGCAGGGAGTTGAACAGCAGCTTGTACGAGCCGTGCGCCTGCGCCCGGTGCTGCACGCTGGTGCCGAGCAGGACCACGCGCCCCTTGCCGTACGTCACGTCGGCCACGGCCGCCTTGCCGGCGATCAGATCCTCACCGAGCAGCCAGCCGCTGCGCAGAATCTTCTCCTGCGGGTAGGTCACCGGCGTGCTGACCGATCCGGCGTCACCGGTGACCGTGAACGCCGGGCTGGTCGAGGAGTACGCGTCCAGCTTCTCCGGCAGTCCCCAGGTCACCGGCGTGGTGGGCTGCACGTTCGTCGCCACCACCGAACCCGGCGAGTAGTACTTCGTGGACGGCACTCCCTCGGTGACGTCGGTGACCGGGAAGTCGCCGAACGCCTGGATCGGCAGCTGGGCGGCGTCGTTGACGGTGACGAGCGTCCCGCCGTCCTCGACGAACTTCTTCAGGTTGGCCACCCCCGCGGCCGTCATGCCGCCGGTGTACTCGGCCGGAAGGGAACCCGCGCGCAGGCCGTTTAGCATCCGGGAGTACGTCGCGTCCGGCAGCACCAGCACGTCGTACTTGTCCGCCAGCGAGCCCGCGCGTACGTCGGCGTCGTGCACCTGGGCGTACGGGAACCTGAACTGCTCCAGCACGTAACGGGTCCAGCCCTCGTCGGAGTTGCCGCCCCAGCCGTGGTAGAGCCCGACCCGGGGCCGGGTGACCGGGACGGTCTTCGCGGGCGCGGTGTCGACGCCGGCCACCGTCAGCCCGAGGCCGCGGGCCTGACCGCGCACCTTCGCCTCGCTCGAACGGCCGGCCGGGACCAGGAACGTGCCCGCCGGCCAGCTGCCCTGGTCGGTCTGCACCGCCTCGGTCGTGCGGGTCACCTTCTCGTTGGAGCGCAGCAGGTTCATCGCGGCGGTGTAGGAGTCGTTGACCCGCGGGTCGAGGGCGTACGCGTAGCCCGGCGTGCTGCTCGGCATCCTCGGCGCGGGCACGTTCGCCCACGTCACCTGCCGGGACGGCACGTCGATCCTCGCGTCGACCTTGTCGACGTCGACGCCCATCTGGTACGGCAGCGTCCAGCCGGCCATGTCGTACGGGCGTTCCGGTGTGCCGTCGGGGTTGCGCCGGTCGGGATAGGTCTGCGGGTTGAACAGGTCGGTGACGTAGGGCCGGAACGGCTGCGCCTCCCGCACGATGTAGCTGCCCGCGGGGTAGCTGCGGTCGCCGACGCTGAACGCCTTCTCCGCCTGCTCGACCTCGACGTCGCCCCAGCGCAGGACGTTCACCATCTTGGCCGCGGTGGCGAAGTCGGTCTGGTCGGCCGGGATGACGTACGCGACGTTGCCGCCCGCCTCGATGGCCTGCTTCCCCATCCGGTAGGCGCCGTACAGCCAGCCCTCCCGGTCGGTGGCCGCGGTGTTGAGGTAGGCCCAGCCGGTCGACTCGATGTAGGAACAGCTGTCCTTCAGGTGCCACCAGCCGCCCTTGTAGGGGCTCGGGTAGAACGCCGACGGCTCCGACGTCGACACACCCTGGTAGGGGAACTCCTTCGGGAACTTCGCCGGGTCCTCGAACTTCGGCGTCGCCGAGGCGTGCGCGGTCTCGCTGAGCAGGCCGATCTGGTTGTGGAACGCCGGCACCGAACGCAGTCCGCCGTTCCACCACTGGTCGTACTGCTGGCGGGACACCGCGCCGACCTTGCCCTCGCGGTCCAGCCGCTGGGTCATCGCGTCGCCCATCAGGTTGATGCCGCGGATCACCTCGGCCGGGATGTTTGGGTTGCTCGGGTCCTTGAACGGCGGGATGAAGATCCGCGCCGGGTAGGCCGCCGTCTGGTGGGTGTTGTAGACCATCTGCGGGTACCACTGGTGCCACAGGACGTTGCCCTGGTTGCGGGTCTCCTGCAGGTTGAACATGAACCAGTCGCGGTTGTCGTCGTGGCCGGCGTACTTCTGGTACAGCTCCGGGTAGCTCGAGTCCTGGTAGGGCCCGCCCACGTGGTCCATGTACCACTTGGAGACGTGCGTCGTCCCGTCCGGGTTGACGTTCGGATTGAACAACGTGATGACGTTGTCGCGGATCGACTTCGCCTCCGCGGTCTCGCTGCGCACCAGGTCGTAGGCGAACTTCGGCGCGGTCTGAGTCGGCGCGACCTCGGTGGAGTGGATGCCGAAGTCGACCCAGGCGACGGTCTTGCCCTCCGCGGCGAGGTCCTTGGCCTGCGCGTCGGTGAGCCCGCGGGCGTGTGCCAGGCGTTCGGCGATGTCGCGGTACTTCTTCAGGTTGTCCGGGGTGAGGTTGTCCGGCGCGGACACGATGCCCAGTACCTGGTCGCGGCCCTCGGAGGTCTTGCCGATGTTCATCATCTGCAGCCGGTCGCTGGCCTTGTCGAGCGCACCGAAGTAGCCGGTGATCTGTTCGTAGGTGGCCAGCTTGTAGTCGGTGCAGGGCTCGAAGCCGAGCACCGAGGCGGGGGTGGGCAGGTTGTCCTCGCGCGGGTCGCTCGCCTGTGTCAGCGACCCGGATGCGGACGGACCGACGACGGCGGCCAGCGCCGCGACGAGCGGAACCACGAGTCCTGCTTGAAGTTTGCGTCGCATGCGTACCTCAAGACACCGGTAGGTGGAGCACTCAGGACACGAGGAGGGACACCTCGGCCATGGAAGGTGATCAATCTAGGGACCGGCGCGCTGAGTGACAAGGCCATGTCTCAACGTGGCCGAATGACTGTCACGTTGTCCCCTACAGTGGGGCCTCATGCGCCACGGCATCGTGATCCTGCCCGAACACCGCTGGTCCGAGGCCGCCCCGCGGTGGAGACGTGCCGAAGAGTACGGATTCGACCACGCCTGGACCTATGACCACCTCGCCTGGCGGAGCCTGGCCGACGGGCCGTGGTTCGGCACCGTCCCGACCCTGACCGCCGCAGCGATGGTGACCTCGCGGATCAGGCTCGGGACCTACGTCGCCTCCCCCAACTACCGGCATCCGGTGCCGTTCCTGCGCGACGTCCTCGGCTTGGACGACATCAGCGCGGGCCGGTTCCTCCTCGGCCTCGGCTCCGGCGGCACCGGCTTCGACGCCACCGTGCTCGGCCACGACACCTTGTCCCCGCCCCAGCTGGTCGCGCGGCTGGGAGAGTTCCTGGAGTTGCTGGATCGGCTGCTGACCGAGGACGACGTCAGCTACACGGGCGACTACTTCACGGCCGTGAACGCGCGCACGAGACCCGGCAGCCTGCACGACCCGAGGCTTCCGCTCCTCGTCGCCGCGAACGGCCCCAGGTCGATGCGGCTCGCGGCGCGGTACGGCCAGGGCTGGATCACCTACGGCAAGGGCGGTCAGGGCGGCCCGTCGCAGTGGTGGCGGGGGGTCGCGGAGCTGGCCGACCGCTTCGACAACATCCTCGCCGAGAGCGGCCGTGACCCGGCCACGGTCGACCGCTACCTGTCCCTGGACAGCGACGACCGCTTCGCGCTGTCCAGCGTGGAGTCGTTCGCCGACGCGACCGGCCGGGCCGCCGAGTGCGGCTTCACCGACGTGGTGGTGCACTGGCCGCGGCCCGAGGGCATCTACGCCGGCGACGAAGCCGTACTGGAGAAGGTCGCGAGCGACTACCTGTCGGCCCCTCAGGCTCCGTAGGCGACCTGACCCAGAAGCGCCGTGAGCTCACCGGCGTCGGGCTGGGCGTCGGTCCCACCGGCTGTCCGGGTGGACAGCGAGCCACACCCGGCGCCCAGCGCGAGGCACTCCCCCAGCTCGGCGCCGTTCAGCAGGCCGTGCACGAATCCCGCGTCGAAGGAGTCACCGGCGCCGGTGGTGTCGACGACGTTCATGTCGTACGCCGGAACCGCCGTGTCCTTGCCGTCGCGGACCGCCAGCGCGCCGTGCTCGCCGCGCTTGACGACGATCGTCCCGCCCGGTCGCATCAGGTCGCTGAGCGCGTACGCCGCGCGGAACGCCGGCAGCCCGCCGGTGAGGTGCTCCGCCTCGGCCTCGTTCACGAACACCACGTCGACGTGGCCCAGCAGTGGCAACAGGTCGGTCCAGCGTTGCGCGGGGTCCCAGTTCGGGTCGAACGACGTGGTCAGCCCGGCGGCGCGGGCGTCGTCGAACAGCGCCGGGAGCTCCGGGCGCAGGTCCCTTTGCAGGAACACGCTGCCCACGTGCAGGTGCCGGGCGCCGTGCAGGAGCTCCGCCGGCACGTGCGCGCGCCGGGTGGCCCCGATGCTGCCTGGCGCGGTCAGCAGCGCCCGGTCGGCGCCGGTGTTGAGGATCACCGTGACACCGGTGGGTGTGCCCGGGTCGACCACGACCGCGGAGGTGTCCACGTCCCGTTCACGCAGGGCGTCTCGTACGACCTCGCCGAACATGTCCGCCCCTACCACGCCGACCATCGTGGTGGCGTGCCCGAGCCGGCGTACGCCACAGGCGAAGATCGCCGACGACGACCCCAGCGTCACCCGGCACTCGTCCACGATCTGCTCGTGCTGGCCGAACGTCGGGACGGCGTCGGCGCCGGACACGATCACGTCGACGTTGAGCTCGCCGACGACGAGGACCTCGGTGGGTTCGGGCATCGGCGAAGCGTAACCGAACCGCCTGCGCGCGGTCGGGCGGCAGCGGGCCCGGTGACCGGGTACGGCAGGCGGTGGCAGATGGCGGACACACCGGCTTGACCCGGGCAGGTGCGGTGAATACGTTGCGCAGACGTCGGCAGTGGTGCTCGTTCGCAGGGACGGTTTCCCAGATGACGTTGAGCCGCAGGGGTTTCCTCGGCCGTTCCGCGGCGGGCCTGTCGGCGGTCGCAGCCGGCTCCGTGCTGGCCGGGTGTTCCTCGGGTTCGGCCCCCGAGGGGACCGTGGTGTCCAAGCCGGTCGACGGCAAGCTCAACGTCACCTGGTGGAGCCACAACAACCCGAGCTTCGTCACCGCCAACACCACGATGATCAAGCGGTTCGAGGCCGAGAACCCCGGCATCCACATCGTCTACCAGTACTTCCCGTACGACGTGCTGGCCCGCAAGCTGCAGGCCGCCTACCGCGCCCGCAACGTCGCCGACATCCAGCAGATGTTCGGCACCTGGGTCACCGAGTACGCCGTGAACCAACTGCTGGACGAGGTTCCGTCCTCTCTGTCCGGCAGCGAGCCGACGTCGAGGTTCTGGCCCGCGGCGGTCGGCGCCTACACCCACAGGGGAAAGCTGTACGGCGTTCCACACGAGTACAACCTGGAGAACGGCGGCATCCTCTACAACCCGAAGCTGGCCCGGAAGGCCGGCATCACCGAGCCGCCCGCGACCTGGGCCGACCTGGTGGAGGCCGGCGAACGGCTGACGAGGATCGACTCGAAGGGACGCGCCGACCAGGTGGGGTACGCCTTCACCGGCAACGACTCCATCACGTTCACCTTCCTGTCGATGATCCTGCAGCTCGGCGGCGACTTCTGGGCCGACGACGGCGTGCACGTCGACTTCCACAGCCCGCAGGCGCGTAAAGCGTGGATTGACGAGACCGAACTCGTCACCAAACACAAGGTGGACAACACCACGTGGTACACCGGCGACCCGTACACGATGTTCTTCCGCGGCCGCGCGGCGATGGCCCACCAGGGCCCGTGGGTGGTGGCGTCCGGGCGCGCGGACTTCCCGAAGTTCACCGACCTCGCCTACATCGCCGAGCCGCCCTACGCCGGTGACACGCTGAAGTTCGCCGCCGAGTCCGGCTGGGGCGAGGTGGTCAACGCGAAGGCGGACCCGAAGGTACGCGAGGCGGCGTGGAAGTTCGTCGGCTTCATGGCCCGCCCGGACAACGCCCGGATCTGGAACCTCACCTCCGCCACCGTCCCGGCGCTGAAGGAGTTGCAGGACGACAAGCAGATGCTGGCCAAGGCGCCCTACCTGAAGGTGCCGTTCGGCGTCCTGCCGCACGGGAGGTGGGTCGGCCGGGTGCACGACCGGGACGAGTTCTGGACCTACATCCACGACGCGTTCGTCAGCGTCGAACTGCACCGGCAGGACCCGGTGACCGCGATCGCCGAGGCGGAGAAGCAGATCAACCTGATGATCGACGAGAAGATCGGGCCCTGACATGGCGGCCACGACCACGCCCACCACCACACCCCCGGCGGCTTCGCGTACAACGACCAGCCTGCCCGGGCGGCGGCGCCAGCTTGCCTTCGTGTACGGCTGGCTCGCGCCCATCCTCGCGTTGTTCGCGGTCTTCTCGCTGGTCCCGATCGGCATCGCGGTCTGGCTCAGCCTGCACAGGTACAACCAGCTCGCGCCGGTCTCTCCGTTCATCGGCCTGCGCAACTTCACCTACGCTTTCACCGACGATCCGGCGTTCCTCAACTCTCTCGCCGTCACCGGGAAGTACGCGCTGGTCGCCGTACCGCTGAACATCGTGCTCTCGCTGGCAGTCGCGCTCGCCCTCAACCACATCACCCGGCTGCGGGCGTTGTTCCGCACGGTCTTCTTCCTTCCCGCGATCGCGTCCGCGGTGGCCGCATCCCTTGTGTGGGTGCCGATCTACGACCCGCAGGCGGGCTGGCTGAACGCGGTGCTCAACCTGCTCGGGCTGTCCGGGAAGTCCTGGCTCGGCGACCCGGGCACCGCGTTGTGGTCGGTGATGGTCACCTCGGTGTGGCAGGACCTGGGGTTCAACGTGATCGTGTTCCTGGCCGGGCTGCAGGCGATCCCGCTGGACTTCTACGACGTGGCGAAGGTGGACGGCGCCGGGGTGGTGTCCCGCTTCCGGCACGTGACGCTTCCGTTGTTGCAGCGTACGTTCGTGTTCGTCTTCTGCCTGACCACGATCGGCTACCTGCAGGAGTTCACCCGTATCCAGGTGATGACCGCCGGCGGGCCGCTGCGGTCGAGTGAGACCGTCGTCCTGCACATCTACCAACGTGCCTTCGGCGACTTCCAGCTGGGGTACGCGACGGCGATGTCGCTGATCCTGATGCTGATCATCCTCGTCATCGCGCTGGTCCAGATGCGCATCCTGCGTTCCCGTTGGGAGTACTGATGGCGAGTCCGCTGACCAGCCGCGTCCCGGCGGCGTCGCCCACCCCGGCTTCCACGTCCGCGGCGGCCCGGGGCGGGCGGCCCCGTCGCCGCTTCGGCGGACCCGGGCAGATCGTGCTGTACGTCGTGCTGAGCATCGCGGCGATCGGGTTCGTCGCGCCGTTCGTGCTGATGGTGAGCAACTCGCTGAAGACTGCGCAGGAGATCATCCAGGTCCCGCCGAGCCTGTTGCCCGAGCACCCGACGTTCGCGAACTTCGCGTTCGTGTTGCAGAACTCGCCGTACCTCATCTGGTATCGCAACAGCCTGCTGGTGGCGGTGGCGGTGACCGCCCTGACGTTGTTCACAAGCTCGATCGCGGGCTACATCTTCGCGAAGTTCGCCTTCCCCGGAAAGAACGTCCTCTTCGTCGTGCTGCTGTCCACGATGATGATCCCGGCGCCGGTCCTGCTGATCCCGAGCTACCTCGTGATGAACTTCCTGCACCTGCTGAACACCCTGTGGGCGCTGGTGGTCGGCAGCATCGTGAGCGCGTTCGGCATCTTCTTGATGCGGCAGTTCATCGCGGCGATCCCGGACGACCTGGTGGACGCGGCCCGGCTCGACGGCGCGGGCGAGTTCGCGATCTACTGGCGGGTGATCCTGCCGCTGACCGGACCCGCCCTGGCGGCACTCGGCATCTTCACCTTCCTCGGTTCGTGGAACGACTACCTGTGGCCGCTGATCGTGATCAACGACCAGGACAAGATGGTCGTCCCGCTGGCGCTGACGTACTTCAACAGCCAGCACGCGCAGCGCTCGGACCTGGTGATGGCGGCGGCCACGATGGCGGTCGTTCCGGTCTGTGTGGTCTTCTTGTTCTTCCAGCGGCGGATCGTGAACGCGTTCGTGCTGACCGGAATCAAGTAGGCCGGGATCAAGTGAGGCGGGTGGCGTCGTCCATGTCGGGGATCAAGGTCGTGCTGATCGGCGCCGGCAGCACGGTGTTCACACCCGGCCTGCTGGCCGACCTCGCTGCCTCGCCGGTGTTCGACGGCGCCGAGGTGCACCTGGTCGACATCGAGGAGGACGCGGCCACCACGATGGCCCGGCTCGGCCGGCGCATCGCCGCCGAACGCGGGGCCCGGCTCACCGTCGAGGCGCACGTCGACCGGCGGGAGGCGCTTGCCGGAGCCACGCTGGTCGCCACCACCATCGCGGTCGGCGGTGCGGACGGATGGCGGGCCGACCTGGACATCCCGCTGCGGTACGGCATCCGGCAGACGGTCGGCGACACGGTGGGGCCGGGCGGGGTGCTGCGCGCGTTCCGGCAGGTGCCCGAGCTGGTGCGGATCGGCCAGGACGTGGCCGACCTCGCTCCGGACGCCTGGCTGGTCAACTACGCCAACCCGCTGACCGCCAACGTACGGGCGATCACCGGCTGGGCGCACCCGCGCACCATCGGCCTGTGCCACGGCACGATGCACACCCGGTCCATGCTGGCCCGGGTGCTCGGGGTGCCGCGGGAGGAGGTCACCGCGGTCTTCGCCGGGCTCAACCACCTGTGCTGGTTGCTGGAACTCCGCCACGGCCGGGAGGACCTCCTTCCCCGGTTGCGGACGATGGTCGAGGAGGTCGCCGCGAAGGGCGACCGGGACCACCCGCTGGGCGAACCGGTGACGGCGGACCTGCTGGACGTCTTCGGCCTGTATCCCGCGCCCGGTGACCGGCACGTGGCGGAGTTCTTCGGGTGGTACCTGCGCGGTGAGGCGGCGAGCCCGTCCGGCGAGCTGCCGTGGGGGCTGCAACCCGGCCTTGACGCCACCCGCTCCTACATCGACGAGAAGTCCGACCTGTGGGACAAGTTGCACGCGCAGGCGTCCGGCGCGATGCCGCTGGACGCGGTGTCGGAGGGTCAGGAGGCCGAACGACTGGTCGCGATCGCCGAGGCGCTGTTCACCGGTCGCGAGCTCCTCGAGCTTGCCGTCAACGTCCCGAACGCGGGCGCGATCGCGAACCTCCCGAGCGAGGCCGTCGTCGAGGTGCCCGCGGTGGTCCGCGCGGCCGGCGTGACCCCGCTGGCGGTGGGTGACCTCCCGCCCGCGCTGGCGGCCGTCCTCACCGAGCGCAGCCTCCAGCAGGAACTCACGGTTCGGGCGGCGATCGAGGGATCCCGGGAATTGGCTGTGCAGGCGCTGGCGTTGGACCCACTGGTGCCGAGCCCACAGGTGGCGAAGGCGCTGCTGGACGACGCGATCGCCGGCCACCGCCCGCTGCTGGACTCCTTCGCTTCCTGAGGAGCCCGCGCTCATCGAGGAGTTGACGTGCCGCACCGCCCCGAGCTCGTCGTGTTCGATGTCAACGAGACGTTGACAGACCTCTCCCCGCTGCGGGACCGGCTCGAGTCGGTGAGCGCACCGCGCCACCTGCTGGACTCGTGGTTCGCCGCGACCCTGCGCGACGGGTTCGCGCTCACCAGTGTGGGTGCGTACGCGGACTTCGCCGACGTCGCCAAGGCGGCCTTGCGTACCGCGTTGGCGGGTCTCGGCGCCGGCTTCGCCGACGAGGCGAAACGCGAGGAGGCGGTGGCGGAGGTTCTGTCCGGCTTCCCTGCTCTCGACGTACATCCGGACGTTCCGGCCGGGCTGCGCCGCCTGCACGGGGCCGGGGTGCGGCTGGTGACGCTCACGAACGGGTCGGCGGAACTGTCGCGCGGTGCGTTCGAGCGAGCCGGCGTCCTGGACCTGTTCGAACGCCGGCTGTCGGTGAGCGAGCCGCGCCGCTGGAAGCCCGCCCCCGAGCCGTACCTCTGGGCGGTCGGCGAGTGCGGCGTGCCCGCTGACCGCGCGGCACTGATCGCCGTTCATCCGTGGGACACCGACGGCGCCGCTCGCGCCGGGCTGACCAGCGCATGGATCGACCGGTCCGGTACGCCGTTCCCCGCCGTCTTCCTCTCCCCCGACGTCACCGGCCCGGACCTGCCCGCCGTCGTGGAAGCCTTGCTCGCACTCGACCAGGCCTGAATCCGTCTGGTTACCCGGGACTGCCCGGGCGTGCTGTCAGAACGGTGGCAGGTCATCCTCGGCCAGCAGTGCTCCGGCGGTGGCGGGTTCCGGCTCGGCCGGCACCACCGGGTCGGTGAGGGAGGGTGCTCCGCTGACGTACTGGCGTCCGAACGGGTCGGTGAGGGTGTGCTCGCCGGGGCCGGTCTGCTGGAGTTTCCAGTCGCGTTCGGTTTTGGCCTTGTGGTGGCGTGGGCACAGTGGCGCGATGTTGTCGACGGAGGTTTCTCCGCCGTCGGCGTACTCGGTGTTGTGGTCGAGGTGACAGGTCGCGGCGGGTCTTCGGCAGGTGGTCCACACGCAGCGCTGGTCGCGGGCATGGACGAGCTCGGCCTGTAGTCCGCGCAGGAACCTCGCCGGGATCGGATGCAGGTGAAGTAACCGTCCGGTGACGGGGTGGGTGACCCCGACACTGAAGCGGGCTTCGGGGTTGGTGAGGTTGTTCGCCACGATGCGTTCGGCGATCTCGGTGATGATCGGGCCGAACCCGCCGAGCTCACCGGGCCGGGTCGAGAGTCCCATCAGCGTGGTGAGTGGGATGTTCATTTGGACCTTCGAGCGCGTTCGTATCGGCCCCCAGCTCGGCTGCGAGGACGACCAGGGCGGCCGTGGTGGTGCTGTCGGATCGTCCACGGGCGGGTCGACCGGCTCGTCGGGTCGGCGGTTCTGCTCGGGGATCTGCCCCGCCGCTTGTTGACCGGCGGCCGGAGCGGCACTGTCGGCGGCGGTCGCCTCCTCGGTGGCTGGTCCCTTTCCGGCTGCTTCCTCACCGGCTTCGTGTGCGGCGGTGTCGTGCACGGTGGAGCAGTTGCAGGGGGTGTAGTCGGCTGTGGCGTTCGCGGTCCCGGCGGGAGCGCAGTCACCGCAGTCACAGGCGGCGCGGTGCAGGTCGTGGTCGGGATACCGGTGAACGGCACACGAACCCTGCTCGTCCTCGGTCTGCTCGGACTCTTCCTGGGCCGCCTGGGTCCTGCGCGGCCTCGTCTTGCGCCCGGTCTTGGTCGGTGTGGTTGTCGGTGGCTGTGGGGGCGGAGCAGTCGACGATGTCGGCCATGCCGGTGAGCAGGGAGGCAGCGACGTCGGCACGGAGTTGGCCGAGTTTGCGAGGGTCGCCGCCGGACTTCACCGCACGCGCGATGGCGTCGATGTTGCCGTACGCCTCCGCGGCCTGGTCCGCGGACAGTCCTCGGATGCCGAGGTCGGCGACACCGTCGACGGACGGCCAGATCGCCACGTCACGGTCCGACCTCTTGGCCTTGTGCCGTTTCGCCGCGGCGTCGGGGTCGGCCTTGAGGGTCTCGGCCTCGACCTTGGCCCGTAGCAGCCCGCCGCGTAGTTCGAGGACTTTGGGAAAAAGGGCGGCCTCGATCCCATCCCACAGGTCGGGTTTGGCGTCGGTGATCCGGTCCACGATGACGCGGACCTCGTCGAACTCCAGAAGTCCGCCTGCCAGAGCCTCATCCACCCGCGGCAGCCTGGGCAGGGTGGTCGCGATCGCCACGTACTGGGACGCGCGGTAGGCGGTCCACCCCAGCAACGGCTCCAGGAGCACAGGAGTCATCGAGTCCGCGGTGAACCTGCGCCCGGCCGCATCGGTACGCATACCCGGATCGGCGTGGGCAAGCTCGTTCACCCCCGTCAGACAGCGGGACTCCGCCCAGCAAACCAGCCGCCGGGTCCCCTTGACGTACTCCTCCAGCTCCCACCCGTTGCACGCGGCCAGGTCGACCGAAGCGATCGCCACCGCCAACTCCGGCCCACCCGGCAAATCCTCAAACCCCGCAGGCAGCACCCGACGGCCACCCAGGTCCTCACCCGGGTGGCCGTCGAAGCACTCACCGTCATCGCTCATGTGTTCGAGTCTACCGGACAAGATCGGCTTTCTCTAGCGGGAAATCGCTTACTCACAACGAAAATCGAGGAATTCTTGTCCAACTCATCGAGCCGTGCACCAGGTCAGATGAAGGCCCAGGACGACCTGCCGCCGCCCGTCAAGACATGGTTGTCAGCTGGTACCGCTGATGGAGCGGCACCAGCCGGCCAGTCGTACATCAGGAAGGGAAGTGAATGCGCACGAGGTTGCGGCCGCGCACGGTGAAGACGTCGCCGGAGTCCTCGTCAACCGCGAGTTGCGGTTCGTTGTACCAGTCCCCCGCGAGTCCGGACACCAACGTCGTCGTGGTGGCGTCGGGGTTCACCCGGGCCAGCACCTGGGTGGTCACCGAGAGCACGGAGCCGGCCCGCACCGCGAGGTAACCAGGACCCCCGGCCGGTATCCGGCCCGAACCGACCACTGTGCGGGCGACCGGATCCGCCACCAGCAACACGCCCTGCGCCGTGACGCCGTACAGCAGCCCGTGATGGTGCACCAGGCTGACGTACCCGGTGGCGCCGGGCACCGCGGTCCATGTCCACACCACCTGGCGGGACGTCAGGTCGAAGCCGAGCAGCACCGCCTCCTTCGCCACCGGCGGCGCACCGTCCACCCGGGTGTCGGTGCCGAGATAGGCGAGGTCGCGATGGCTCGCCACCGCACCGACCGACTGCCCGGCGGCGAGGTCGTCGTACCGATCGATCCCACCCGAGCGCACGTCGACGACGGCGAGCGCACCACCGGGTATGCCGTACTCATTGCGTACGCCGATCAGCAGCAGCCGACCGGGCGGATGCAGACGCATCGAGCGGGGCCGGTTGGCCAGGCCGCCGATCTCGCCGATCCTGACGACACTCGCCGAGCGGTGGTCGTACGCGTCGACCAGCGCGCCCGGATAGATCGCCATCACGGTCCGGTCGCGTACGGGGGCCATCGACTTCGCCTCACCGTCCACCCGCAGCCGCCGGCTCGTGTCCCGGGACAGATCGTGCACCTGCAAGCCGAAGTTGCCACCGACGAGCACCTGGCCCGGCCCGTCGTCGTCGACGTACGACACCGACTGCGGCGGCTCGGGCCCGGGCCTCAGGCCGACGTCAACGAGGTCGACGACGTTCACCCCGCCACCGTTGGCAGCCCCGGCAGCGTCGTACGTCCACCACAGCCCGGCACCGGAGGCGCCGCGCACCACACCGTCGCGGACGAACACACCACGCGTCTCCTCCGCGGCGACAGCGACGGCGAGCCGGGTGAGCGTGCCCGTGTCCAGCCGGTACGCGTAGAGCGCGCCGCTCGGGCGGGCGGTGAAGTACACGGTGTCGCCGTCGATGGTGATCGCGTCGATCGTGCGTTCACCGGTGGAGACGACGGTGTGGTGCGCGGGGTCGGCACGGTCGATCACGACGAGCTGACCGTGGGGCTCGGTGCCGGCCACCACGTGGTCGGCGCCGACCACGACGTCGTAGACGAACGACTCACTGTGCAACGACTCCGGCAGGATGTCGGTCCGGGTGCCGGTCACCGGGTCGATCGCGACCAGCCGGGCGGACGTGCCGGTCCCGGCGTACACGGTGCCGTCCGAACCGACCGCGACACAGCGGACGTACTGCAGACCTGGCGCCGCCTGACCGAGGTCGCGGAAGACAGGGCTACCGGAGCCCGTGGGATCGATCTCATAGACCCTGCCGCCCGGGAACGTACCTGCATAGATCTTCCCGCTCGGCGAGGCGGTCAGGTCGAACGCGTACTGCTCGTTCCCCAACCGGCCAAGGCGTTCCACCACACCGGTGGCGAGGTTCAGCCGGTGGATGTCCGCGACGGAGTACATCCCCGCGTACACCGATCCGCCGACCGCCGCCGTGCCCCAGCCGCCGAGTCCGGTTGTCAACTCGTGGTTGGCAACCACCTTCCCGGTGCGCAGGTCGTACTCGGCGAGAATCGGTGGCTCGAGGCCGCGGGTCACCACGAAGCCACTGTCACCGGCGACCGTCGCCCCGACGATCGGAGCGCCCAGCACCGCCGGGCCGAGGTCGGTGATCATCGGCGAGGCCCCCAGCTGTGCAGTCGAGGTGGCGTGTGCGGGCATCGCACCGGCCGGAAGCGACGCCACGACCGCGCCGACCCCGGACGCCCCGGCCGCACCGAGTAGTCGTCGCCTGGAGATGCCGTCGTGTTTGCGTTCGGGCGTGGTCATCGAGAGCCTTCCAGTCCGATCCGGACGAGGTTGCGTCCGCGCAGTGCGTACAACGCGGAGCCGTCGGGTGCGGCCGCGATCATCGCGCCGCTGTAGCTTTCGGTGTGCAGGTCGTCGACCACCGTCATGGTCGCAAGGGTGGACCGGTCGACCCGGAACACGTGGCGGATGTCGGCTCCGTAGATGGTCCGCCCGACCAGCACCAGTGCCGGTGCGCCGGTGGCCACCTGCGCGGTCCGCAGCACCTGCCGACGCCGCGGGTCGTACTCGAACATCAGCCCGGTGTCGGTCACGCCGTACACCCGGTCTCCGGTGGCCACCAGGTCGACGATCTCCCTGGCGCCGGGCACGGGAACGAGCTCGTACGTGACGGAGCGGGAGGCCAGGTCGAACGCCGCGAGCTTCGCCTCCGGCGCCCGCGGCGTCGTGCCAAGCCCGTTGCGGATACTGCTGCCCAGGAAGACCGTTCCGTCCTTGATCGCGACCGACCGCACCGACTGGTCGGGCACGACGCCGCGGTACACCGACAGGTGCCCGCCGACAGGATCGTAGAGGCCGAGCGCGCCGCCGTACCTGCCGTACTCCGGTTGGGTTCCGACCGCGAGCAGCCCGTCGCTCGGTGAGTACGTCGCGTCCAGGGGACGGGTCTGGTCGTTGCCGAGGGTCGTCACCCGGACGGGCCCTGCGCCGGGCGACATCCGGAACAGGTAGGCCAGCGTGTAGACCGACAGCCACACCTGCCCGCGCACAGGCGTCATCGCCTTCGCCTCACCGGGCAGGAACACCCGCTTCGACGTGCCCGTCGCCAGGTCGTGCACCTGGACTCCGGCCTTGCCGCTGACGTAGACGCGGGGCCCGTCGGTGGCGATCGCCATCGCGAGTTCGGGTGCCGGCGGCATGCCCGCCTGGGTGATGTCGACCCCGTCGTACTCCCCCGTGTCGAGGTCGTAGCTCACCACGTTGCTGGTGAGGATGCCGCGCAGAACGCGTCCGTCGAGGACGATCCGGCCGAAGTACGCGCCGTCGTAGGGAACCAGCAGCGAGGTGAGCGAGCCGGTGTCCCGGTCGTACTTGTAGAGCGTGCCGGACGGGCGGGTGCCGAAGTAGACGTCGTTGTTCGCCGCGTCGATGGTGATGGCGGTGATGTAGGAGTCGTTCGGCGCCTGCACGACCTCGTAGTGCGTGGGGTCGGCGGTGTCGATCAGCAGCATCGTGCCGGTCGCGGACAGTCCGGCCGCGAGGAGGCCGTCCTCCAACGCGAGGGTCGCGACGAACGTACGGTCGGCGAACTCCGGAGGCAGGATGTCCCTGCCGGCACCGGTCACCCGGTCGATGGCCATCAGATGTGCGTGCGCCCCGACGCCGGCGTAGATCGTGGTGTCGTCGACGGCGATGCTGCGGACGTACTGTTCGCCCGGCACCGCCGTTCCGTAGTCGCGCTTCGCGCCGGTCGCGGGGTCGTACTCGAAGACCCGGCCGCGCGGGTACGTCCCGCCGTAGACCTTGCCGTCCGGTGAGGTGTCCAGCGCCCAGATGAAGTCGTCCGGCCGGACGTCGGCGACCTTCGTGACCGACGTGCCGGTCGTGTCCACGCGGTAGAGGTCGCCAGGTGCGTACGTGCCGACGTAGAGGTCGGCGCCCACGGCGGTCGTCGCCCACGCGCCCTGCCCGGTTGGCAACGTGTACCGCTGGGTGACCCGCTTCTGTGCCGGGTCGTACGCGCCGACGACGGTCGGGCTGACCCCGCCGGTGTTGACGTAGATGCGGTCGCCGATCGGCTCGGATCCGTTGAGGACGGTGACCTCGGACGCCGGGCCGAGGTCGGTGATCGTCGGCGCGACCTGAGGCGCTGCTGCCGACGCGTGCGCGGGCCTCGCGCCGGCCGGAAGCGCTGCCGCGACCGCGCCGACACCGGCTGCCCCGGCCGCACCGAGCAGTCGTCGCCTGGAGATGCCCTCGGGTGCGCGTTCGGGCGTCGTCATCGGTTGCCCTCCAGTCCGATCCGAACGAGGTGGCGTCCGCGCAGTGCGTACGACGGGAAACCAGTCAAAGTTTTCGGTCCGGACTGTAATTGTGAATCGGCACCCACGACAGCCCTCGGCCGATCCACGTCCACGTTCGGCCGTTTCACTGTCCGGCCGACAGACCGTCAGCTCAGGAAGCCGAACGCCTGCACGAGGTTCGCCTCGGCGATCATCCGCGTGCCCTCGTGGTCGGGGAAGTCGGTGTCGAGCATGAGCAGCGGCTTCGCGACGAGCGACAGGTGCATAGCAAGCCGATAGAGCGCGAGCCGCTGCCTGTCCAGGTCCTCCCGGCGAAGGGCCGCGTAGTGCTTACCGAAGCGGATCCGCAGGAAGGCGTGCTCCCATTCGACGTCGAAGAACATCAGGCCCTCGATGTCGATGAGGACCGGGGCACCGTCGGAGTCGACCAGGACGTGATCCGGTCCCAGCTCACCGTGGATGAGGCCGTACGCGGTACGAGAGCCGACAGCACTCGCCAGCAGCCGCAGGACGTCGGCGAACTCGTCGTGCGCCTTCGCCACGCGCCGGTCACGGGACGCGGCGCCGGCGAGATCGGCGAGCGCGTTGTCGAGGACGACCTGCTCACACGAGGAACCGATCGGTCGATCGCCGGCGTCGACCAAGGCGACCTTGCCGTACGCCGGTCCGAGGTCGGCGTGCATCCGGCCGAGCGCGGCATTCAGCCGGTCCATGACCGCGCTCGCCGCCGCCGGATCGCTTGCCAGCAGGGTTTCCAGGTTCGGCCCCTGGAGATCCTCGACGACCGCGACGTCCGCCGGGAAGTGCGCCCGGCTTCGGTCCGCGAGGTAGACCTGCGGGCTGCGCACCCCCACCGCGTCCAGGTGGGCGCGCGCGGCCTCGAACAACTCGAAGCCGGAGGCGTGCGAGTCCGGGTCCCAGCTGTAGACAATCGCCGTGCTGTCGTCGTCGAACGCGAGGCGGTACACGCCCTTCTTGGTGCCACCGGCCAGGGGTTCGGTGGCGACCAACCGGCGGCCGTGGCCGAACGCCGCGCGGGCGAGCGCTGCCAGGTGTTCGGGGTCGGCGAACCTGCGTTCTGCGGTCACCAGCCGATCCTGGCCGCCGGAAGGACAGTCGCACAAGACAATTCGGGCATACGCGAAACTCACAGGTCAGGCACAGGCGGTTCGAGGACGAGGCCGAGGTTCTTCGGGCCGCGGAAGTCCAGGCGTACGGACTCGCACACGCCACCCAGCCCGCGGTGGTGCCCGGCGACGGCGGCCAGCAGTTCGGCCTGGCCCAACTTGTGGGAGCGATCCCAGAAGTTGCAGCACGGCACCACCAGGACAGGACGGGTGACGGCCGAGTCGACCACCTCCCGCAGCGCCTCGTCCGGATGCAGCCCGACCACGACGTCGTAGAAGTCGGCCATCCCCGCGGAGTACTCCTCCGCCCGGCCGGGCACGCCCTTCAGCGTCCAGCCGCGCGGGTCCACCACCTCGCACTCCATGCCGAACCGCTTGCGCAGCAGCCGCGCCAGCATCCCCTGGCCACCGGCCACGTCCGCGACGTACTTCGCGGTCGGGAACCGCTCACCGACGTACGCGGCGACCACCTCGAAGCGGGCCGGGTCACCGTGGAACCGATGCCGGCTCATCCCCCGCCCCCTTCCATGAACTCGCTGTCACGTGACCGCCATTGAACCGTCGACCGCGACGGCGCGACAATTCCCTGGTGCAGTTCAGCGCGGACGTTCGTGATCGGGTGTGCGGCGAACGCCTGTTCGAAGCATCGGGTAGGGTCGGGGCTGTGACTTCGGCGTTCCAGGGCTCCCTGCTGGACTTCGCCGACGAGCCGGGCCTGGCCGAGCTCGCCGGCGCCGTCCGCCGGGTGCCGCTCAGTTACGGAGCCTGGATCGACCTGCGGCCCGGTTGGGTGCGCGGTTCGGACGAGCTGTTCGAGCGGCTTTCGCAGATCGTCCCGTGGTACGCCGAGAAGCGGCAGATGTACGACCGGGTGGTCGACGTCCCGCGGCTGCTGTGCTTCTACGACGAGGACGTTCCCCTTCCCGACCCGCTGCTCGATCAGGCGAAAGCCGCCCTTGACAGCTACTACGCCGAGGAGCTGGGCGAGCCGTTCCGTACCGCCGGCCTGTGTCTCTACCGCGACGGCAGTGACAGCGTCGCCTGGCACGGTGACCGGATCGGCCGCGGCAGCACCGACGACACCATGGTGGCGATCCTCTCCCTCGGCGCCCCGCGCTCCCTGCTGCTGCGGCCGCGCGACGGCGGGGAGACGATCCGCCATCCGCTCGGCCACGGCGACCTGATCGTGATGGGTGGCTCCTGCCAGCGCACCTGGGAGCACTGCGTACCCAAGAGCAAGGGAGCGGTCGGGCCGCGGATCAGCATCCAGTTCCGCCCACGCGGCGTGCGCTGAGCCCGGACGAGCCGACCCGACCGGTGGGCGAGACGGCGCAGACCATGGCCGGACAGCTCGCCGCCCGACCGTCCGATGCCGTGGTTGGCTGGCGTCCATGCACATCGATCTCAGCGGACGGGTAGCCATCGTCACCGGGGCCGGGCGTGGAATCGGCCGTGAACTCGTGCGCCGGCTGGCCGCCGAAGGGGTCACCACGGTGGCGCTGGACGTCCACCCCGACGACCTGGACTCCCTCGGCGCCGAACTCGACGCCGAGAGCAGCGTGCCCGCGAGCCAGTTCGTCTGCGACGTCACCGACTCGGCCCGCATCCAGGAGGTCGTCGAGGAGACCGTACGCCGGCACGGCCGCATCGACATCCTGGTCAACAACGCCGGCATCGTCGCGGGCGGGCCCGTCGACGTCCTGTCGGAGGAGAGCTGGCGCCGCTGCCAGGACGTCAACCTGACCGGGACGTTCCTGATGTGCAAGGCCGTGGTGCCGGTGATGAAGGAGCAGCGGTCCGGGCGCATCATCAACGTCTCGTCGTTCGCCGCGATCGTGCCCACCGCGGGCGGTTCGGCGTACGCCTCGGCGAAGGCGGCGGTCGCGCACTTCACCCGCGCCCTCGCCGGCGAGCTCGGCCCCTGGAACATCACCGCGAACGCCTACGCCCCGGGCATGGTGCCCACGCAGATGAACCACTTCGCCGAACGCTCACCGGACGAACAGGACCGGCTGCTGGACCTGCTGACGATCCGCCGCTGGGGTACGCCGGACGACATCGCCAACCTGGTCTGCTTCCTCGCCTCCGACCAGGCGGGGTACGTCACCGGCACGCTGATCGACGTCAGCGGCGGCAAGCTCGCCACCCAGATCCCTCGCGCCGCCTACGACCGCGCGGCCCGCGCAACCTGAGGGCCTGAGCTGTCCCCCGGTCAGGCCTTCAGGTGTTCCCGCAGCCACGTCGCCGCCTGCGTCACCGCGGCCCGGGCGGCTCCGGTGTCGCGCAGCGCGTCCAGCATCACGAAGTCGTGGATCACCCCGGCGTACCGCACCGCGGTCGTGGACACCCCCGCCTGGCGCAACCTGACCGCGAACGCCTCGCCCTCGTCGCGGAGCACGTCGGCCTCCGCGGTGATCACCAGCGCCGGCGGCAGGTCGCGAAGGTCGTCCGGGCCGGCGCGCAGCGGGGACACCGTGGCCAGCGCGCGCTCGCCCTCGTCGGTGGTGTACTGGTCCCAGAACCACCGCATCGCGTCCCGGCGCAGGAAGTAGCCCTCGGCGAACTCCTCGTAGGAGGAGGTGCCGAACGCCGCGTCGGTCACGGGGTAGAACTCCACCTGTGCGGCGAACCGCACGTCCCCGCGCTCTTTCGCCAACAGGGTAAGGGCGATCGCCAGGTTTCCACCCACGGAGTCGCCGGCAACCGCGATGTGGGAGGAGTCCAGTCCCTGCAGGGCGCCCTGCGCGCAGACCCACTGCGCCGCCGCGTAGCACTGCTCCAGCGCGACCGGGTAGCGCACTTCCGGTGACCTGTCGTACTCCGGGAACACCACCGCGGCGTGCGCCTGGGTGGCGAGCTCGCGGACCAGCCGGTCGTGGGTGTGCGCGTTGCCGAACACCCAGCCGGCACCGTGCACGTAGACGATCACCGGCAGCAGGCCACGCGCCCGCGGTGGGCGGACGACCCGCACCCGCACGGACCCGGTCGGCCCGCCGGGTGCGGTCACCCACTGCTCGTCCACCTCGGGCGCTTCGACGCCGTCACCGGACTGCACCTCGTCCACCGCTGCCCGGCCATCCTCGGGCGGCAGCTCGTAGAGGTAGGGCGGCGCGTCGGTCGCCTCGGCGAACGCCTGCGCTGCCGGGTCGAGTGCGATACCTCGCGGGTTCGCCGTCATGGGCTGCTCCTGGGGACGAAGCGGACGACTCCGAACGTACGACTCACAACGTACGACGAGATCGCACGCTTCGCGCCGGAATGCCTACTTCAGGGCGCCCCTCGTCAGCCCGGCGACGAACTGCTTCTGGAAGAAGATGAACACCAGGATCACCGGCAGGGACGCCAGTAGCGCGCCGGACAGCAACATCCCGTAGCGGAAGTCGTACGGCCCGATCAGCGAGGAGATGCCGAGGTTCATGACGAACATCTTCGGGTCGGTGGTGATGATGAGCGGCCAGAAGTAGTCGTTCCAGAGTCCGAGGAACGTCAGGATGCCGAGCACCGCCAGGCCGGGCCGCACCAGCGGCACGACCACCCGCCACCAGATGCCGAACTCGGTCGCGCCGTCCACCCGGGCCGCGTCCAGCAGCTCGTTCGGGATCGACAGGGTGTACTGCCGCATCAGGATGATCCCGAACGCCGTCACCGCCCGCGGGATGATCAGGCCCTGGTAGGTGTTGAACCAGTCCAGCGTCCGCATGATCTGGAACTGCGGGACCAGCAGCACCTGGCTGGGCAGCAGGATGGTGGCCAGCATCAGGAACAGCAGTGGGGTCTTGAACCTGAAGTCGTGCTTGGCGAACGCGAACCCCGCGAGCGAGGCGAGCATCACCGCGAGGAACGTGCCCACCACCGCCACGATCGCGGTGTTCAGCATCCACCGCGCCACCGGGAAGCCCTGGAACAGCTGCGCCAGGTTGGTGAACGTCCACGTCCGCGGCCACAGGGTGAGCGGGACGCCGAAGATCTCCGCGTTGCTCTTGAACGCGCTGAAGGCCATGTAGAGGTAGGGCAACACCTCGACCAGGACGCCGATGAGCAACAGCACGTTGACGACGACGAACGACACCATCGGCCAGCGCCGCTTCGTCCCCGCCATGGGCGCGGTGTCGGCCTGTGAGCGCGCGGATACCTTGGTATAGGCCTTGTGAATGACTGCCACTTACTTCACCTCACTCGCCGGGCGCGGACCTACCGCGGAAGACCTTGATGTTGACCAACGACACGATCAGCAGGAAGAACGTCATCACGTAGGCGATCGCGCTCGCGTAGCCGACGTTGAAGAACTGGAAGCCCTGGTTGTAGATGTAGAGCGTCACCGTGAGCGAGGCGTCGGAGGGCCCGCCGTTGGTGAGCAGGAACGGCAGCGCGAACAGGTTGTACGAACCGATGATCGCCTGCAGGACGACGAACAACGCGATCGGCCGCAGCAGCGGCATGGTGATGTGGCGGAACGCCTGCCAGCTGCTGGCCCCGTCGATCGCGGCCGCCTCGTAGAAGTCCTCGTCGATGCCGTTCAGGCCGGCCATCCAGTACAGCGCGTTGATGCCGGTCCACGTCCACACGCCGATCAGCACGATCGCGAACATCACCAGCTTCGGATCGGTCAGCCAGGCGAACGGGCCGACCCCGAACCAGCCGAGTGCGGCGTTGAGCAGGCCGAACTGCTCGTCCAGGATGCGCGCGGCGATGACGGTGATGACCACTTCCGACGTCAGCACCGGGAAGAAGAACGCCGTTCGGTAGAAGGTCTTCCACTTCACCGACTTGGAGTTGATGGCGAGCGCGATCAGCAGCGACAGGCCGCCGATCAGCACGACGCTGCCGAGTGCGTAGATCGTGGTGTTGCGCAGCGCCATCAGGAACCGCGGGTCCGACATCAGGTGGATGTAGTTGCCCAGGCCCACGAACGTGCGGTTCTCGAACCCGAAGCCCTTGGTGAAGCTCAGGATGAACGAGTAGATGATCGGATACAGGCCGAACACCAGGAACAGCAGGAAGAACGGTGCGATGAACAGGTAGGGCGACACCTTCCGCTGCCGTTGCCACCACCAGGTTCGCGCCGGTTCCAGCGGCGCGGACAGGCGCGCGCCCAACGTCGACGTCGCCATCAGGCAACCTCTCCTTCTCTCACGGCATCCACGACCCTCACGCGGTCACGAAGTTGATGGTGTCGATCGACTCGCGCTGCGCCTTGGTCAGCGCCGACCGCGGAGCCATCCGCAGGTTCTGCATCGGCGGGGTGAGGCCCACCCGTACGAAGGTGCTGGTCGTCTCCGGCCAGTACGGCGACATGTAGGCGGTGGGGATCTCCGGCGACACCGCCTGGATCATGGCGCCCACCCGCTGGTTGTCGAAGAACGGCAGTGGCTCGGACAGCCGCTTGTCCTTGAACGCGGGCTTGTAGGTCGGCCACACCTGGCGGATGCCGAAGTCGGTGAGCAGCGCCTGGGAGTTGGTGTGCTCCCACAGCACGAAGTCGCGGGCCTCCTCGGGGTACTTCCCGGTCTTCAGCACCGTCACTCCGGTGCCGCCCCAGGTCGCGGTGCGCGCGCCGCCGGCCTCCCATCGCGGGAACGGCATCAGGTGCCACTTGCCCTTGGTCTGCGGGATGTTCTGCTGGACGAACCCGCTGAACTGCCAGGAGGGGCCGAGCAGGGAGGCGATCTTGCCCTGCTCGAGCGCGACGTTGTACGACTGGCCGGCCGGGCGCAGGGTCGACCAGCCGTCCTTCATCGCGTTCTGCATCCACGCCAGCGTGCGGATGCCCTCGGGGGTGTCCAGTGCGGGTGCGCCGTTCGGGCGGAAGAAGCCGCCGCGTTGCTGCAGCGTCTGCATCCACCACTGGCTCCAGTCGAGGTAGGCCTGGTCGATCAGGTAGCTGCCGGTGTCGCGGTGGAAACGCTTCGCCTCCTCGACGAAGTGCTCCCAGGTGGTGACGTTGGTGTCGACCTTCGCCTTCTTCCACACGTCGTGGCGATAGCTGAGCAGGCAGGCGTTGAGCTCGTTGCCGATGCCGTAGGTGCGGCCCCGCCAGGTCCACGGGTCGGTCGCGGACGGATGGTAGAGGTTGTCCCATTCACCCATCTGCCGCAGCTTTGCGCCCAGATCGACGAACAGCACGCTCCCTTTGATGAAACGGGGGAACTGACTGATTTCGACGTCGGCCATGTCAGGACCGCCGGATCCGGCCTGGGCGGTGATGAGCAACTGGTCGTGCATCTGCGTGAACGGCAGGATGAGCCAGTTGATCTCGAAGTCCGGATTCTTCTCTTTCTTGTACCGCTCGAACGCTTTCTTCTGCCACGCGATGCGCGTGTCGGTGAATGCCCAGAAATTGAGGACCTTCTTCGCCCCCCGATTCTGGTTCGGCGCCTGCCCGCAACCACCCAGAACGGAGCCGCCGGCAACGGCGGCTCCAGCCCCTACAGCACCTTTGAGCAGTGCCCTTCTGGTCAAGGACGCCATCTTCACCAGCCTTTCGAAAGCGCCGAACCGTACCGACCAACCACTTAATCGGGCAGTTCGTTTTTCTACTGATGGAAATACGGTTGACGCGACACACACGAATCCGCCGTCGGAGGCGTTGAGCGTACGACGTGATGCATTGCACGGCTAGCTCGGTGGCCAGCTTCGGACAGCATTGAATTCAAGTGATGACCTGGCTTTATGAACTGAACTTTCAAGTGCTGAGAGCTCAACAAACTGGGCCGCCCTTTTTACCCCGCGGCGTGCCGGAATGGCGTAGAGGCCGGGCGTTGGCCGCATTCGCGGGTACGGCCGACCCCGGGCACCCCGCCCGGTGAGCGTGGACGGGCCACCGGCGCCTGCACTAGCGTCCCAGGACATGCAGCACGGACCAGGCAAGCCTGGCAACACCAGCCCGTACGAGATGTTCCGGACCCTCGCCGACCACAACCACCCCAAGCACGCCTACCGGCCCGGCGAGGACGTCGCCGCCTGGCGGGCGCGGGCTCTGCCGGAGGTGCTGGCCACTCTCGGCCGCCCACCGGCGGCGCCCTCCCAGCCGCGGGCCGACCTGGTGGCCGAGTGGCAGGACGGCCCGGTGGTCACCCAGCGCTGGCTGTTGTCGGTGAGCGAACACCTGGAGGCCTACGCCTACGTCAACCGCCCCGCCGACCTCGCGCCGGACGAACAACGTCCGGCGCTGCTGTGCTGGCACGGCCACTCCGCCGGCGGCAAGGAGGTCATCATGGGCAACGCCTCCTCCCCGGAGTACCGCGACGCAGACCTGGACACGCACACCTCCTACGGCCGCCGGATGGCCGAGGACGGGTTCGTCACCTTCGGGATCGACTGGATGGGGTACGGCGACCAGGACGATCGGCGCAAGCCGCACCACCACGACGTGGCCGGCGACCGGGACTGGTGCAACCTCTACTACCTGCAGGCGACGATGCTCGGTATGACCCCGCTCGGCATCAACCTCGCCCACGGGCGGAGCCTGGTCGACCACGTGGCCACGCTGCCGTTCGTGGACCCGGACCGGCTGGGCGTGATGGGACTGTCCGGCGGCGGCACGATGACGTTGTGGAGCGCGCTCACCGACGAACGCCTGCGCGCGGCGGAGATCATCTGCTACAGCGACCTGTTCTCCGTCTTCGCGTTCCGCGACCTGAACTACTGCGGCTCCCAGATCACCCCCGGCCTCTTCACTCTCGTCGACCTGCCGGACCTGCAAGGACTGCTTGCACCGCGTCCACTGCTGGTTGACATCGGTGCCTACGACGAGTGTTTCCGGCTGGAGTCGGCGATGGCCTGCCACGAGCGGGTACGCGAGACCTACCGCGCGGCGGGTGCGGTGGACCTGCTCGAGCTCGACCTGTTCCCCGGCGGGCACGGCTGGGGCGGCAACCGGTCCGTGGCGTTCTTCTCCCGGCACCTCGGGGCCGTCCGATGAGCGGCACCCCGGCGGACCGAGCGGGCCGGCGTTCCGGCCGTACGAGATATGCCCTCTGCGGCTTGTCCAACCGCGGACTGTCGCTCTTCGCGCTGCCCCTGCTCGGCCTGGACGCCGGCGGCACCCGGCCGGCCGAGCCGTCGGAGCTTTCCGATCTTTCCGACCTGTCCGACCTGTCCGAGCACGGCGAGCTGGTGGCGATCCTCGACGTGGACGCCGAGCGGGTCCGCGCGTTCGGCGAGCTGACCGCCACGAACGTCCCGTACTACGCCCCGGCCGACTTCGACCGGATGGTGGACGAGGCCGACCCGGACGTCGTGCTCGTCACCTCCCCCGACGCCACCCACGCCATCTACGCGATCGCCGCGCTGCGCCGCGACCGCGACGTCATCACCGAGAAGCCGATGGCGGCAAGCTGCGCGCAGGTGCGGGAGATGCTCGCCGCCGAACGCGCAAGCCGCGGGTCGATCCGGGTGGCGCACAACCTCCGTTACACCGAACGCAACCGGCAGCTGAAGCAACTGCTGCTTGACGGTGCCGTGGGCCGGGTGACCAGTGTCGAGCTGACGTGGAGCGTGGACACCTACCACGGTTCGAGCTACTTCCACCGGTGGAACCGCGAGCGCCGGATCTCCGGCGGGCTGTCGATCCACAAGGCCTGCCACCACTTCGACATGGTCAACTGGCTGGTCGGCGACGTGCCCCAGCAGGTGTTCGCCTACGGTGCGCTCAACTACTACGGGCCGAACAGCCCGCACCGTCCGGAGACCGGCAGCGTGGACGGAGACGAAACCGACGACCCGCGCCGCGGATGCCCGTACCACCAACGCTGGCAGGGCGACGGCGACGTCCCCGAGGACGACCACCTCAAGCCGCGCACCGGCCTCGGCGGCCTTCCGTACACCGTGCAGTACCCACCCGGCCGGCAGAACTGGATCTACGACGAGGCCATCGACATCGAGGACACCTACTCCGCGGTCGTCCGCTACCGCTCCGGCGCGAGCCTGAGCTACTCGGTGCTGTTCTCCGGCGCCTGGGAGGGCTACCGGCTGGCGATCAACGGCACCCACGGGCGGCTGGAGGCGTGCAGCGTCGACTTCCGGGACGGGAAGGGCGAGACGCCCGAGTCCGGGCAGATCGTGCACTACCCGATGTTCGAATCGGCACGGCGGTACGACATCGCCGGCGGCGAGGGCGGGCACGGCGGTGCGGACCCGCTGATCCGGCGGGACCTGCTGCTCGGCCCGTCGAAGGAGTCGCTGGACCTGCGCATCCCGGCCGGCAGCCGCGAGGGTGCGCTGGCGGTGGCGATGGGCGAGGCGGTCTGGCGTTCGGTGGCCGACAACCGTCCGTACCTCATCGACGAACTGCTCGACGAGACCGCACGAACGTAGCCTGCGACGACGGGGAGGTACGGCGATGGTGAGCGACCTGGACGCCGAGCGGCGCGGAGTGGGCGAGCACGCCGGGCGCGACGGGTTCTTCCTGGTCGAGGACCTGGTCGGCGAGGACGACTGCGCGCGCTTCGGCGCCCGCCTCAACGAGTAGCCAGTGGCCGGCTGGCGGCTCCGGACGGCATCAGACTGCAGCGGGAGCCCGCGCTGGACCGGTCCGGTGAGGTGCGCGCGGACGGCGGCGACATCCGCAAGGTGGACGGGCTGTTCCACGACGACCTGCTGCACGGGCTGATCACCAGCGAGAGGGTGCTGCGGTTCGTCCGGGCGCTGGTCGGTGAGCCGCCGCGGCTGTTCCGCGCCACCGCACTGATGAAACCCGCGGCGGTCGGCTCGGAGAAGGGGCAGCACCAGGACTCGCCGTACTGGCCGATCGCGCCGATGTCCCTGTGGTCGTGCTGGATCCCGTTCGACGACGCCACCCTGGACAACGGCTGCCTGACCGTCGTGCCCGGCAGTCACCGGCGCGGGGCGCTGCCGCACGTGCAGACCCAGGACGACTTCGTGGTGCCGGCCGAGCACTACGACGAGGCGGCGCTGGTGCCGGTGCCGATGCGGCGCGGCTCCGCGTTGTTCTTCCACAGCCTGCTGCTGCACGGCAGCGCGGCGAACACCTCCGGCGACCCGCGCCGCGCGGTGACCATGAGCTACCTGGGCCCCGGCCACCGCTACACCGGCACGCCGCCGGCACCGGAGTACCCCCCGGTCACTGAGTAGGGTCGGGACGTCCCGGTCGACGTCGAGCGCAGAGGAGCGATGCCCGGTGGGCGAGGAGTGGCGCGAACGGCTGGACCAGCGGGCGTTGCTGGAGGCGAACGCCGCCGGCTACGCGCGGGTGGCGCTGGACAACATCGACCGGGAGTTCCCGTACGCCGTCCCGCACACGATGCGGGAGCCGGGCGACTTCCCGCACCGGCCGCGCGCACAGCATCCGGTGTTCTACGGCAGCTTCGACTGGCACTCGTGCGTGGAGATGTACTGGCTGCTCGTACGACTGCTCACGACGGCCAACCAGGGCGCACCGGTCGGCCCGCTGCCGGAGGCGGAGATCCGGTCCGCCCTCGACAGTCACCTCAGCGCCGACGGCCTGGCCGCCGAGGCCGCGTTCATGGTCGACCGGGTGGGCGGCCGCCGGGAGCGCCCCTACGGGTGGGGATGGGCGCTGCGGCTCGCGCACGAGCTGGCCGGCTGGGACGACCCGGACGCCAGGCGGTGGGCGGAACGCTTCACCCCGCTCGCCGAGACGCTGACCGGGAACTTCCTTCGCTGGCTGCCCAATGCGACGTATCCGGTGCGGTACGGCATGCACACCAACAGCGCGTTCGCGGTGTCCCTGACCCTGCCGTACGCCCGAGCCCGCGCGGCCGACGGCGACTCCGACCTGCTGGACGCACTCGTCGCGGCCACGCACCGGTGGTTCGGTGACGACCGCGACTACCCGGGCGCGTGGGAGCCGTCCGGCACCGACTTCCTCTCCCCCGCGCTGACCGAGGCCGAACTCATGGCTCAGCTGGTGCCGGCGGAGGAGTTCCCTGCCTGGCTGGAGCGGTTCCTGCCCGGGCTCGCCGACGGACGTCCGTCGGCCCTGTTCACCCCGGCGATCGTGTCCGACGCCAGTGACGGCCAGATCGCGCACCTGCACGGCCTGAACGCGAGCCGCGCGTGGTGCTGGCGCCGGATCGCGGAGTCCCTTCCGGAGAACGACCCGCGGGTGGGCGTCGCGCTCACGGCGATGCGGCGCCACGCCGACGCCGCGCTGCCGCACGTCGCCGGGAGCGACTACATGGTCGAGCACTGGCTCGCGGCGTACGCCGTCCTCCTGCTCACGTAGGGGTCCGTCCCGCGGATCAGGGCTGCGGTTCTCCGTCGGTCGGGGGACCGCATGGGTCCTAGCCCGCATGGGCCACCGGTCTCCTGCCCGCACCGACCTACCGTGCCTACGCTGCGAACGTCGACGTGTCCGGCGGCGCGCCCGTCGGCGGGTTTCGCCGGTCTCGGGTGAACGCCGACCGTCCGGTTGGCCCTGCCGATGCTGCGTACAGAGGAGGTCCCATGCTACGAAAGCTGCACGAGGTCGGAATCAGGTCGGAGCACGCATACATCGCC
This sequence comes from Actinopolymorpha cephalotaxi, assembly GCF_013408535.1. Lineage (NCBI taxonomy): Bacteria > Bacillati > Actinomycetota > Actinomycetes > Propionibacteriales > Actinopolymorphaceae > Actinopolymorpha > Actinopolymorpha cephalotaxi. The sequence goes on from NZ_JACBZA010000001.1 coordinate 4,277,478, forward strand.
GGCTTCGCCAGTATCGGGCTTTCGGTCGCATCCTGGCTGGTCTCGAACCGGAAGGAACACGCCGGCGTCGACCGGGCCGACCGGTGGGGGATCTTCGTCGGTGAGTGGGCCCCCACCTTCTTCGCGCTGGGAAACGGCCTGCGCAGCTACGAGCTTGGCGAAGAACACGAGCAGGCCCGGATTCCCCAGCAGGCGGGCTACGAAGGCCATTACGAGAGAACCGGCGTGTAGGCGAACTCTCGCCCGAGTGCCGCGTCACCGTCAGTCGAGGTAGGCCACGTCGTCGACCTGGAACCTCGCACTCCACGGGGTGTCCGACCCGATCGCCCGGAAGCTCACCTCGATCCGGGTCACCTTGTTGCGCGGCGACCAGTCGCCGACGTCCACCCGTAGCTCGTTCCACCTGTCCGGGGTGAAGGTGGTGAGCGTCGCCGACCGGCGCTCGGTCCCGCCGACGAGGGTCAGCGTGGCCTCGTAGCCGGTTGCTCCGGGTGCGCCGCCGTAGGAGTCCACCCAGGCGACGACGGTCCTCGCGGCGGACAGGTCGAGCGGGTTCGCCGGATCGACGGCGACGGTCCTCGTCGCCGAGGCAGGCGCCGCGGCTCCGGTGGCCTCCAGCGCGCCGGCCCCGCCGTGGGGAGAGCCGGGCCCGTTGGCGAAGCCGCCCACGCTCGCCACCGACGTCACGTTCCCTCCTGCCTGCCAACCCTGAACCCCGTCGTCGAAGGTGAACAGCGACGTGGGCGTGGCGGGCGGCACCGTGAACTCCACCGGCAGCACCAGTCCGTCGTACGCCGCGCAGATCACCGGGTGGTCGGCGTCGGCCGGGTCGAAGGCCGTCACGGTGGTGTCGTACGTCCTCTCATCGCCGGTCCCGATGCCGTCGACGTCCAGCGTGTCCGGTGTGGCGGCCACGCCGTCACAGGGGCGCAAGGTGAGCTTGCCTGCCAGCGGGCGTACGTCGTTGTTGGTCACCGAGACCGACAGCTTCGAACCGACCGGATGGTGTTCGGCGAGCGTCGCCGAGACGTCGACGTTCGGGATCGCCGCGCCCGCAGCCACCTCGCCCGACAACGCCACGTCGTCCAGGTCGAAGCTGCCCCGCCAGTCGTCGTCGGTGGAGCCGCGTACCCACACCTTCAGCCGGGCGAGCTGGGATCGCTCCTTCCAACCGGACAGGTTCAGGGACAGCACGTTCCAGCCGAGCTGCGGGTCGAGCCGGGCCAGACCGTACGCCACCTGCCCGTCGGCCGCGTACGCGCGCACCTTGGCGTAGAAGACGTTGCCGGCCTTGAACTCCCCTGCCGCCGGCTTGGGCACGCGTACGGCGAGACTCAGGTGCGGCGTCGCGCTCGCGTCCACCGGCTTGGGGAGAACGACGTCGGCGCCCTTCCAGGTCTTGGCGTCCCTGGACCAGGCGGGCAGCGAGGCCGCGTCGAACCGCACCCGCAGTGCCCGCCGTCCGTGGTAGCCGCCGGCCACCGTCTCCACGGCGGAAGCGTTGTCGGAGACGCGCCAGCCGTCGGGACCGTTCTCGAAGTCGGCGAGGACGTGCGGCCGTACCGGCCTCGCACCGACACCGGTGCCGACCTGGGTGGGCGGCGTGCGCTCGGTGAGCCTGTCCGGATCGAAGCCGGGGATGACGTCGGCCCAGTCCTGGATGCCGATCACGGACTTCGCGAAGTCGGTGACCTCCAGCGACCGCGCGGTGTCGATGCCGGCGAACACGTCGTAGCTGACCTTGTGCCGGCCGGGCATCGCCGCCTCGGACCGGTCGACGTCCCAGGTCCACAGGCCGAGCCGGAGCCCGCCCTCCTGCTGGTGGTCGACGTGCCGGTGCAGGATGAACGCGTCGATGCCGTCCAGAAAGCGGATCTTGTAGTAGGCGTACGCGTAGCATGCGGCCTGCAGGCGTTCGGCGTCCGGGGTGTCGCCCGGGGTGTTGCAGCCCTGCTCGGACAGGATGATCCGCCGCTTCGTCCCCGCGTAGGTGAGGTCGTCCTGGGCGAGGTAGTCCGGAAGTACCTCGATGTTCCTGAACGTGATCTGCTCGGTGTCGAAGCTCGGGGTCGCCGCCTGGTCGTTCCAGAACGCGGGGTTGAACAGGTCCTGCGGGTACGGGTGGTAGGCGACGTTCCAGCCCACGTCACCGGTGCGCTTGGTGAGCGCGTTCAGCTGATCGATGACGTCCTTGCCGGCATAGAACCTCGTCGGGTTCGCGGGGTCGGGATTGGCGCCGCACACGGTCATCCAGCAGTGCGTGAGCGAGACGTAGGTACGGGCGCCGGGCCAGTACTTCCGCGTCGCCTGCCAGGCGATCCGCACCGCCCGGGCGTACGTCGTGAGGAACTCGCTCAGCGGCTTGTCGCCTGAGTTCGCCCACACCCACTGGGCGTCCACCTCGTTGCCGACGATGTACCCGACGGCCCGACCGTGTGCCTGGTCCGCGCGGGTGTAGCGGTCGGCGAGGAACTCCATGGCCGCGGTGAAGTACGCCACACCCTCTGCCGTACGGGTGTTGAACGCGTAGACCGTGCCGGACCCGACCGCGGCGTCCGGGTCGTGCAGGATCGGCCAGGCGGAGTTCGGGTCGCCGCTCTGGTAGAGAATCAAGATCAGGTTGACAAGGATCCCGTTGTCCGACAGGGGTTTGATCTGCCCGTCGAGCCGGGCGACCGCGTCCGCGTCGAAGTAGAACGTCCGTCCTCCGGACTCGAACGCCACCACCTTCGACGGGTCACCGCCCGGCCCGTTGCGCATCAGCTCGTTGAACGCCACGTTGATGCCGGCGTGCTGGACGCCGAGCTCCTCCGCGTCGTCGGTCATCTCGACCTGCAGGCCCTTCTTGCTGGCCGCGTTCGGATAGTCGAAGTCGCGTGCGGGAGTGAAGTCGAGCCGGTCGACATACCTCGGGCCGCCGACGGCCTTCGCGTCCGCGCCCGACCCGGCCACCGCGACGTACTGGTCGTACAGCCGGTCGTGTCCTGCCGAGTCGGTACGCGGGAAGGAGGCGGTGAAGCTGCCGTCGGCGCCGGAGGTCGTCCGCGCCACCACCTCGCCGTCGGCGTAGTCGGCCGCGTCCGCCTCGGCGCCGAGCACGTAGATCGCCACCTGGGCAGCGGCCTCCGTCCCCGCCCCACTGACCTCGACAGTCGTGTCGTGGGCCGACACCGCCGTGATGCCGTCCGTCGCGTTCGCCCGCGCGGCGTTCACCTGCTTGGCCATCTCGGCCGTCCCGGCCGTACCGGCCCCGGGTGAGGCGACCGCGGCCGCCGGGACGCCCATGGCGACCGCCAGGAGTCCGGCGAGCGCGGATGCGAGGATGAACAGGCTCCGGCTGCGTAACCGCCCGGGCATCGCGGACCTCCACAGGGTTGTCCTCGGTGGCGCACCAGGCGTCACCGCTTCGGTCGACCTCACTTGTTGCCGCCCGCTCCGGGCAGTCCGCCCTGCAGGCCGGCGAGGAAGTACTTGGACAAGAAGACGAACAGCACCAGCAACGGAATGCTCGCGATCGCGTACCCCGCGAACAACGGGCCGTACTCCGTGGCGTTCTGGGTCTGGAAGAACTGCAGCCCGGCGGACACGGTGCGCAGTTCGTTCTCGGTGACGGTGAGCAGTGGCCAGAAGAAGTCGTTCCAGACGCCGATCACCGTGACCAGCGCGATGGTTCCGACCACCGGAAGTGACAGCGGCAGGGCGATCGAGACGAACAGGCGTGGCCCTCCGGCACCGTCGACCCGGGCCGCATCGAACAACTCCTGCGGCAACTGCTCGACGAACGTCTTCATCAGCAGGGTTCCGAGGACCGCTCCGCCGACCAGGTGGGGTATCACCAGGACGACCCGGGTGTTCAGCAGGCCGAGGTCACGCATCAGCACGAACATCGGGATCAGGCTCGCGATGCCCGGCACCATGAGCAGGGCGGCGACCAGCCCGAACAGCACGTTGCGGCCGAAGAACCGATACCGCGCGAAGACGAACGCCGCGACCGTGCACAGGACGAGCGCACCGACGATGGCCGCCGCCGCCACGACCACCGACGTCACGAAGTACGGCCGGACCTGGGTCCAGGCCCGGGTGTAGTTCTCCAGGTGCAGCGGGAGGGTCGGAAGCCACCAGGACTCGTAGTACTGCTGGTTGGTCTTGAAGGACGTGACCGCCATGAACAGGAACGGGAACAGCCCCACGAACACGATCAGGCTGAGCACGGCCTTGATCGCGGCCTGCCGGCGCCGGCGGTGACGTCTAGAGCGGACGGACATCGGCGTCGCCCCTCCTGCGTACGAACACGATCACGACGCTCAGCGCGATGGTCATCGCGAACAGCGTGGTGGACAGTGCCGCGGCGTAGCCCCACTGGCTGCCCTGGAACGCCACGCCCAGCATCCGCAGGACCGGCACCTGGGTGGCGTTGTCGGGTCCTCCCCCGGTGAGCAGGTACGCCGCGAAGCCGTACTGCAGAACCCCGATCGTGGCCAGGAACACCAGCAGCTTCAACTGCCCGGTCATCAGCGGCAGGTCGATCGCGACGAGTCGGCGCAGCCGGCCACAGCCGTCGAGTTCGGCTGCCTCGAAGATCTCCGCGGAGACGTTCTGCAATGTCGTGAGGAAGACCAGGAACGGCAGGCCGGCCACGAAGGGGAAGCCGATGAACAGCAGGGACAACAGCGCGTACTTCGGGTCGCCGACCCAGTTCTGCGCCAGGAAGCCCAGACCAGTGCCGCGCAACACGCGGTTGATCACACCGTTACCCGGCTCGTACATCGCCGCCCACAACAACACCGTGACCACACCCGGGAACGCCATCGGCGCGATCAGCAACGTGCGGAAGGTGAACTGCGCGCGTTTGCTGTCCAGACTGATGATCAGCTCGGCTGCCAGCAGTGGAAGCGCCCAGGCGATGGTGACACCGAACACGAAGATGAAGCCGAGATTGCGGAACGACTTCCACCACAGGTCGTCGGCCATCATGGTGGCGTAGTTGCCTAGCCCGACGAACGGTGAGTCGAACCCGGGGCGCCACTCGTAGAACGAGTGCCAGATACCGCTGGCCGCCGGGTAGTACGCGAAGAGGGCGAGAGTCGCGAACAGCGGCGTGAGCGCGAGGTAGGCGTACCACGGGAAGCGGGTACGCCGTCGCCGGCGACCGTCCTGACCGTGCCGACCGGTCCGGCTGTCCGGACCCAGCCGGCGTCCACGGCCCTGCGCGCCGCGCCGGTCCTCGACCGCCGCGGTCGCTATTTCGCCCACGGCTCCTTGTCCCATTTGTTGTCCTTGACGGCCTGCCGCTGCCCCTTGGTCCACATGTCCTGCAGGTAGGACTCCTGCTGGGACAGGGATTTCGTGCCCAGCAGCCAGCCTTCGTACAGGCTGAGGGTGGTCACCCCCGGTGGCCCGCCCGGCACGGCCAACGGGATCGAGTCGCCCCAGGTGCCGTCGGCGAAAGCCTTCGTGGCCGCCGCACCGCCGGCACCCTCGACCGCGGAGATGCCCCCGGTCCGCGACAGCCAGGGCTGGATGTTCGCAGGCGTACTGACGAACTGCAGGAACTTGATCGCCGCGGCCAGCTTGTCGCCCTTGATGGTCGACGGGATCATGTAGCTCGTGCCGCCGACTCCGGCTCCGAAGCGGGCCGGCGCTCCCGTCGCCAGCGGGGTCGACTCCCTGGTGACCTGCGGAAAGGGCATGCTGGCGAAGGGAAACTTCACGTCCTTCAGCGCGCTCACCCCGAAGTTCACGCCCCATGCCATGCCGGCCTTCCCGGATGCGAAGTCGCGCAGGCCGACGACCGCTCCGTTGAGCCCCTCGGTGTTGCCGGACCAGTCCTTGTCCACGCAGGCGTCCCACATCCGCTTGATAAGCCTGTGGGACTCCACCACCGGCGGCGTCTTCGTGGTGAGTTCTCCGGTCAGCACCGCCTTCGCCATCGACTTCCCGGCCACGACCGGCGCACCGGTGGAGGAGGCGGCCTTACCCGGTTTACCGTCCACGGTGTAGACGTTCAGCTTGTCGACCCAGCTGTCGAGGAGCATCCCGCTGATCGTGGCCATGGTCCAGCCCGGGCCGAGGTCTGAGCGGTCCATCGCAAGTGGCGTGTATCCCGCGGCTTTCAGCCGTCCACACGCGCCGACCAGGTCCTCGAAGGTCCGTACGGGTGCCTTGAGCCCGGCCTTGTCGAAGGCCTCACGGTTGTAGAAGATGCCGGTGCCGACCAGGTTGAACGGGACGAACTCCACGTGTCCGTCCGCGTTTCGGCTGGCCGGGTTGCCGATTCCGTAGTACCGCTTCCGGAAGACGTCCAGCCAGCGTCGACTGCCCGGGCCACTCTTGATGTAGGGGTTCGGCTTCTTCAGGTAGTCGTCCAGCGAGGTCACCATGTAGGGCTGGTGCGGTGCCTGGTTGAAGACGAGTTCGGGCGCGGTCCCGGCGGCGAGGTGGGTCGAGATCGTCTGGCTGAAACTGTTCAGGGGAAGGACGACGGTCTTCACCTTGATGTCGGGCTCGGCCTTCTCGAAGGCCGCGACCAGATCTTCCCAGGGTTTACCGAACGACGAACCGCTGTCGTTCCACTGGTTCGGTCCTTCGACGGTGATGGTGAGCTTGCCGTCGCCGCCGGTCGAGTCATCGGAGCCACTCGCGCAGGCCGCGCCGGAGAGCGCCAGCAGCAGCGACACCGCGAGAAGCAGGGGTGACCGCAGCCGGCGCGGCCGAGCCGTGCGCGGGACCGCGCGAATGTGGGGCGCGACCATCCTGGTCCCTTCCGGCACAGAGGTTGGGCGGAACACACGCGAGCGGAACGCGGGCGGTTCCACGCATCCTCTGTTGCCGGTCGGACGGTGTCCAGATCACTGTCCGCAGCCGGTCCGGCACGTCCAGCATTGTCCACCACCGTTCAAAGTCTTTCAGCGTCGTTCAACATCGTTCAGCACTGACGACATGGCGTCGTTCTCATCGCGGCCACAGCGCGAGGATGATGGTGAGCCCGATGACGCCGTCGAAGACCGCGCACGCCTCGGCGTACGCCCGCGGCACCACGGACCTCGCGCGGTGGTGGGCGACGTCCCAACCGGCGTGGACCAACCAGCCGCTGCCGACGAGGATGGCGGCGAGCCGCTCGTGGGCGCCGAGCGCGGCGAGGAAGAGAACCACGTAGAGGACCAGTCCACCGAGCTGGATCGCGAGCACTCGGCGGTCTCCGAACTGCCGGCGCCAGAACCCGATCACGATGTACGCGACGGGCAGGACCAGCATCACCCACATGAAGTCCGGCATCGGGTTGTCCACCCAGGCGCCCACGGCTACCACCAGGCCGAGCAGGCTCGGCCACCGGTGCGCGACCGCGGCGCCGACGCGCCGCAGCCCGCGCCGCAGCCCACCGCTCGGTTCGGCAGCCGGTACCCGACGGTGGTGATGGCGCGTGTACTCCCCCGGCCGGGCGAGCATCGCCACCGCCATCGCCGGCAGCATCAGCACGTGGCCGCCGAGCATCACGACGTCGCCGGAGACGGCGTCGAGCCAGTACGGCACGAGGAACGCCAGGAACGGCACGTACATCGCCGCGCTCATCTGCGCGATCGGGACCCAGCCGTGCCCCCGGTACCGCATCCAGATCGCCATCCCGATGGCCATGTTGGTCGCCATCACCAGGGCACCGGCGTCAACCCGGCCGAGGATCTCCCGGCCACCGAGAACGACCGTCGCGGTCGTCCAGACCGGGCCGAGCAGCATCATGCCGGCGACCATGGCCACCACCATCTCGAGGTAGTGCCGACCGGCGATCCACAGTGGACGGTCCCGGCGCCGGGGCGGAGCGGTGTTGGTGAGCTGTTGTGTCGTCATGGGTCGAGCGTGGAGCCGGGCGGGCGCAGTCCCCAGATGCGGATTGTCATCGGCTGCCCGTGCACTTCCCACGTCCTGTCGCGGCTCCGGCGCCGGACGGGGCGATCGGGTGGTCCGCGACCCTAGGATCTGAGAGGTGACCACGCTGAGCACGACCGCCGCGGGCGAGCCCGCCGACGCCGCGGACCCTCCGCTGCGGCGGGCCCGGTGGGCCACCGTCGGGTCGCTCGCCGCGGGCTGGCTGGCCTGCATGACGATGCCGTACCTCGCCGTCATCAGGGAGCAGCGCCCGACGTGGGCCGTCCTCGGCGCCGTGGGCACCACCGCGTTCGGGATCACGCTGGCCGGTTGCCTCTACGCCACCGCGACACCGTGGCTGGCCGCCCGTACCCGCCGGTGGCTGCTGGTCGCGTTCGGCGCCGCCTGTGTGGGGTCGGTGCCATTGGTCGCCCCTGTCGGCGGCAGCGAGTGGCTGACCTGGGCGTGGTTCGGCGGGACGATCGCCGGCTTCTCGCCGATGCTCACCAGCCGGCGGTACGCGCTGGCGGTGACGGTCGCGGTGCTCGGCTGCGCGACCGCGGTGGCGTTGGCGACGGGTTCCGCGGTGTGGGCGTTCCTGGTGGTGACCGTCTCGCTCGCGGTGTCCGTCGCGGCTCTGAGCGGGCTGCAGCTCTGGTTGTGGAGCCTGCTCCTGCAGGCACGAGCAGGGCGCGACGCGCAAGCTCGGCTTGCGGTGACCGAGGAACGCCTGCGGTTCGCCCGCGACGTGCACGACCTGCTCGGCCACCGGCTCGCCGTGATCGCGTTGAAGGCCGAGCTCGCCGCCCGGCTGGCCGGCACCGATCCCGGCCGGGCGGCCGAGGAATCGGCGCAGGTGCAACATCTCGCCGCCACAGCGTTGTCGGAGGTACGTGAAGCCGTGCACGGCTACCGAACCGTCGACCTGTCCGATCAGCTGACCGCTGTCAACGCGGTCTTGCGTTCGTCCGGAATCCGTTGTACGGCAACGAACTCCGCCGGCGAGCTGCCGGTCGAAGTCGCCACCGCGTTCGCCCTCACCCTGCGGGAGGCGGGTACGAACGTGCTCCGGCACAGCCGGGCCACCTGGGCCACGATCGAGATCGCCCGTGCCGCGAACCAGGCGACGCTCACCGTCTCCAACGACGGCGCGGACCGGTCCGGCCCCGACCGGCACAGCTTCGGCCTGCGCGGGGTGGCCGACCGGCTCGCGGACCTCGGCGGTTCGCTGCACGTCGAGGAGGTGAACGACGTGTTCACGCTCACCGCAACCGTGCCGACAGCGCCCCTGCCTGCCGAGGCGACCGGGCCGGCAACGACGACCACGCCGGCCGGCCAGTGATCCGGGTACTCCTCGCCGACGACGAGGAACTCATCCGTACCGCGCTCGCTGCGCTGCTCGACCTCGAGCCCGACCTGGACGTGGTCGCCCAGGCACCCGACGGCACCGCAGCGGTCGAGGCGGCCCGGGCGCACCGGCCCGACGTCGCCGTGGTCGACCTGCAGATGCCGGGCCTGGACGGGCTGGAGGTCACCGCCGAGCTTCGGCGCGTCCTCCCGTCCTGCGAGGTGGTCATCCTCACCGGCCGCGGCCGTCCACCACATCTGCAGAAGGCACTCGCCGCCGGCGCGAAAGGCTTTCTGCCCAAGGGATCTCCCGGTGGTGCGCTCGCCGAGGTGATCCGGCGGGTGGCGGCCGGCGGCCGGTACGTCGATCCGGCGCTGGCCGCCGACGCGCTCAGTGCCCCCGAATGCCCGTTGAGCCCACGTGAGCTGGAGGTGCTTCGCCTCGCGGAGTACGACACCCCGCTCACGGTCGTGGCCCGCCGGATGAACCTCTCCCACGGCACAGTCCGCAACTACCTCGCCGCGGCGGTCACCAAGCTCGGCGTACGCACCCGGGCCGAGGCGTTCCGCGCCGCCCACGACGCCGGCTGGCTCTGACCCGCGCCAGGTCCACGCATTTCAACCACTCGAGCTGGACGAGCGTCCACAGAGGCGTGATCTACCTGCGGACGCGGGAGTACACCGCTCCAGCCAGGTCGCGGACGAACCTCGATGGGCGGCGGTTCGACAATCCCATCGATCGCGCTGCACGCTGCGTGAACTCATCTGCACCCGCGCGCCAGAACCACGAGTCGCGGTCCGTCGCCAACGAATACATCTCGGCGAACCCGCGATCCTTCTCGGCGGGCAGATGCCAAAGCGTCAACTCGGGCTCACAGCCATCGACCGTGCGGTGACGGGCCGCAGTCCAGATCCGACGCACAAACGGCGACAGATTCACTACGGGCACACCCCGCAATGCGAAAGCCATGATGTGCTCCTCGGTCGTGAACCTCGACTCGTGGCGCTCGTAACGATCCAGCGATAGCCGCCATGCCGACTCGGCGCGATCGATCAGAGTCGGAGCGAGCCCGGCAGGCACGACGTAACACTCGCCACCGAAGTGCTGGGGAGGAGAGTCTGTCGCCTCACCGAGCTCGGTGTGCAGTTCGGCGGCCTGCCTTCGCGTCAACCCGTTCACATCATGGTCCACGGGATAGCTCAACGGGAGCGCTCCGACCGCATCCCCACACGCCGCACGCATGTCACCCAGAGGCCGGACGCACAGCACGTCCGGATCGACATAGAGAACCTGCTTGGCCGCGGCTGGCTGGCCCAGCGCGTCGAGCATGTAGAGCGACGCCGCGAAACTCCTGTTGAACCCCGCAGGTGGCTCGTGAGCGAATGGCTCCAACTGCTCCGATACGCCGAGGCCATGCAACTGCCGTGCGAACTCCTCGGGCGCCGTATGGTTGGTCACAAGGATCAGATCGACGTCCGGATTCCAGCGCCGCACCGACGCGAACGTCACCACCATTGCCCGGTAATAGGTCGCCAAGTGATTGTCCGCCCTGATGTTCGGGCTCTGCTCGGCTGACGCGCGGACAAAGGGGATGACTATGGAGATCACGGAAGCTGACCTTAGTCGCTGATCCCCCGTCGACTCCGGACGGCGGATCGACCCTCACACATTCTGCCGTACGACGTTCCACGACGGACGGCTGTTGAGCGCGTGTACGTCCATGTCGCTGAGCCGCCGCTGCGCCTCGCGCATGGTGCCGAGCTCGTCCGGAGTCAGCACGTCGGTGATGTCGTCGAACCCCTCGGGCGCGCGTTCGGTGACCAGCGCGATGGTCGCCTCCATGGGCAGCTCGCGCTGGGCGAGCACGAGTTCGGAGGTGGCCGGTCTGCGCTCGGCTTCGTACGCCGCCAGCCCAGCAACCGGGTCGGCGGCCACAGCCAGCTCCCTCGCCAGCACCCGGGCGTCCACCACGGCCTGCGAGCCGCCGTTGGAGCCCACGGGGTACATCGGGTGCGCGGCGTCCCCGAGCAGCGTGACCCGGCCGGTCCCCCAGCTGGGCAAGGGGTCCTTGTCCACCATCGGGTGCTCCAGGATCCGTTCCGTACCTGAGATGATCGAGGCGATGTCCGGGCTGGTAAGCCGCCAGCCGCCGAAGTGCGGGAGTACGTCCTCCAGCCGTCCTCGCCGGGACAGGTCCGCGTCCGGGACCGGGCCCGGGGCGGCGAGCGTCACCTCGGCCACCCAGTTGAGCAGCGCTCTCCCCTGGGCCCGAGCGGCGCGGGCCGACACGGGGTAGACCACGAACTTCACCGACCGGTTGGAGCCGGCGACGAGCATCGTGGCGCCGTTGAGGTACGACTCACCCTCCACCGTCCCTCGCCACACCCGGATCCCGCTCCACAGCAGCGGCCCGTCGCCGGGGTGCAGCTGCGCGCGGACGGTCGAGTGGAGGCCGTCCGCGCCGACGAGGACGTCGCCCGTCCGCGGCACCCGCTCCCCCGTCCGTACGTCACGCAGCAGAGCCGTGACGCCGGCGTCGCCCTGCTCGAAGTCCTCCAGGACCAGCCCGGTCGAGATGCCGCCCAGGCGTTCGCGTACGCGTTCGAGGAGCATCATCTGCAGCTCACCGCGGTGGATGGAGTACTGCGGCCAGTCGTAACCTGCGAACCGCCCCCGAGGGATCGCCACGATCGTGCCGCCGAACCGGTCGGTGTACACCATCCGGCTGGTCGGGATGCCGAGGTCGGCAAGCGCCTCGCCCAGGCCGAGTTCGACGAGCTCGCGGACGGCGTGTGGCTGAAGGTTGATGCCCACGCCGAGCGGCCGGGGAACCACAACGGACTCGACGACCTCGCAGTCGACACCTGCCGCGTGCAGGCTCAGCGCAGCGGTCAGTCCGCCGATCCCGCCCCCGACGATCAGTACCTTCATAGGCGCCGGTCCGCGATCAGCTCAGACGGTTGGCGCGGCGCCGACCCTCGTAGGTGCCGGCCGGTTCGACCGCACCCTGGTTGTACCGGGCCGCGCCGTTGGTGTGCGCGGCGTCGTTGGCGTGCGGGGCCGCACCGCCGTTGGAGGGTGGACCGGCGGCCCCCGGCTGGACGAGAGTTGAGTCCGGGACCGCGTCGGGGTGATAGGTGTACGTCATGCTGGCTTCGCTTCGCGGACACCAGTTCAGGATGGTGCCGGTGAGCCTGCCATGCACGGAGGTGAGGCGTTCCACCCCGGCACGTACCTGCTCTCGGGTGGTCCTGCCGTACCGGACGACCATGAGGGCTCCGTCGGCCTGGCTGGCAAGGATGGTCGCGTCGGCGACCGGCAACAGAGGCGGCGCGTCGATGAGCACGACGTCAAACGCCCGACGCAGATCTCTGAGTACGTCTGACATCGCCCGGGACTGGAACAGTTGGACCGGGTCCGGTGGCAGACCCCCACTGGCAAGAACCGCAAGGCCCGCGTCGCCCCACTCCTGAATGGCATCGGACAGTGCCGCCTGACCAATGAGGACCGTGGTCAAGCCAACTGCCTGCTCCAATCCCAACGTGGAAGCTACTTTCGGACGGCGCAGGTCGCCGTCGACCAGGAGGACGTGCTTACCGGATTGGGCCAGCGAGATCGCGAGATCGGACGCGGTGGTGGTCTTACCATCACCTTCGACCGCACTAGTGATGACGAACACCTTGCTCGGCTGGTCCACGTCGACGAACGTAAGGCTGGTCCGCAGGACACGGAACTGCTCGACCCGCGGCGCAGAGCGCCCGGCGGAGGCGATGGTGTACCTCTTGTCCACGTTCGGATCGAAGCCGACCGAACCCAGCACCGGCGCAGCGGCCAGAGCTGCGAGTTCCTCCGCCTGGCGCACCGAGGTGTCGAGGCTTTCCCGCAGAGCGGCGGCGCCGATTCCGAGCAGGAGTCCGAGGACCGCTGCGAGCCCTAGGTTCCGCACCGGCTGCGGCGAAACAGGGCTGCTCGTGGTGTCCGGCGTGCCGAGGACGCTCGTCGTGATCGGCGAGCCGGACTTCTTCGACGGAGCCTCAATCTGCTCGACGAAGGTCTTGAACTGGTCGGCGTACGCCTTCGCGATTCGCTCTGCCCGGCCAGGGCTCGGGTCGGTCACGGTCACGGAAAGGATAACCGTGTTCGGTACGACACTGGCGGTAACGTGCTTTTGAAGTGCGGACGGGCTCTCGTGCAGACCGAGCGCGTGCACGACTCGCTCCGCAACCTCCGGGCCGGTCAGCAGGTCGGCGTAGGACGCGGCCCGCTGCTCCGAGAACAGCCCGCCCTGATACGCAGCGGTGGTGTTCGTCTCGGGCGTGGAGACGAACAGGCGGATCGTGGAGGCGTACTGCGGAGTCGTGAGGAAGGTGACGACGGCCGCGGCAACAACGGCGACGAGGACGCCGGGGATCAGCCACCGCCAGCGGCGGCGGAGCACCTTGAGGTAGTCGCGCAGGTTCACTGAGTCACTTTCGTTGTCGCCGGTCTCCTCGGTCCACTGCTCGTCCATGGCCGGCGCTGTCCCGCGCGGCGACGAGGCCCGAGGCGTGGCTCCCATCATGCCTTGCCATCCAGATTAATATGCCTTCATACTGCCACTTGGCCGCAATCGTGAGCGGTCGTGCTCCGCGCAGAGGTTCCGGGGGGAACAACCGTGATGTCTTGGGGAGAGTGCGGGTGACGGGCCGTGTCGAGCCCGTCTTGCGTCGCCACCGACTCGTGGTGCTGGCTCTGTGCGATGGCGTCGCCTGGCTGTTGGCGATGGCAACGTTCTCGGTCCTGCGCGCGAGCGTCGGAGCGCCCGGCGGTGTGACACCGTGGATGGGTGCGCTCGCACTTGGGCTGATCGCCGCCGTGTTGCAGGTCAGCTTCGGCTGGGTGGTGCGGCTGCACCACGGGCGAGCCGCGGTCGGCAGCTTCGAGGAGATGATCCTTCTTGGCGGGGTAACCGTGTCCGTCGGGCTAGTGGCCGCGGTACTCAACGCACTACTCTCGCCGCCGCTGGTGCCTCGGACGGTTCCGGTCGGCGCGTCGTTCATGGCGATGGCCCTGGTGGCCTGGCTGCGCGCCACCTGGCGACGGTTGCATGAACACGAGTACCGCACAGCGGAACGGACCGACGGAATGACGCCGGTCCTGATCTTCGGCGCCGGTGATGGTGGCCGTCAGCTCGTCGACTCGATGCTCCGGGACCCCAGCGCCGGCTGGTGGCCGGTCGGCCTACTCGACGACCGACTCAACTTGCGACATCGCCGGGTGCGTGGCATTCCGGTTTTGGGCACCGGCGAGGACCTTCCGCGGGCGGTCGCGGAGACCGGATGCCGAACGCTCGTCGTCGCGATTCCTAGCGCGAGTGCCGAACTGCTGCGAACCATGGAGCGCCGCGCGGCAAGTCTCAACATCGATCTGAAGGTGCTGCCGAGCCTCGGCGAACTGCTGGACCGGCGGGTCGCGGTGTCCGATATCCGCGACCTACAGATGAGCGACCTACTCGGCCGGCACCAGATCGACACCGATGTGGCATCTGTTGCGGACTACCTGACCGGACGGGTCGTGCTGGTGACGGGCGCCGGCGGGTCGATCGGGTCAGAGCTCTGCCGGCAGATCTGGAGGTATGCACCGGCCGAACTCCTCATGCTCGACCGGGACGAGTCGGCTCTGCACGCCGTCCAGTTGTCGATTCATGGACGCGCGATGCTCGACTCCCCCGACCTGGTGCTGGCCGACATCCGAGACACCGAACGGATCCTTCAGGTATTCGAGGAACGACGTCCGGATGTCGTGTTCCACGCCGCGGCGCTCAAGCACCTGTCGATGCTGGAGCAGTACCCGGCTGAGGCGGTGAGGACCAACGTCTGGGGCACCCATGCGGTGCTCGAGGCTGCCAAACGCACAGGTGTGAGCCGGTTCGTGAACATCTCCACGGACAAGGCCGCCAACCCCTGCAGCGTTCTCGGCTACACGAAGCGCCTGGCGGAGGGACTCACGGCCACAGTCGCGCGCGAGGCCAGCGGCACCTTTCTCAGTGTGCGGTTCGGCAACGTACTCGGCAGCCGGGGTTCGGTATTGACGGCGTTCACGTCCCAGATCGAGGCCGGTGGGCCGGTTACAGTGACCGATCCCAAGGTGACGCGCTACTTCATGACCGTGCAGGAAGCCGTCCAGCTGGTGATCCAGGCGGCTGCGATCGGGCGTGACGGTGAAGCCCTCGTGCTCGACATGGGCAAGCCGGTCTCCATCGATGACGTCGCCCGCAACCTGATCGACATGTCCGGCAAGCAGATCGAGGTCGTATACACGGGCCTGCGCGAAGGCGAGAAGCTGCACGAGGAGCTCTTCGGGGACGGCGAGCCAGACCATCGTCCCGTGCATCCGCTGGTGTCGCACATCTCCGTACCGGCCGTACGGCCCGCCGACGTCTACTCCGTGGACCTGTGGTCGAGGCGTGGTCAGGTGACCGACGCGCTGAGGGACATCTGCGCGCACATGGTCGGTGAGGTCGCCCATCAACCCGTACGTTCTCCGCGCTCGGGACAGCCTGGCAGACCACGGCAGTCTGAATCCGAGGAACTGCCGACTTGGAGGAGGAGCCGTACCTGAGCGCGAATCTGCCTGACGAATCTTGATCGTCACACGTCTGGCTGTGCCCCTCGGGCGATCAGCCACTGAACCTGCACCGAGGGAGGACCTCCGTGACCATGCCGGCAGTAGTGCTGGCGGCTGCCTTCGCAAGCCTAGGGTTGCAGGGCGTCCTATTGCCCGTGCTTCGACGGTACGTCGTCGATATACCCAACAACCGCTCATCGCATGCCATGCCGACCGCCCGCGGAGGCGGGCTCGCGGTCGTCGCCGGCATCTGGCTCGGGATCGTAGCTGGGTATCTGGCTGCGGCGCCCGTCCCATGGTCCGTTGTCGTGATGGCGCTGGCTCTGTCCGCGGCACTCGGGCTGGCGGACGACATGTGGACGCTGGGAGCTTTGCCCCGGCTCGGAATCCAACTGGTGCTGGGGTTGAGCCTTGCGCTGTGGATGCTTGAGACCAGGACTGCCCTGAGCGGGATCAGCCTCGTTCTCGCCGCCGCAGTAGCTACGATCTGGCTGGCGGGCTTCACCAACGCCTTCAACTTCATGGACGGCGTGAACGGGATCTCCGCGCTCAACGCCATAGTGGCCGGCGCCTGGTATGCGTACGTTGGCTGGCACTGGAGTGTCGACAACCTGACGACGCTCGGCCTCGCCGTCGCCGGGGCGGCTGCAGGCTTCCTGCCCTGGAACTTTCCCAAAGCTCGCGTCTTCCTCGGCGACGTAGGGAGTTACGCCATCGGGATGGCGCTTGCGGGTCTTGCTCTGTGGGCAGCCGCTGCAGGCGTACCGCTCTGGTCGGCGTTGGCACCGCTGCTGGTGTATGTCGTCGACACGAGCTGGACCTTGACGAGACGCGTCGCGTCCGGTCAGCCGTGGAAGCAGGCGCATCGAGACCACATATATCAGCGGCTCGTGGCCGGCGGATGGAGCCACGCACGGTCCGCGATGGTGTCGGCCTTCGCTGCGGTTGGGTGTTGCGCCGCGGCATTGGTCACCGAGACTGTCGGACCAATTGTTGGTGTGCTTCTTCTGGCGATCGGCGCCGGGTGCTATCTGTTGCTGCCTCAGACCATCCACGGGGACTCAGCATCAGCCCGACTCCAGGCGCCCGGCCGGAGGCACGCCGCCGAGGGCGCCGTCGTGGCGCCCAGAAATCCATCGAGGGCCGGCCGAACCGTCCAGCCTCGTCCGCATCCGGCCACGCATGAATGGGTGAGCGAGTGAGGATCGGATTCATCACCCAGTGGTACAGCCCCGAGCCTGGCGCCGCGGCGCATCCGACCGCAGTTGCAAACGCACTAGTTGACGCGGGCCATGAGGTGACCGCCCTGACCTCGTTCCCGAACTACCCAACCGGTCGCTTCCTTGATCCCCGACCTCGCAGACCACTCCGGCGCGAGACGGTCGACGGGGTTCGCCTGACGAGGGTGTTGCACTACCCGAGCCATGACGACAGCGCCGCGAAGCGGATCGCGAGCTACATGTCCTTCGCCGCTTCCACGACAGCTTTTACCGCAGCACTGGCCGGGTGCGACGTTTGCCTCGTCTACTGCACGCCGGCGACGGTAGCCATTCCCGCAGTCGTCCTCAACGCGCTTGCGGGGGTGCCATTCGTCTTGTACGTGCAGGACCTGTGGCCAGACTCGGTAACTGCGAGTGGGTTCGTGAGCAACCCACGCGGAAACCACTTCATGGCCCGCCAGCTTTCGCGCTATTGCAACGGTATCTACCGCCGCGCCAGCGCTGTCGTGGGCATCTCACCAGCCATGAGCGACCTGCTCCGGGCGCGAGGTGTGGACGAGCACAAAGTCGCCACCGTCTACAACTGGGTGGACGAAAGTGTTTTCAAACCAGCACCGCGCTCGAACAGTGACTCCTCGCGATTCGAACTCATGTACGCGGGCGGCATTGGCGAGGTTCAAGGCCTCGAAAATGCCATCGAGGCGATGAACGCTTTGCGTGACCGCGATGACGTGCGGCTGACTTTCGTCGGCCGGGGTGTTGCGGAGCCGGGACTGCGCCGCCGGGTCGCCGAACTTGGCCTAGAGCATTCAGTCCGATTCTGTCCTCCACGGACTACGGCTGACATGGCCGGGGTCATCGCCTCGGCGGACGCGCAGCTCGTGTCATTGCGGGGTGACTCGTTTCTGGCCACGACTCTGCCCAGCAAGCTCCAAGCGTCAATGGCGTGTGGTGCTCCGATCATCTGTGCTGCGCCTGGTGCAGCCGCACAGCTCGTAGCGCAGGCCCACGCCGGGATCGCAGTGGAGCCGGACCGACCATCCGCGTTGGCGGGCGCGATCGCCGGAATGGCAGCTGCTTCAAAGGAGAAGCGCGCGGTCATGGGTCGCAATGGTCTCGCGTACTACAACCGCAACCTGTCCCGATCTGTTGGAGCCGCACGCCTGGCGGACATCCTTGCCAGGGCCTGCGCAGATCGTCGTCCAAACATTCTCAAGCGGACGACCCGGGAGAGTTGGTATGGCTGAGGTAGCCGTGATCGGCGCGAGTGGCTTTGTCGGCGCTGCGATTTCGTCACAACTACGCAGGTCAGGATTCGATGTCCGCGAAGTGGCAGCGCCCCGAGTGGCCTTCAGCGGTGCCAACTGCGAAGCTCTGCTCATGCAGGCATCTCTCCGAGATGACCTGACTGAGGAACTCAGCCAGACAGTCGCCGGCGCGGACTGCGTGGTCAACGCTGCCGGAATCGCTGACGCGACGGGGGCGGACTGGCCTGCGCTGTGCGGGGCAAATGCGCTCCTCCCAATACTTGTACACCTCGCCTGCCGCGCCGCTGGAACGAAACGGTTCGTCCACGTAAGTTCGGCCGCCGTCCAAGGAAGAACCCGTCGGCTGGACGAGTCGACGCTGCGGTATCCCTTCTCTGCGTACTCCCGGTCGAAGGCGCTAGCTGAAGAGACCCTGGAGCGCATGGACTCCGGACCATCCACGGTGCTCTTCCGGCCGACCTCAGTCCATGGACCCAACCGCTCGGTCACACGACGCCTGGCCCGGTTGGCGTCCTCCAAGGCCACCTCCGTGGCTGGGAAGGGCGAGAATCCAACACCGCAGGTCCAAGTGGACAACGTCGGTGCAGCCGTCGCGTTCGTCGCCACCTGTACGGACACGCCGCCGGAAATCATCCTGCAGCCGTGGGAAGGGCTAACTACGGGAGAGCTGCTCCGAATCCTGGGGGGTCGAGAGCCGCGTCACGTTCCAACCAGTGTTGCCCGCAGCCTGGTCCTCGCAGCCAGATGGGCTGGAACACATCATCTCCAGATCGCAGGCCAGGCTCGACGACTCGAGATGGTGTGGTTCGGCCAGGACCAAGACAGTGGGTGGCTGACAGCGAAGGGCTGGCGTCCTCCCGTCGGTCCGGAGGGTTGGCAGGAGCTCGCGGCAGCCGTGGCGGCAGTGCGCGCCGGTGAAGTTCGGACAGCAGAAGCAGTGAGTTCGAAGGGGGCAGGGTCGTGACCGACCTCAACGAGGGCCGGCAGCAAGCGCAGTCACCGGTGGACTCCGGATGTGTACTCGTGACGGGTGGTACCGGTTCGTTCGGGTCGACCATGGTGCGCAGGTTGCTGCGTACCGGAGTGCACGAGGTCCGGGTGCTGAGCCGCGACGAGGCGAAGCAGGACGACATGCGCCGCCGGCTTTCGGACGACCGACTGCGGTTCTTCCTTGGAGACGTCCGGGACTTCGACAGCGTGCGGGACGCGGTGCGCGGGGCCGACTTCGTCTTCCACGCCGCCGCACTGAAGCAGGTACCGAGCTGCGAGTTCTTCCCCACCCAGGCAGTGCGCACCAACATCCTGGGCAGCTCCAACGTCGTCGAGGCCGCGACCGCAGGGGGGGTCAGGTCAGTCGTCTGCCTGAGCACGGACAAGGCCGTCTACCCGGTCAACGCGATGGGCATGTCGAAGGCGCTGATGGAAAAGGTCGCGCAGGCTGCAGCCCGCAACAGCGCAGGCTCGGATACAACTATCTCGGTGACCCGCTACGGGAACGTGATGTACTCCCGGGGGTCGGTGATCCCGCTCTTCGTCGAACAGCTCCGCAACGGCCAGCCGCTCACGATCACCGAGCCGCAGATGACGCGGTTCCTGATGAGCCTGGAGGAGTCCGTGGAGCTGGTGGAGTACGCCTTCGCCAACGCCGACAACGGCGATCTCTTCGTCCGTAAGGCGCCGGCCTGCACCGTCGAGGTCCTGGCTCGCGCCGTGGCCAAGCTCCTGAAGGTCGACGAGCCCGAGATACGGGTGATCGGCACCCGTCACGGAGAAAAGATGTACGAGACCCTGCTGAGCCGTGAGGAGCGGGTGCGCGCCTTGGACAAGGGCGACTACTTCCGCGTGCCGCTGGACGCGCGTTCCCTGCAGTACGAACTCTTCTTCGACGAGGGGATGCCAGAGGAGCGGGAGACAGACGACTACACATCGCACAACACCCGCCGGCTCGATGTCGACGAGGTGCAGACCCTTCTGCTGACCCTGCCCGAGATGCAGCGCGTACTCCAGGGGGCGGCGGCATGAAGGTTGCGGTGACCGGAGCCGATGGCTTCCTCGGCTGGCATGTCCGCAGCCGCCTACGGGCACTCACCGAGCACGAGGTCGTGCCTGTGAACCGGTCGGCGATGCCAGGCCTCGCGAAGGTCGTTCGCGACGCCGACGCGGTGATCCACCTGGCCGGGATCAACAGGTCGGAAACCGAGGACCTCCGTGACGGCAACGTCGAACTGGCCCGGGCCGTGGGGGATGCGGTCATCCGTGCCGAGCGCCCGGTGCGGGTGGTCTACGCGAACAGCATCCAGGCAGGCAACGGAACGTCTTACGGCGACGGCAAGTCTGCCGCGGCGGACACGCTGAGGAAGGCGGCGTCCGAGGCCGGTGCGGGCATCGTCGATGTACGGCTGCCGAATCTCTTCGGTGAGCACGGCCGGCCGCACTACAACTCCTTCGTGGCAACCTTCTGCCACGAGGTCGCAAGTGGTCGGACGCCGGAGGTCAACGATCGCGAGGTCTCCTTGCTGCACGCGCAGGACGCCGCCCGCGTCCTCGTCGACGCCTGTGGTCCGACTGATGCTGCCGAGGAACTGACCCCGGTGGGTGAGCCACACCGCGTCAGCGGGGTCCTGGCCACCCTGCGGGAGTTCCATACGCTCTACAGCACGGGCGACATTCCGCCGCTGGCCAACAAGTTCGACGTGGACCTGTTCAACACCTACCGCGCGGCGCTGTTCCCCGATCACTACCCGATCAGGTTCCCGAAGCGGGCCGACGCCCGTGGCGAGCTCGTGGAGTGCGTACGAGCGCACGGCGGAGCAGGTCAGACCTTCGTCTCGAGCACGGTGCCGGGAATCACTCGCGGGGAGCACTTCCACCTCGGCAAGGTCGAGCGGTTCGTCGTACTCCGCGGTGAGGCCGAGATCGCACTGCGGCGTCTCTTCTCCGACGAGGTCGTCCGTTTCCGCGTGTCAGGCGACTCCCCTGCTGCCATCGACATGCCCACGATGTGGGTGCACAACATCACTAACATCGGCGGTGGCGAACTCGTGACGCTGTTCTGGACGAACTCGGTCTTCGACCCGAACAACCCCGACACATACGCCGAGCCGGTGGCTCCCGGAGCCGAGGAGAAGCGCGGATGACGAAGGTCATGACGATCGTGGGCACCCGCCCGGAGATCATCCGGCTCTCCCGAGTGATCGCCACGCTGGACCGGACGATGGACCACGTTCTCGTCCACACCGGCCAGAACTACGACTACGCCCTCAACCAGGTGTTCTTCGACGACCTGGAGTTGCGCGCTCCCGATCACTACCTCGACGTCGACACCTCGTCGCTTGGCCACGTCCTGGGCGAGACGCTGATCAAAACTGAGGAGGTGCTCCGCGCCGAGCGGCCGGACGCCGTGCTCATCCTGGGCGACACGAACAGCTGCATCGCGGCACTGATGGCCAAGCGAATGCACATCCCCGTCTACCACATGGAGGCGGGCAACCGGTGCTTCGATGAAAACGTCCCGGAGGAGACCAACCGGCGGCTCGTCGACCACGTGGCCGACTTCAACCTCGTCTACACCGAGCACGCCCGGCGGAACCTCCTTGCTGAAGGCCTCCAGCCGAGGCGAATCCTGCTGACCGGTTCGCCAATGCGTGAGGTCCTGGACCACTACCGCCCTCGGATCGAGGCGTCCGACGTGGTAGCCCGACTGGGACTTCACGACGGCGGCTACTTCCTCGTCAGCGCGCACCGCGAAGAGAACGTCGACGACCCGGAGCGGATTCGCATGCTCCTGGAGTGCATCGTGGATGTCCGCGACCACTGGAAGCTGCCGGTGCTCGTGTCCACTCACCCGCGCACGCGCAAGCGGCTCGAGAACCTCGCCGAGTGGGACGCGCCGGAAGGTGTGGATTTCCACGAGCCCTTCGGCTTCCTCGACTACGTGAAGCTCCAGACCAACGCGGCGTGCGTGCTCTCCGACTCCGGGACGATCTCGGAAGAGTCGGCGATCCTGGGCTTCCCGGCAGTGACCCTGCGGGAATCCATCGAACGACCCGAAGCGCTCGACGCCGGCTCGATCGTGATGACCGGACTGTCATCCGCTGACGTCAGGCACGCAATCCAGCTTCAGATGGAAGTGGCACGGCAGCCCAACACCCACCAGATTCCATTCGAGTACGCCGTCGAGGACTGCGCACATCGCACGTCGATGTGGATCCTGTCCACCTGCGCCCGACACGGCACGTGGTCTGGCCTGCGCAGCGCCAGGGGCCCGAAGTGAGTACTACGCCGTCTGCGCCGAGCCCGGTCTGGCTGGTTGTCGACGCCCGAAGCGTCCACGCGGTGCGATGGGCAATGCATCTGACCAGAGCGGGCGTCACCGGTCTCGCGTTCTCCACCCGCCGGCTCGACGCTACACAACGGTCAACCTGGGCGTCGTCGTGCGCGGGATTCGAGCTCGTGGAACCGACCGACCTGTGGAACCGGAGCCGCAGTCTGCTCCTGGAAGGGACCGGCAGGCGCGGCCTCGAGGCCATTTCTCGCAGGCTCCTCGCTCGTTCGGCCAACGCTCGCCGCGCGGACGCGGGTGCCGGGGGTAGCGCGCACCGAGTTGAAAACACCCTCGACCTGTGGGCGACTCGCAGGCTGTCCCGCCGTCTCGCCAGGCTGGCATCCAGGCAGCGCCCTGCACTCGTTCACGCGCTGCGGGTACCGTTCGAGGGAATCGCCGCCACCATGACGCGGTTGGATGCCCCTACGATCGTGAGTACGTGGGGGCAGGACTTCCAGGGACAGGCGAAGGGGTCGGTTCTCGACCACGCCCGCCACGCGTTGCGGTCCTGCGACGGCTTCATGGCGGACAATCACGCGGATGTACGTCTCGCAAAGGAGTTCGGACTTCCCGAGACGACCCCGAGTCTCGTCGTGCCCGGGAACATGGGGCTCGCTACCGCAGATTTGCGCGCCGCGCTGGCTGCGTCCTCGACCTCCTCCAAAGGGGACCGTGCCCCCTTGGTGGTCTTTCCCCGAGGCGCACGCTCCTATATCGACTACGAGACGTTCGTCGACGCCATCCCCCGGGTGCTCGAGCTACGTCCCGACGCCCGGGTCGTCTGCATCGGCCTCGGCAGGAACCAGCAGGCTGCACAGAAGGCCGTCTCGTTCGGCAGTTCGGTGACCCTGATGGAGCAGGTTCCGCAAAAGGACCTATGGCGGCTCTTCGCCGAAGCGGCTGTCGTGGTCTCGCCCGGCAGGACGGACGGTCTGCCGAACTCCGTCATAGAGGCGGCCGCGCTCGGAGCGGTCGTGGTCGTCTACGAACTGGTGTCACTGGTGGAGGTGCTGGAGCCTCCGATGCTCGGATACACCGTTCCCCAGGGGGACGAAGGAGCCATGGCGAAAGCCATCGTCGATGCCCTCGACACCCCCGCCGAGAGGCGGAACCAGAACATCGAAGTAACCATCGACCGGTTCGAAGCACAGACGTCACTAAGAAGAGTGCTGGACTTCTATGGCCAAGTCGCGCCCTCGATGAGCGGACGTGAGGGCCGGGAATCATGAGCAGCCGATCCCCACACGTGGCGATTGTGAGTTTGTGCGTAGCGCACTACCGGTTGCCGGTGTTCCATGAACTCGAACGGTCGGACGCGTTCCGCTTCTCCTTCTGGGCCGACACCGAGGGCACGGAGTCCGTCCTGACCGCGGGGCAGGGAGACCTCAAGGAGTTCGTGCGGCTCCGCAACCATTCCCACGGCAACTGGGTCTGGCAGTCTGGGCTGATCAGCAACCTCCTCCGCTCCAGGCCCGATGTGGTCATCTTCGTGGGGAGCGCCTACTACCTCTCGACCTGGATCGCGGCCCTGCTCGCACGCGCCCTTAACCGACCAGTGCTCTTCTGGACACAGGGCTGGTTGGCGGAGGAGACAGGCCTGAAAAGGCTCGTCCGCGTCTCGTTCTACCGTCTCGCGGACCGGTTGCTTCTGTACGGGCACCGCGCCGCGGACATCGGCGTCAAGATGGGTTTTCCCCGAGAGCGAATGACAGTCGTGTACAACAGCGTCGGGCGTCCTCGGCGCGAAGCTGTCGGAAAAAGTGAGACATCCTCTCGGCCGGGATCCTCGACAGAGGTGATCCTCGTATCCCGCCTCATCAAGGAGCGGGGTGTCGAGGTGCTGCTGCAGGCTGCCCGCCTGTTGGACGCGCAGGGTTCGAGAACAACCATCAACCTGATCGGCGACGGGCCGGAGGAAGAGCGGCTCAAGAAGCTCGCGAGCGACCTCGGAGTGGACGCGAAGTTCCATGGGCCCATCTACGACCAGAAGCTCCTGGACGAGGCCTATGAACGTGCCGACGTGTGCGTTTTGCCGGGCCGAGCTGGCCTGGCCGTCATCCAGAGCCTGCTGGCGCGGGTTCCAGTGGTCGCGCATTCCAACCTCGACGACCACATGCCCGAGGTGGAAGCGATCATGCCTGGGGTAACCGGGGAGTTCTTCACGAAGGACGACCCAGCCGATCTGGCCAGGGCAATACTCCAATGCATCGAGAGGAAGAACGACCCACGTGTCGTCGATGTACGGGAGAAGGCTCTGGACACCGTGACGCGCCTGTACACGCCTGAGCATCAGGCGCAGGTCGTGGAACGCGTGTGCCGGGAGGTCGGCAGTGCCTGATCGGGAGACGAGCGACCGGGACCATCAGCGCGCGAGAGTCTATGGCGCTCATCGCGCACCCGACGGTCGCGGCGTTGGTGCGTTCGGTGACGCGAGGCTGATCAGCCTTACGAAATCGAGCGCCGCCCGAGCACTAGTGGGCACAGGCGCGGTCAATGCCCTTACGATGCTTCTCGGAATCGTAAGCAGCGTCGTCACCTCCCGGGGCCTTGGGCCCGAGGATCGTGGGATGCTCGTGTCCCTGCTGGTGTGGTCCCAAGCGGTGGCAACAATGTCGCTGGTCGGCGCCGACGAGGCCGTAATCTTTCAGTCCGGTGGTTCGTCGTCACGCGCGTGGACCCTCAGAGCGGCGGTAGCGCGCGACGCAGTCGTACAGGCCGCCCTCGGGTGCCTCGTCCTTCTGGGAGCCGCGTACTACATCGTGCAACCCGACAGCGCCATCACGTGGGTGTACGTTGCCGCGGCGACAATGGTCGTTCCGCTGAACACGTTCACTCTCCTCAGCATCGTTCCCCTGCGTGCCGGCCAGCGCATAGTGGCGTGGAACTTGGTACGCCTCATGCGGCCGGTTACCTACGCCCTCGGCACAGCGTTGCTCTGGGCGAGCGGTACTCTCACTGTGCTCTCCACGCTGGTGGCGTACCTGGTCGGTGGACTTCTGCTGTCGCTGGTTCTTGTAGTCCTGGCTCGGCGTGATGGTCGAGCACGACTTGCGCCCGACGAGGAACGGGTAACGATTTCCTACGGGCGGCGGCTAGTGCTCGCAACGCTGCCCCAGCGGATCGGTCCACAACTGGACCAGCTCTTGCTAGGGCTGTTCCTTGCCCCGGCCGTCCTCGGTGTCTACTCAGTCGCGACCTCGATCGCAGCGGTCGTACTCATGATTGGCACCAGCCTCGACCAGGTACTCTTCCCGAGGTTCAGCGCGGGACAGTTCTCTCGCCCCGCCCTGGCAAAGGCTGTTGCGGGCGGTATGGGCGCCGGGCTCCTGGCCTCTCTTGCGCTGGTTCCGATGGCTGGTCCAGCGATCGAACTCCTGTACGGCCAGGAGTTTCTGGGGGCGTTGAAGCCACTGACAATTCTTCTCTTGGCCGCCGTCGTGCGAATCGGCGCTCAGTGCCTCGGGGCCGCGCTGAAGGCATCCGGCACGCTGAGTGCGTATACCTGGGCACAAGTTGCAGGAGTTCTCACGCTCCTGGGAGTCTTCTGCTTGACGTCCGGCAGGGGTGGAGCGGGGGCAGCCATAGCTTCCCTGGCAGGGGCGCTGGCCACGTTCGTAATATCGTGGGTGGCTGTTTTAAAGCTTCAGAGCACCGGCCCATCCCTTCGTGCACCCCTCGAGACGGATTACGTATGACCTTCTCGCGGTCAACGGCCTCGCACACCGATGCATCCGCGTTGCCCCGTGCGTGGTTGACCCTTGCACCAGACGGCACTGCAGGGATTCCAAACCATCGCCTATCCAGCCCTTCACGTGCAGGTTTCAGCTGCGCACTCACGGCCTCGCCCAGGGGAGCGTCAGATAAGAATCTGAAGACAGGAATGAAAAGGGGATGCCGGCAACCAATGAACGGACTAATTAGCCGCGCGAGAAATCGCCTTGCTCGAGGCGGACTTGCCTTCTGGCTGCGCCCGGCAACTGGCGACCGTCTAATACGACTCGGAAGTACTTATGGAGGCTGGTGGGTTCCTCGATCACTTTTGCGCCCGGGCACCGTCGCCTACTGCGCAGGGGCAGGCGAGGACATTACGTTCGACCTAGCGCTACATAAGGCTGGATGTCGAGTCGTCACACTCGACCCTACTCCCAGAGCGATTGAACATGTGCGGCAAGTTGCGCCAACTGATGCGTCCTTCTCCTTCATTCCGGTTGGCGTGTGGTCCTATGATGGAGTCTTGCGGTTCTATGCACCAAAAGACACACGCCATGTATCACATTCAGCGGTAAATCTGCAGGAAACCAGCACGTGGTTCGAAGCTCCAGTCAAGACTGTAAGATCTCTAATGACGGAACTGCGAGATGATCACATAGACCTTCTTAAGATGGATATCGAGGGAGCCGAGTATGAGGTTATTGAATCACTTCTTCGTGATGGCATTTCGCCCAGCGTCGTGTGCGTGGAGTTCGACCAACCGCAGCCTCTCAAAAGAACAGTTAGGGCGGCAGCCCAGTTGCGCGCAGCTGGCTACACCCTAGCCAAGATCGATGGCTGGAACTACACGTTTACTAGGCTCGTTGGCCCAGTTCGTGATGTAATTGAGTTGGCATCCATCGACTAACCGATCCTTGCAGCTTGCGCGCGAGGTAAGGATTGACGCGAAAGCGGGAGGTGCATGCGCACGTGTCGTTCGACGAGGACGGTCTTCGATCACAACGTTCGATTTTCGAAGCGCCCTGCCCACTCCGGCATGCCTTGAATAGGCTGACTCGGTGGCGGGCGGGCATCCACGCGTCCCCGGCTTGGTCGCTTCACCGTCGCCGGACGAGCGTTACGTCGCATCGAGCCAGTACACACCACGGTATACCCATGCTAACAATATCCCCAATGCGAGTCAGAGTTAGAACCGCTGCGCTAGTTCACCCACAATCGGTTGTCTCGCTACGACGCCCAAGAGAAAGCAAACGCAACTCCCATCCTTTAGGCGAACGACCAACCAACCCAACCTACAGCTGCTGGGAGCTCGAGGTCTTCACCCGTGCTCAGGGGTTGTCCATTAGGCTCGAAGAATGACGTCTGCTGCCCTCGGCCGACTGGCCGCCAACTGGTCCGAGATCCGGTTCCCCATCCTTGTTGTGCTTGCAATAGGGCTTGCGGGCGGGCTGATGGCGGCATTGCCCGCTCCTGTTGCCGTATTGGTACCGCTCGGAGTGATGGGCCTGTACCTGTTTCTGGCGTTACCATTGCCAGCACTGGCATGGCTATGGGGTTTGGCGCTACCAATCTGGACCGTTCAGGGTGTTCCACCAGCCGCGTTCGACCTGATGCGAATCACCATGCTCGGGGTTTTGCTGCTCCGAGCGCGTCGCGACACCAACGAGCCCTCCGCGAAGGTGATCCATTCATGGGTCATACCACTGGCTGCCCTCGCGTTGCTGTTGCTGGGCATGTCCCTGGTCCGCGATGACCAGATAGGCGTTGTTAGCGGTTACACGATGGTCCTGTCGGTATTAGCCAGCTGGGTGATCGCCCACCGGCGCGTGCTGCACCGCCATATACTGATGGGCTTCGCGGTCGGTGCAACAATCAGTGGTTTGGTGGTCGTACTGCAGGCGCTAGGTTTGCCGAATCCTGCAGCGTCCTCTGGTGACATCATGCGGAAACCGGGACTCGCCAGTACGACGGTGTACATGGGTGACGCGCTGGCGATTGCTGCGGTGATCTGCTGCGTACTCGTCGTGAACCGAGAAAACAAGGGAAGTAGGCGCTGGCTGGCGTTCGTCGGGCTAGCGGTGTCCACTGCAGGACTGGTGCTCAGCGGCGGACGTGGTGGCATGGCTGCAGCCGGTCTAGGCTTGGCCGCGCTTGCGGTAGGCCCCCGCACGTTGCGGCCGGCCCATGTCGTAGTTGGCGGACTGCTACTGGGCGCGGGTTTGTGGATGGCGTCGAGAGTAGGCGTTGAGCTCTACACCATCGCCCGGTTTTCCGGCGGCACGATCGGCGGTAGTTCCACCTACGTGGGAGGCATCACCAATGGCCGATTGGAAGTCAACATCGAGTCGCTTCGGGTGATTGCCGCGCACTCGGTCTTTGGGCCGGGAATATCAAACTTCTATGCTAGCTACGGCTTGACCGCGCATACAACGCCACTATTCTTCGCGCTCGGGACTGGAGTTGTCGGTGGCCTGCTGGCCCTCGTTCTGCTAGCCCGTCTAGTAGTCCTTCTGCTGCGCCGCCCACTCATGTGCGGGCCTCAAATGGCCACCGGTTATGGAATCGTTGTCGCTTTAGCTACTCTCGCACTGATGGAGCCGAACGCTCCGTTCATAGGCATGATGTACCTCCCCGTGCTGATGATATCCGTTATGGCACTGCAATCAGCTCCCAGTCCAGAAGAGGAGTCGGCCTCCGGGACCAAGAGCGAATCCGGCTATCTATACGCCGATCACAGACTCCGCACAGGGAATTGACCCCGCCCCGACTCTGTAGTGGTGGATGGGTTCGCTAGTGCTCTGCGTTTGAGGTTTTCTTACGGTTCGCCTTGGTCAGGATCTGCTGCGCGGTCTTGGTCCAGGTGAAGGGGTGTGCGCGTTCGTTCCAGCCGTCGACGTAGGCGCGGAGCTTGGTGTTGAGGTCGTGCACGCTGCGGTAGGTGCCGCGGTGGATGGCCTGGCGTTCGGCCATGGAGAACCAGCACTCGACCAGGTTCATCCAGGACGCGTGGATGGGGGTGAAGTGGACCTGGATTCGGGGGTTGGCGGCCAGCCAGTCGCGGACCTTGGGTGTTTGTGGGCTGCGTAGTTGTCCATGATCAGGTGCAGGCCGGCGCCCTCGCCGGTGCTGTCGCCGGTGTCGTCGCTGGTGTCGGGGTAGGCGCGGGCGATCTGTTTGAGGAAGGCGAGGAACTCGCTGTGCCGGTGCCGCGGCTTGCAGGCGGCGGTCACCTTGCCGGTGGCGACCTCCAGCGCGGCGAACAGGGTCGAGGTGCCGTGGCGGACGTAGTCGTGGGAACAGGCTTCGATCAGGTGCGGCTGCATCGGCAACACCGGCGCGGTGCGGTCCAGGGCCTGGATCTCGGACTTCTCATCCACCGACAACACGATCGCGCCGCCGGGCGGATCCAGATACAGCCCTACGACGTCGACGACCTTGGCTTCCAGGTGCGGGTCGGTGGAGAACCGGAACGACCTTGCCCGCCACGGCTGCACCCCGTACTCGCGCCAGATCGTGGCCACTGCGTGGTCGGAGATGCCGAGATGGCGGGCCAGCAGCCGGCTCGACCAGTGGCTCACGCCGTACTTCTTCGGCGGCGGCGTCAACGTCACCGCGATCACCTTCGCCCGGTCGATGTGGCGAGGCCGACCGGACCGCTGGGCGTCCAAGAGTCCGTCCAGACCCTTGCTCTGGTAACGATTTCGCCAGGCGATCACGGTCGGGCGGGACACCCCGACCTGCTCGGCGATCGCCGTGTTCGTCGCTCCTCCGCCGCCAGCAACACGATCCGCGCCCGCTGCGCGATACCGGCCCGAACCGAAGAGGACCGCACCCACCGTCTCAGTTGCTCCCGGTCGCCCTCACCCAGCATCAGCGCCGGAGCAGCACGATTCGCCATGACACCATCGTCACAGCTCTCACACCGTCAAACAACTAACCACGCGGGGCACTAGAAGCGACGTCAACTGCGGTGCGCCCCTGACGGTCACCCCCTCCCCTCGACTTGGCCGGACAGTGTGCCATCGACGCAGTCCTGCCCCGACGCCAATGGCGTCGGGGCAGGAACTGACTTCAGCAGGCCGGATCAGCCGAGCATGCCTGGCCTGGCACTCAGGTGGTGCGGGCCGCGGCGGGCGCGGCGCCGACCGGCTCCGGGTCCAGCGCCACCGGCGGCGGCGCGTCCTCGGTGCCGGGCACCTCGGTGCCGTTGATCGGGCACCGGCTGGTCTCCGGGATCCGGATCAGCGAGATGGCACCGATCGCACAGGCAGCCATCATGTAGAACGCCGGCGTCAGCGCGACACCGGTCTTCGCCGTCAGCCAGTCGTTGACAGCCGGTGCCGTACCGCCGAACAACGACGTCGAGACGTTGTAGGCGATGGCGAACCCGGCGTACCGGATGTGCGTCGGGAACATCGCCGGGAACGTCGCGGAGATCGTCGCCAGCTGCGGGACGTAGAGCAGGCCGAGGACGGCGAACCCGATCACCGCACCCACCACGTTCGTCGCCATCAGCAAGAACATCGGCACGACGGCGATGAACAGTCCGCCGAGCGAGAGCCACCACATCGGCTTGCGGCCGAAGCGGTCGGAGAACGCACCGGCGAACGGCACGAACACCATCATCGCCAGCATGCCGATGATCGGGACGATCAGTGACCAGTTCGCGCTCAGCCCGATCTCGGTCTTGAGGTAGGTCGGCATGTACGTCAGCAAGGTGTAGTTGACGACGTTCAGCGCGATGACCAGACCGCCGAGCTGCAGGATGGGCCGCCAGTACTCCGTGATCAGGCTCCGGAACGGGTGGCGGATCTTCTCCTTCTCACCCGACGCCTCCAGCTCCTGGAACACCGGAGTGTCCTCCAGCTTGGAGCGCAGGTAGACGCCGATCAGACCGAGCGGTGCCGCCACGAGGAACGGCAGCCGCCAGCCCCACGCGTGCATGGTGTCGTCGCCAAGTGCCAGCGAGCAGCCGAGCATCAGCAGGGCACCGAGCGAGAAGCCCGCCAGCGTCCCGAACTCCAGGAAGCTGCCGAAGAAGCCGCGACGCCGGCTCGGTGCGTACTCCGCCATGAACGTCGCCGCACCGCCGTACTCGCCACCGGTGGAGAACCCCTGGACCATCCGCAGGATCACCAGCAGCGCCGGCGCCCACAGGCCGATGGAGTGGTAGCTCGGAATGAGCCCGACGCCCAGCGTCGCACCCGACATCAGCAGGATCGTCAGCGCAAGAACGTGCTTGCGGCCGAGCCGGTCCCCCAGCGGTCCCCAGATCAGACCGCCCAGTGGGCGAACCAGGAACGACACCGCGAACGTCAGCAGAGCAAACAGCGTCGCGTTCTGGGTGTCACCCGGAAAGAACGCGGCCGAGATGTAGATGACGCCGTACGAATAGATGCCGTAGTCGAACCACTCGGTTCCGTTCCCGATGGCCGACGCGGCGATCGCTCTGCGCAACACCCCCGATGGTTGCTCTTCTTCCACGGTCGGACTGGCGGATGTATCTGAACTCATAGTCCTCCTAGGCCGTTTCCGGACCGCGGCACGCTAGCAGCGTCCTGTGCAACGTTTCAAAGCGCGAACTATCTCAGG
Source organism: Actinopolymorpha cephalotaxi (assembly GCF_013408535.1). Lineage (NCBI taxonomy): Bacteria > Bacillati > Actinomycetota > Actinomycetes > Propionibacteriales > Actinopolymorphaceae > Actinopolymorpha > Actinopolymorpha cephalotaxi. The sequence continues at coordinate 4,309,407 of NZ_JACBZA010000001.1, forward strand.
CAAGATCAACTTGCGCCTGCATGCGGCTGGGACCCCAACGTGATAACTGCCCGCCTGAACAGCGGCCGGACGCGCCGTCGACCGGCCGTCCGCGAGCAACCTGCCCGCGTGAACACGCCCACCGGATAGTTGTCCGTTAGCGGACAGCGCTTGCCCGCCGGTCGGGCCGCGCCTGGTTCGCCCTAGGATCGAGTGAAAGATCACGGTGGGCGCCGGTCCCGCCGGACCGTCTGTCCATGAGGAGACTCATGAAGATCACGGACGTCAAGACCTTCCTCGTCCACGACCGCGAGCGCCCGACCCGCAACTACACGTTCGTGAAGATCTACACCGACGAGGGTGTGACCGGCCTCGGTGAGGCCGGCGTCACGGGTCGTGAGCTGGCCGTACGCGGCATGGTCGAGAGCTTCACACCGATCCTCCGCGGCATGGACCCGACCCGGATCGAGCACATCTGGCAGACGTTGTGGCGCGGCCACTTCTTCCGCGGTGGGCACGTCCACTCCGCCGCGGTCGCGGCCATCGACATCGCGTTGTGGGACCTGCGCGGCAAGGTGCTCGGCGTCCCCGTCTACGACCTGCTGGGCGGGCGTACCCGCGACTACGCGCGCTGCTACTGCCACGTGCAGCAACCCGGCGTCGGCCACGGCCCGCGCGGTGCCATCGACGCGATGGTCGACTACGCCAAGGGCCAAGTCGAGCAGGGCTGGCAGTTCATCCGGTTCGGGGCCGGCGAGGGCAGCCGGCAAGGCGCCGAGGGCATCTACGAACAGTCCCGCGCGGTGCGGTGGACCGTGGAGGCGTTCGGCGCACTGCGGGACGCGGTCGGCCCGGAGATCGAGATCTGCGTCGACTTCCACCAGCGCACCACCCCGCCGTACGCCATCGAACTGGCGCGAGAACTCCAGCCCATGCGGCCGTTCTTCATCGAGGACCCGCTGCGGGCGGAGAACCCCGCCGAGTTCGCCTACCTGCGCCATCACATCTCGGTGCCGATCGCCACCGGCGAGCAGCTGCCGAGCAAGTGGGACTGGCGCGATCTGATCGAACGCGACCTGATGGACTACTGCCGGGTGGATCTGTGCATCTGCGGCGGGCTCACCGAGGCCCGCAAGGTCGCCGGCTGGTGCGAGGCCCACTACATCGAACAGGTCCCGCACAACCCGCTCGGGCCGGTGTCAACCGCGGCTTGCCTGCACTTCGACCTGTCCACACCGCTGTTCGCCGTCCAGGAGCTCACCTGGCGGCCGGACATCCTCGCCGACATCGTGACCACCGACATGCGGCTGGAGGGCGGCAACCTCTACAGCGGCGGCTCCCCCGGCCTCGGCGTGGAGCTGAACGACGAGGCCGCGCTCGCCGAGCCCTACCAGCTCGCGGGTCCGCACATCCTCCACCGCGAGGACAACTCCGTCTCCGACTGGTGAGTACGCGGGGACTGCGGAGCGCAACGCAACGAGTCGAGACGATCCGGGGGGAAGGAAAGCCCATGCGGGTGAAGGAAGTACGTACGACCTACTCGGTGCGCCCGCACGCGGCCCGGCCGATCAGGGACGCCTTGCAGACCCTGACCGGTGGCGGCTCGGTGGACGTCGAGGTCGAGTCCGAGGACGGCCTGGTCGGACGTGGCTCGTCGTCGTTCGGGCGGATCGACGGGGCGCCGAAGGCGTTGTCGGTCTACATCGACGAGGTGCTGGCTCCGCTGGTGGTGAGTCGGGACGCCACCCAGATCCCCGCGATCGTCGAGTCGCTGAAGGTGGAGACCGAGTACCACGGCACGGCGGGGTTCGCGACGTTCGGCATCAGCGCGATCGACGTCGCCTTGTGGGACCTGCTGGGCAAGGCCCACGGCGTGCCGACGTACCAGCTGTGGGGCGCGCACCGCGACCGCGTTCCCGCGTACGCGATGGTCGGCTGGTCCAACTACGACCTCGACGAACTCCGGCAACAGTGTGGTGCGGCGGTCGCGCAGGGCTTTCGCGGTGTGAAGATCAAGGTGGGCGCCGGGGATCTGGACGACGACGTACGCCGGATCGAGGCGGTCCGGTCCGAGATCGGCCCCGACGTCGCGCTGATGGTCGATGCCAACCAGGTGTTGACACTCAGCGAGGCGCTGCGCCGAGGCGAGGCGTTCGGCGAGCTGGGCGTGACGTGGTTCGAGGAACCCCTGCCCGCACAGGACTTCGCGGGCTACGCAGAACTCACCAGCCGACTGCGCATCCCGGTCGCCGCCGGTGAGAACCTCTACGGTGCCGGCCAGTTCCGCGAATTCTTCGAACGCCGTGGCTGCGACATCGTGCAGCCCGACCTTCGCCGGGCGGGCGGGCCGACCGAGATCCGTGCGGTCGGGGCGCTGGCCTCGGCGTTCGGCGTCCCGTACGCCTCGCACGGCGGCGGGCCCGCGGCGCTGAGCCTGCTGCTGTGCGCACCGACGGCGATCTGGCTGGAAACCGGCCTGCAGTCCTCGCCGACGGCGTACCCACGACTCGAGAACGGCTGCGCGCTCGCACCGCAGGGGCCCGGTTTCGAGTGGGGGTGACGTCCTCCGCCTGCCCGCCGAACACGAGCGCGCCGTCCGACGGATCCGCACCCGACCGGCGACTGCTGTCCGGTGTCGTCGGCCAGGCAGGTGCGGTCGCCGTCGCGGTCACCGGAGGCGCCGCCTCGGCCGCGCAGGCGCTGGTGAACGGACGGCTGGCCACCGGCCTCGGCACGCCGGTGACAGCGGCGCTGGTGAGCAACGGACTCGCCACCGCGCTCCTGCTGTTGATCGCCGTCGCCTCCCCGGCCGTACGAACGTCGTTGCGCCGCGTCCTTCGCGAACGACTGCCGTGGTGGAGCTACCTGGGCGGCGCCATCGGAGCGGTCTCGGTCGCCGGTACGGCGTTCGCGGCGCCGATCCTCGGCGTGGCGTTGTTCACCGTCGTGTCGGTCTGTGGCACCGGGGTGGGCGGACTCGCCGCCGACCGTGCCGGGCTCGGCTCCGCGGCCCGGCTGCCGGTGAGTGCCGGGCGGGTGGCCGGGGCCGCACTGGCTGTCGTCGCCGTGGCCGTCGCGCAGGTCGGTCATGCGGCGGCCGGCGTGGCGCTCGGAGTGATGGCGTTCGTCCTGGTCCTCGGCATGGGCCGGTCGGTGCAGGCCGCTCTGAACGCCAGGCTGGCGGCGGTCGCCCGCAACGTGGGTGCGGCGTCCCTGGTGAACGCGACGGTGGGAACGCTCGCACTCGGACTGGGTGCCGGGGTACTCGCTGCCGCGGGGGCGCTGCCGTTCGCCGGGTGGCCTGCGACCTGGTGGGCCTACCTCGGTGGCGTGCTCGCGCTCGTGGTCACCGGGGCGAACATGATCGCCGCCCGCTCCATCGGCGTGCTCCGGACGGTGCTGGCAGCCCTGTCCGGACAGCTGGTCTGCGGCATCGTGCTGGACGCCCTGGTGCCGTCCGAGCCGATGCCAACCCGGTGGCTGCTGCTGGGTTCGGCGCTGATGGTGGCGGCGGTCGCGGTGTCCAGCATCACCGCCGCCAGGGACAAGCAGACGGTCACGCCGTAGCCGGCCGGCCGCCGGTCGAGGCAAGGACGGCTTGCACCACTTCGTCGACCGTACGCCCGTCGGTGTCGATCCGGTGGTCGCCAACCTCGGCTTGCTCCAGGCCCGTCGCGACCCTTGCCGCGTCGGCCGCCACCTGCCGCAGCACCGAGTCCGGCTGTCCTCTCAGCGGATCGCCAGGCTGCCACCAGCTGCCGCCCTGGCCGCGCGCCTGGATCCGGCGGGTGAGTTCCTCCCGGCCGGCGTGCAGCCGGCAGACGGTCAGAGTCGCGGCCGGCAGCGCGTTCGCGTACGTGCGTACGGCATCCGGGTCGTCGACCGGGCCGTTGACGACCAGGCACCGCGCGCCGTTGGCGTGGAAGGTGTCCCACACCGCCGCGAGATTGTCCGCCCTGACCTGGTGGACGGCCGGCCCCGTGCCGCCGACCCGGAGGTGGCCGAGCTGGTCGAGGTCGACGAACGCCGCGGGTACGCCTGTGGCTCGGGCGTGCTCGAACAGCTGCCAACCCACGGTTGACTTGCCGACCCCGGTGGCGCCGCACACCCACAGGACCGGGCCGGGTGCGTGGCTGATCCGCCGGGGCGCAAGGTCGGCACGCGATGCCCTTGCGTCGGGGGCTGGCCACTCTCCCAGATGCGTCCGCACCTGGCGTACCACCTCGTCGACGGGCAGGCCGGTGGTGTCCACGCACACGTCGGCGACGTCGCTGCCATCCAGCGCCGCGGCCTCCCGCAGCACCTCCTCCACCAGCTCCACCTGAGCGCCCCGGCCGGCGAACCGCGCACGGAGTACGTCGGCATCGGCGCGCAGCCGGCACACGGTCACCGCCGATCGCGGCAACGGGCTCACCGGTTCGTCGTGATGCGGGTCGAGAAGACCGGAGACGACCACGCATGCGGCGCCGGCGGCCGTGTAGGTGGCCACCACCGCGGCGAGGTTGGCTGCCTGCATCCGGTGCCGACCGGGATCGTTCGCGGGTTCGGGGTAACACATGCCGAGCTGATCCAGGTCGACATAACCCACGTGCACGCCGGCGCCGACCAGCTGGGTGTAGAGGTCACAGCCGACCGCCGACTTGCCCACTCCGGGCGGTCCGCAGATCCACAGCACCGGGACCAGTTCGCTCATCTGCGCGACCCTACGCCGCACTCGTCCGCGGGCGCGAACGACTTACCCCGCGTCGGGTTCGTCGTACAGGCGCAGCAACTCCTGCCGACGGCGCGCCACCGGCAGCAGGTCCCGCACCTGGTCGATCCGCCCGACCGGCCACCGTCGCGCGATGCGTTCCACCGCCGGGTCCCGGATCTGCGCGCGCAGCGCACCCGGGAAGTCTCCCCAGACGACCTTGAACGGACGGTTCCACAGCCGGTGCACCTCGGTGGCAACGGGATCGGTGACGCCGAGCGCGTTGTGCAGGGCCGCGACCTTCTCGTACGCCACCGCCAGCGCCTCCTCGCGTTCGGGCCAGGCCTCGGCTCGAAGAGCACGGGTGAGTACGGGAGACAGGTCGGCGCCGCAGGCCAGCCGGGAGAAGGCGGTGCCGAACCACTTGGAGTACGGCGCGTACTGGCGTTCCATCAGGAAACACAGGGACATCAGGTCGTGCACCAGTTGCGCACCGATGAGCGCCGACCCGAGTTCGTCACCCGCGAAGCCGGTTCGGCCCACCAGGTTGGCCTCCGGGTGCACCCGCCACCAGCCGGCCAGCAGGAGGTAGAGCCAGACGTCGTGCGGGTAGTAGGCGAACCGGTCACGGACTGCCTGCAGGCCGATGTCGTCGTGGTGGACGGCGCCGGCGGTGAGCATCCGGAGCCGGTCCTCGGGAAAGGTGAGCCAGTCGTGCGCCGTGAGCTCGTCGCCGAGGTCGAACCCCAGGTGGGTAAGGACGTAGCCGCGCAGAGTATGGAGCTCGTACTTCGTCGGGCGATCTCCGAAGCGAGCGGGCAGTGCGCTCCGCAGGGCGTCCTCGACTGGTTCGCCGTGCCGGGCGTGGTCCTCCTCCCGCAGGAAGAGGAGAACCCGCGCATCCCAGTCGTGGTCCGCCGACATTTCGTCGTCGAAGCCCAGCACCTCCGAGCCCCGGCCGAGAAGCGCCGCGCTGTGCGGCAGTCCGGGGAACCGCGCGTCCAGGACCGGGCGCACCGCCTCGTGGTAGAACCGCGCACTGAGCTCCCTGCCGGAAACGAAGCCGGAACCGAATGCAGTCATGCGGAAGGACTTTACGGAGTCTGGAACCCCGCGCGGGTGAGGACGGACTGTCCACGAGCGGACAACACGAAGTCGGTGAAGGCCCTACCGCCGTTCGCGTTCCGGCCGGTCTTCAGTACGACGATCGGGTAGGCGTTGATCGCCTTGGCCGACTCGGGAAACTCGATGCCGTCGACGTCGGAGGCGGCCGACCGTACGTCCGTGCGGTAGACGAGGGCGGCGTCGACCTCGCGGATCCTTACCTTTGTCAGGGCGCCCTTGACATCGGGCTCGAGCGTCACCGGGGTGAGCTTGACGTGCGCGGCGGCCAACGCCTTCTTCGCCGCCGCTCCGCAGGGCACCTGCTCCGCGCACAGCGCGACCTTCGTCCCCGGCTTGGTCAGATCATCCAATCCCTTTACCTGCTGGGGGTTTCCCTTCGGCACCGCGATCACCAGCTGGTTGCGAACGAAGGTCGTCGGGCTGCCGGCCGCGTGGCCCTGCTTCGTGACATTGTCCATGTTGGCCGGTGCGGCGGAGGCGAAAACGTCCGCGGGCGCGCCCTGGTTGATCTGGGTGGCCAGGGCGGAGCTGCCGCCGAAGCTGAGCCGGACCGTCACGCCGGGATGAGCCGCCTCGAACTCCTTGCCCAGGGTGGTGAACGACTCGGTCAGCGAGGCCGCGGCGAACACCGTGATCGTCCCGGAGACCTTCGGCGTGCCGGACTTCGTGGCCGCGCTGGTGGTGCTCTTGCCGACCTTGTTGGCGGAGTCGTCGCCGGCGGAGTTCGTCGTACTCCCGCAACCGGCGACAGCGAGCAGCGTCGCCGCGACGACGGCAGCCATGGAGGTACGCAACCGTGCACTCATGACCTGCCCCCGCGTTCGACCACGACGTTCGTGGACTTGATCACCGCGACCGCGACCGAACCCACCTCCAGGCCCAGCTCGTCCACCGCCTCCCGGCTCATCAGCGAGACCACCCGGAACGGCCCGGCCTGGATGTCGACCTGGGCCATCACGGTGTCCTTCGCGACGGCGGTGACGATGCCGCGCAGCCGGTTGCGGGCGGAGGAGAACCCGGTGCCGTCGGCGTCCGGCTCACCGGCCTGCGCGCGGGCGAACGCGGCCAGGTCCTGCCCGGCCACCACCCGGTGCCCCTGCCCGTCGCGGTCGGCGGCGAGCCGGCCGGCGTCCACCCAGCGACGTACGGTGTCGTTGCTGACGCCGAGAAGCTCGGCGGCCTCACTGATCCGGAACGCTGTCACACCCACACCATAGCGGGCGCAGGTGCGATGCGAAACCGGCGATTACCCTCGCACCCGCGTCCTGTACGACGGCGACCGGCCGAATCTGCTGGACAGCCAAGCCTGGATGGGTTCAGGTGTGCTGGTCGGGGTTGGCCCAGTAGAAGGCCTCGGGGTCGTAGACCGCCGGGGTCGGGTGGGTCCAGGCGTTCACCCAGCCGCCGGCGGCGAGGCTCTCCCGGGCCGGCACGTTGCGCAGGTCCTTGTGCACGACGGTCACCTGGGGCGCGTCGGCCACGCAGCCCATCAGGAACGGCCCGTCCTCGATGTGCACCTTGTAGATCTCCCACAGGAGCCGGACCTGGTTCATCCGGTCGGTCTCGACCCGGCCCTTGCGGTACAGCTTCCACAGCCGGTCGATCGGGGTGTCCGGCTCGGCCAGCAGCCAGGGTGGTTGCCGCTTCCACGGATCCTCGCCCGCCTGCGCCTTCAGCTTGCCCGGATCCGCTGTCTGCAGGGCGAAACCCTGCGCATGCAGTGGTGCCCAGTGCGCGGGTGGGACCGGTACCACAGGGGCCGGATAGATCAGCGGGGTGTCACTGACCTCCCAGGTGGTGTACGACATCAGCCGTCCCGCGTCCCACCGCTCCCCGAACGTCGTGGGAGGGACGGGGTTCAGCTCGGTGTCGACACCGACGGCGCGCCAGTTCTTCTTGATCACGTCGTTCTTGACGATGTTGGTCCGGTCGGTGTCCGCGGGATAGTCCAGGGTGATCCGCAGCCGGGAGCCGTCGGGCAACTCCCGCTTGCCGTCGCCGTCCCGGTCGACGACGCCGAGCTCGTCCAGCATCGACTTCGCCTTCTCCGGGTCGTACGTCAGATAGGAGTCACGCCAGCGTGCGTAGGTCTTCCGCCCGGTGTCGTCGACGAGGTACTCGTACGCCGTCGGGTGGGTCGTGCCGGTGGTCTTCTCGCCGGTGTTGAAGTAGACGGACTTGCGTACCTCCTCCCGGTCGTAGGCGTGGGACAGCGCCTGCCGGAACGCGGGCTTGCGGATCAGCGTGCGCAGCTTCTCGTCGGGATGGTCGTAGTTGAAGAAGAACAACGTGCCGGTGCCCGAACCGGAGTTCCACAGGTGGACCTGCATCCCGCTGCGCTTCGACGACTGCTTCAGCGACGACACGTCCGGCAGGCCGATGCCCACGAACGGCCCGTGACAGTAGTCGACCTTTCCCTCCGTCACCTGCAGCTTGCGCACCTGCGGGTCGACCACGGTGGTGAACGTGAGCGTGTCCAGGTAGGGAAGCTGGCAGCCGTCGGGCGCGACGGCCCAGTAGTAGGGGTTGCGTTCGAACGTCACCGCGCGGCCCTCGCGGTAGGTCGCGAGCCGCCACCCGGTCATCGTCGGGCAGTCCGGGTTGGTGGCCCAGTTGGCCTTGTCGTCGTGGGTGTTGAACCACGCCTTGCCGGTGATCGCCTTGTTGTACTTCGGGTGGAACCGCGAGACGTAATGCCTGGGCTGCATCCAGGTGGCACCGTTGCCACGGTTCACCCACGCGGCAAGGCGTTCGGGCAGGACGGGTGCGGGCGCGTCGAAGGTGAGCACCAGCGTGTGGTCATCGGGCGCGGTGAACTTCGCCAGCGTGTCCGTGCCCGACCGCACGTCGTCCGGCGGCACCTCCGGGTGCTCCTTGTTCAGCACCAGGTCCTGCCACCAGTACATGATGTCGGCGGTCGTCCACGGCTCGCCGTCGGACCAGCGCATGCCCCTGCGGAAGTGCAGGGTCCACTCGGTGGAATCGGCGTTCGGCTCCCAGCTGTGCACCAGACCCGGGCCGATGTCGAGCCCGTCGTTGAGCCACCGCAGCAGCGAGTGGCCGTACATGAACTCCTTGTTCGACCCGTCCTCGGTGCTGGTGCCGATCATCAGCAGGCCACCGCCGTACTTCCCCGGCGACAACCACCGGTGGGGTACTACGTAGGGCTGCTCGGGAAGGCGTTTCGCCAGCGGTGGCAGGTCGCCGGCCCGCACCCGCTTCGCCAGCGCCGGGGCCTCCTTCAGCGTGCCCGGAACCTTCGGCGGCTTTGTCAACGAGCCCTTACCTGCCGCCGCCGGGGTCTTCCCGGCCGCCTTGTCGCCGGCTCCGCCCGAGCCGCCGCCCTCCCCCGCCGACGAGCAGGCGGAGAGGGTGGCGGCGACCGCCGTGACGGCGGACAGGCGCAGGACGTCCCGGCGACTGGGTGCACTTGTCGATGCCAACGTCGTGTCCTCCCGTACCCCCCGCACAGCCCGTTGTCAGCTCACACTCAACCGGCGCGGAAGCGTTCGGCCAGCCGGGTCGTACGCGCGGCGAGGTCGGAGATGCGCGACCCGTCGAAGCCGAACAGCGCACTGCGCAACCGGTCCTCCAGCGGATCGACCCAGTGCGCCGGGATCGCGGCGGCACCCACCAGGGCGCCGGCCACGGACCCCGCGGTCGCTCCGTTGGAGTCGGTGTCCCAGCCGCCGAGCACGGTCAGCGCGATCGTCCGGGTGAAGTCGCCGTCGCCCCACAGCAGCCCGGCGGCGACCACGGCGGCGTTGTTGATCGTGTGCACCCAGCCGTAGTGGCCGTACCGCTGCCCGATCTCGGCGCGTGCGGCCTCCCAGGTCAGCCCGCGGGCGTGCAGGTCCAGCACGTCGCGCAACGCCTCGGCCAGCCGGGACTCCGGCGGCACCACGCCGCACGACACCTCCAGCGCCTCCCGGGCCGAGCCCGCGGTGAACGCGGCGGCCACCACCGCCGCCGCCCACATCTCGCCGTACACACCGTTCGCGACGTGGGACAGCACGGCGTCCTGGTAGGCGAGCCGGGCCGCCGACGCGGGGTCACCGGGGAACACGTAGCCGAACGCGTCGCCGCGGATCTGCGCGCCGATCCACTCGCGGTACGGGTTGCGGTAGACGGCCGTCGTCGGTGCGCGCAGGCCGATCGCCAGGTTGCGGTAGGCCACGCGTTCGGCGGTGTAGGTCTGGTGCAGCGGCAGCAGCAGGCGCCACGCGTCCGCCACGTGGTGCGGTGTGAGATCGATGCCATGTTGTTCGAGAAGGTGCAGCCCGAGCACCGTGTAGTCCACGTCGTCGTCGCGTGAGCTGCCGTGCACGTTCCCGCGCGTGGTCTGGGAGGCGTTCGGCAGGATCCGGTATCCCTCGGGCACCGGATCCATCAGCGGGATGTAGTCCTCCAGCGGCCACGCGTTGGCGAGCTCGAGGTAGGAGCGCAGGTGCTCGGGCGTCCAGTGGTCACCGGACTCGACCGGCTTACCCAGCATGTTTCCGGCGACCCGTCCCAGCCACGCGCCGTGGATGCGGTTGGCGAGGTCGTCACCGGTGGGCGGCGCGGACGGCTTCGGCTGAGTGAGCGTCGCGGTCAGCTCGTCCCAGTCGGTGGGCTCGACGTAGGACCACCCGGCGCGGTCGCCGGTGGCCTCCTTCTTCGCCAGGTCGTCCAGCAGCGCGCCGAGTTCGGCCGCGCTGCCGTCGGCGAGTTCGGCCAGCCGGCGCTCCTCCTCGCCCACGTCGAACCCGGTCTCGCGGAGTTGGCGGAGCTCCCACTCGGCGAGGTCGCGCAGGTCGATCGCGTCGTGCATCGCTGGCCTCCTGGAATTGCTGGGTCGCGGACGGACGCCGCGCGTCCACGTAACCCCGGCCCGTGAGGAGCGGTCAAGGAGAACGGGTCCGGCCGCCGAATACGGCCAGACTCCTCCGGGCAGCTTCCCGGGGCCCCCCGGTCAGCCGAGCAGCGTCGCACGGTTGGCCAGGATGTACGCGATGTCCTCGCGGTAGCCGTCGGTGTGCCGCTCGTCGCGGTGCCGGTCGTACGCGGGATTGCCGGCCCGCACCTCGCGTTCGATCGTGGCGGCGATCGACCCCAGCCGGACGACCAGCAGGTCCAGCAGCTGGGCGGGCGGGATGTCTCCGCCGTACGCCGCCGCGAACGTCCGCAGCCGCGCCGCCTGGTCCGGCACCGGACCCCATCCGAACGCGCGCGCGGAGCGTGGGGCGGACAGCGGTACGAAGCGGTGCGCGGCGTAGCAGAGATCCCAGGCCCGCGACGACGGGCCGGCGAAGTCCCAGTCGATGACGGCGGCGACCTCGGCGCCTCGATAGACGATGTTGTACGGCCCCAGGTCGTTGTGGCCGATGCAGTCGATCTCGGTGGGAACGCTGGTACGAACCTGCCAGGAACCCTCGTCGGGCGGGACGAATCCGTCCGTCGCCTCGTGCATCGCGCGGACTGCCAACGCGACGTTGACAAGCGCCTCGTCGGAGCGCTGGACGTCGTTCAGTGGATAGGTGCCGCCAGCACCCTCGACGAAGCGGAGGGTCTCGGCCCGGCCGTCCTCGCTGATCGCGACCGGCGTGGGCACCTGGGCGAACCCGGCCTGCCGCAGGTGGCGCAGCAGGGCGTGCACCTTGCGCGTCCAGGGTCCGGCGCGCCGCTCGACGACCTCGCCCCTACGGACGGGGGCGGAGTGGAACCCGCCGGGCAGGATCTCGTTCACGATCGCCGACCCTACTGGCGGCCGCGGCAACGGCCGCACCCGCCGCGAATGCCACCACCACCAGCCACGCGACCCTCGGCTGTGTGGCGGTGGCGACCAGCCCGATCGCGGCCACGCCGACCGCGGCGCCGAGCTGGGCGGCGGTGTTGAGCACCCCGGCCGCGGTTCCCTTCAGGTGTACGTCGACGGTGGTGCCCATGTCGTTCGCGGCCACCGAGGTGATCCCGATCCCCAGACCGCCGGCCGCGGCGGCGAGACCGATCCCGGCCACCTGCGGCCAGACGGCGTACACAAGCGTGCCCGCGGCGATGATCCCGAGGCCGGCACCCATGCTGCGACTCCAGCCGAGCATCGCGACCAGGCGGGGTGCGAGCGCCGAGCCGACCACGGCGAGAATGCTGAACGACACCAGCAACATGGCCGCACGCAGCGGTGTCAATCCCAGCTTGTCCTGCAGATACAACGTGGCCACGATCACCGACGAACTCGTCGTCGCGGTGGCAAAGAACGACCCGAACGCACCCCAGCGCAGTCCGCGAGTGCGCCAGGCCGCACGCTCCACCAGGGGATGGCGGGACCGGCGTTCGAGCATCACGAAACCCCCGGTTGCCAAGAGGCCCAGGGCGGTCACCACGGTGCCGAGCACGCGCCACGTGTCCTCACCGAGCATCGTCGTACCGGCCACGACTCCCATCGCTCCCCCGATGAGCAGCAGTGACGACCGCCAGCCGACGCGTACTCCCGAGGCGTCGGCGTGGTCGCGTGGGATCGTTCCCATAATGGCGGCGGCCAGTACGGCGGCGAGCACGATGTCCAGCCAGAACACCGCCCGCCAGGACACGATCTCGGTCAGCACCCCGCCGACGAAGAACCCCGACGCCCCGGCGGTGGCACCGGCCGCACTCCACCCGGCGACCGCGCGCCGGCGTACCGGCCCCTCGGGCACGACCGTCGTCAGCAGCCTCAGCGCGCACGGAACCGACGCGGCGGCCGCGGCGCCCTGCAACGCCCGCGCCGAGGCGAGCATCCACACCGACTCCGCCAGCGCGCCCAGAACGGACGCGACGGCGAACAACGCGAGCGCCCCGAGGACCACCCGGCGGTGGCCGAGGCGGTCACCGACCCGCGAGGCCACCATCAGCAGGCCGCCGAAGAACATCGCGTACGCCGTGACGACGAGGGTGCCCGCCGCGGCCGTCCCACCGAGGTCGGCCAGCATCCGTGGCAGCGCCGTCACCACGACCGTCACACCGAGCACGTCGACGAACTGCACCCCGCACAGGACCACGACGGCCGCAGCGGACCCGGTCTCCTCGCCGCGGCTCTGGACCCGGGTGTTACCGGCTAAATCAGTCACACTGGAAACATGCCAGGTGCACGTCCGGCTCGCAACTGGTAAAACTGACTTTGATGGAAACACCTACGACCCAGCTGTCCCGCCCGAGGGAGCTGCCGATCATCGGCGGCCACCTCGCGCTGGACTTCGCCAACACCGTCGACGACCCGCTCGGGCCGGAGCGGCACGACCACGCCGCGACCTACGACGACCTGGTGGCGTGGTCGACCAGGGTCGAGACGATCAGCGACACCCAGGCCGGCCGACTGCGCCGGCTGGCGCGGCGCGAGACCGGCTACGCCGCGCGAACCGTCGAGCGCGCACACGACCTCCGCGACACCCTCAACGACCTGTTCGGCCGCATCGCCGAGGACGGGCCCGGCGCCACGCGGACCGCGAAGGACTGGACCCGGCTACGCCCGTTCGTCACCGAAGCGATGGCGGCAGCCACCCTGGCCGACCACGACCACGACCACGACCACGACCGCGGCCGCGGCCGCTCCGGCCCGCGCCCCGCGTCACCCCTGCTGCGATGGGCGTGGCCGGCGTCGGACGACCTGGCTGTGATCCTGCACCCGGTCGCGGTCGCCGCGGCCGACCTGCTGGTGGGCGACGAACTGCACCGGGTCTCGCGTTGTGCGCGCTGCCCCTGGCTGTTCCTGGACACCTCGAAGAACCACAGCCGCCGCTGGTGCGACATGAACGACTGCGGCAAGGCGCAGAAGATCGAGCGTTACGTCGCCCGCCGCGCCGCACGCCGCACAGCCGGTGGTGCGAAGGTCAGGCCAGGCTGAAGGGTCAACTGCGGCGGGGGACGGCGGGGCCGAACGGGTTCTCCACGCGCGGTCCGTCGATGACCGGCCCGTCGTCGCCGAACTTCAACCAGGACAACCAGACGAGCCGACCGGAGGGCTGACCGTCGGGCTCCCAGGCGTGGTAGACGTACCACCAGTGCGGCCCGACCTTGATCGGCATGCCATGCCCGGGCCCGGACGCCACGTCGTTGCCCGACAGGATCGGCCCGTTGCCCTGCTTGGTCCAGGGTCCGGTGACCTTCGGAGCCGTTGCCCAGCAGACGCCGTAGCTGTCGTTCCAGTACTCACCCGTGGAGTAGAAGCAGTAGTAGGCGCCCTGGTACACGATCACCGAAGCGCCCTCGATCGTGTACTTCTCGTACGGCTGGTCCATGCCGATGATCCGCTGCGGCTCGCCCTGGAGCTCCAGGCCGCCGTCGGTCAGCCTCTGCAGGTAGATGTACGACGGGAGGCCGACCGCGTTGCCGTCGTTCTTCCACAACAGCCACAGCGATCCGTCGGTGTCGCGGAACGGCGACGCGTCGATGCTGCCGCCCTCGTCGGCCTGGCCGACCAGCGGCGCGGAGCGGTGGTCGACGAACGGACCGGCGGGTGAGTCCGAAACCGACACCGACACCGCCTGCTGTCCGTTGTCGGCCCGGCGGGCGGTGTAGTAGGAGTGGTAACGATCCCCTACCCGCATCACTTCCGGCGCCCAGTGCCGGCCGGACACCGACCAACTCGCGATCACCGGCATCCCGTTGCCGACCTCTGTCCAGTCGACCAGGTCGGGCGAGGTCAGCACCGGCATCGCGCCCATCCTGCCGGCGGTGGAGTACAGGTAGAAGGCGCCGTCGGCGAACAGCACCGCCGGGTCGGGATGGTTCGTCGGCTCGACGGGGTTCTGGTATCCGCGAGACTCCGCGTTGGCGGTGTCACCCATGAAGACTGCCGCGGCGGCACCGCCGGAGACCGCCAGCAGGGCGCGTCGGCTCAGCCGGCCGGTGAACGGGGACGAGGGATCCTGCGGCATGCCTTCTCCTTTGAAAGGGACGCTGAACGTCCGAGCCGTACGAGTGGCGCCGAGCAAACGATCATCACGAAGCTAGGTGATCGTTCATCCGCGCGCAACCTCCCTGGCCGGGACCGTCCCCTCGACCACGTGTCGTTCTCCCGCGTGGGCATCGACCGTGACGCGCCTGCCACGGGCACGTACGACGACCTTCCTGTGCAGCGACTAACCCGGCCTCCCAAAGAAGCGGCGATGCCCCCGACCTCCGGAGAGGTCAGGGGCGTCGCCGTGAGTTGCCGCGACTTCGCGCGGTCGCAGTAGCGGGTCAGGCCGTCGCGGGCACGCGCTCCCGCTCCGGCTGCGGCTCGTCCGGCTCGTTGACCAGGTCGACGCGCTCGGAGTTGTAGATCGCCTCGTCCAGGATGCCTTCCCGCTTGGCCACCAGGGTCGGCACCAGCGCCTGTCCGGCGACGTTGGTCGCGGTCCGCATCATGTCCAGGATCGGGTCGATGGCGATGAGCAGGCCGACGCCTTCGAGGGGCAGGCCGAGCGTCGACAGCGTGAGCGTCAGCATCACGATCGCGCCGGTGAGCCCGGCGGTGGCGGCGGAGCCGAACACCGAGACGAACGCGATCAGGAGGTACTCCTTGATGCCCAGCGGCACACCGAAGATCTGCGCCACCGTGATGGCCGCGAGCGCGGGGTAGATCGCCGCGCAGCCGTCCATCTTGGTGGTCGCGCCGAACGGCACCGCGAACGACGCGTACGACTCGGGCACGCCGAGGTTGCGGATGGCGACCTGGCGGGTCAGTGGCATCGTTCCCACAGACGACCGGGACACGAAGGCCAGCTGGATCGCGGGCCATGCGCCGGAGAAGAACTTCAGCGGCGAAAGCCCGTGTGCCCGGGCGAGGATCGCGTACACGCCGAACAGCACCAGTGCGCAACCGACGTACACGTCGACGGTGAACACCGCCAGCGGGGCGAGGAGGTTCCAGCCGTACGTCGCGATCGCCTTGCCGATCAGGCCGAGCGTGCCGAGCGGCGCGAGGCGGATGATCCACCACAGCACCTTCTGCACGATCTCCAGAGCCGAACGGTTGAACGCCAGGAACGGCTCGGCCTTGTCGCCCACCTTCAGCGCGGCGATGCCGATGGCGGCCGCGACCACGACCAGCTGCAGGACGTTGAAGTCCAGCGACGTGGTGGTTCCGCCGTCACCGGTCTCGGTGCTCGCGGTGAGGCCGAAGATGTTGGCCGGGACCAGGCCGCTCAGGAAGTCCAGCCAGGTGCCGCTTCCGCCCTTGTAGGACGCTCCTGCCGGGGTCAGCCCGCTGTTGGCGCCGGGGTTGGTGATCAGGCCGATCGTCATCCCGATGACCACCGCGATGAGGGAGGTGATCATGAACCACAGCAGGGTCTGCCCGGCCAGCCGGGCGGCGTTGCGGACCTCGCGGAGGTTGGCGATGCTCGCGACGATCGCGGTGAAGATCAGGGGTACGACGGTGATCTTCAGCAACTGCACGAAGATCGAACCGATCTGGGTCAGGGTCTCCGCGAGCCAGTTGACCTGGAACCCGCGGGCGATGCCGCCGAGGATCAGGCCGAGCGCCAGGCCGAGCAGGACCTGCGCCCAGAAGGGTACGGAGATGCGCCGTCTGGGCGCGCGGGTTTCGGTGGCCGAGTCGACCATGGTGCGGAGCCTCCGGAAGTAAAGGCGGAAAGAGATGGCGGGATCGCGGGCAGGCGCGTACTACAGCGCTGGGCAGTACCGACACGCACAGCTGGCCTGCCGTCGCAGATCGACGTGCAGGCGCCGCCAGAAGTACCGTCCGGTCATCGGCGGGTGCAACACCGGCGGCTCGCGGCCGTATTCCGGAAGCGGCACCCGAATGTCCGACTCCGGCCAGTCGCCATCTCGTCACACCCGCCGGTCGGTGGGGCCGAGTGCGTCGGTGAGCATGCGGTACGCCTGGTGCCGGGCGGCGGGCGGGAAGGTGTGCGGGCCGTCGAAAACCCAGGGGACGAACGAACTTTCCGCCCCGTACGCCGCGTACACCTCGCGCACCCCGTCCAGCCATCGCGCCTCCTCGAGGTCGGGGAAGATCGCGTCCCGCGTGCCGGCCACGACCATCAGCGGCCTGGGCGCCACCAGCGCCAGCCAGTGGTGGAAGTCCAGCGGGGTCTGCTCGACGGCCGGGGCGTAGAGGCCGAGCCGCGGGATCAGTGCGGTCTGGCTCCACCAGCGGTGTGGCGACGGATCCCGCCGGAGCAAGTTCAGTCCGCAGCTGACGACACCGGCCGCGATCCGCGGCTCGGCCAGCATGGCGAACAACGTCCCGTACGCGCCGTGGGAGTGACCGATGCAGCCGATCCTGCTCGCGTCCGCCTGCGGCAGCAGGTGGAGCAGGTCGACCGCCCGGGACACGTCGAAGGCCATCTTCGCCATCACCGAGCCGTCGGGGTGGGCGGCGAAGAACTCCGCGGCCGACCGGTAGCGCGCGTTGGCGTGGCCGGCCTGGCGTTCCCCGAACGCGATCGCGTCCGGCGCGAGGACGACGAATCCCCGGGCGGCGAGTTCGGCGGCGTACTGCACGTGGCTCACGTCGCCGGTCGTCTCCAGGCCGACCACCTCCGCCTTGCCGGACGCCGTGGTCTGGTGCAGGGCGATGACGGCGGGCCGGGGCGCGGCCGCATCCGACGGCGTGAGCAGCCAGGCGTAGCCCCACTCCTCGTCGGTCAGCGAGTAGCGCAGCCTGCGCATCGCGTACGCGTGACCTGGCGCCGGCGGCGAGACCACGAACTCGTCGCCAAGGTGCTCCCACACCATGGTTGCGGGCGGGACGTCGGTCACCGAGCCCAGCATCTGCGCGGACACGGCCTGCCAGCCGGACCGCGCCCGCTCCCACCGCTCGAGCCGCTCCTCCGGTGCGCAGTCGGGCAGCAGCGGCAGCGGATCGGCAGCGCCGGACTGCTCACTGACCACCGGCTCCCAGGACTGGCGCGCCTTCCAGGCCGCGAAGTCCCAGCCTCCGTCCGGCCAGTACCACAGGTACGACATCAGCCCGTTGCCCGCTTCGCGTGCGGCCGCATCAGTGGTCGTCCAGGTTTCAGTGGTCGTCGGGGTTCTTGTACGCCATCTGCTCCATCGCGCTGGTCGCCATGAACTGCAACCGGTAGCTCAGCACCGCGTCGCTGAGCACGTTCACCAGGTCGGAGCTGACCACGACCGGGGCGAACGGCGCGGTGACCGTACCGATCATGAAGACGTTCTCGTCGTGCGTCCTGAGGATCTGCCGGCCGATCGTGAGCCGCTTCTGGTCGTCGACCTCCCCGGCCATCTGGTCGTAGAGCCGTTGCAGGCGGCGGATGTGCGGCGGCGGCTCCACTCCGCTCTTGCCGCCGGTCTCGTACCACTCGCCGTAGGCCGGCGCCCAGTAGGACGCTCTCGACGTGGGCACATACCAGACCGGGTCCACGTCCCACAGCAGACCGGCGACGGTGTAGCCGGGGATGTCGAGCAGGTTGCCGGTGGCGCGTTCGGACCACAGGGGCCCGTTGACGGTCTGGAAGTTGGTCCGCACCCCGACCTTCTGCCAGTTGGCCTTGACGATCTCGTACGCGTCCGAGGCGTCGGCCGTCCCGCCGTACTCGAAGGTGAACGTGGTGATGGAAAGCTCCAGCGGCTCACCGTCGGGTCGCAGCCGGAATCCGTCGCCGCCCCGCTTCGTCAACCCGGCCTTGTCGAGGTAGGCGTTGGCCTTGCCGACGTCGTACGCGGTGAAGCGGTTGCCGGAACCCTTGATGTAGTAGTCGTCCTGCGGCACCGCGCACGGCTGCCGCGTCCCGCCCGCACCCGCGTAGAGGATCTTGTTCATCTCGTCGCGGTTGAGCGCGTGGGACAGCCCGGCACGGAAGTTGACGTTCTGCATCAGCCCGCGCAGCACCGGGTCCTTGTCGCTCTGGTTCATGTACATCGCGATCCACGGCGCGTCGCTGGCCCACCGCAGCAGCCGGAAGCCGTTCTTCTTCGCGGAGTCGGCGAGCACCGGCAGGTCGCGCACGTTGAGCGTCTCGAACTGGATGTCCAGTTCACCGCCGATCGCCCGCAGCGCAATGGTTTCCGGACTCAGCTCGGCCTGGGTGATGGTGTCGACGTAGGGCAGCTGGCGGCCCTTGGTGTCGACCTTCCAGTAGTACGGGTTGCGTTCGGCGACGAAGCGGTTGTCGCTGGCGGTGAGCGCGTGGGTGAGCTTCCACGGCCCCATCGCCGGCCGGTCGGGATTGTCACCCGGCGACGCCTTCGCGGCGAACAGGTCCACCCACGTCTTCAGCCCGGCCGCCTTCACCAGCTTGTCGACCTGGGCCTTCGGTGTGTGGTCGACGTGGAACTGGCTGAGGTAGTGCTTCGGTGTCAGCAGACTGCCCTGGAACGCACCCCGGAACGCCATCTGGCGAAGGAGAAGTCCGTGCGGTCCGTCGAAGGCGAACTTCACCGTGTGGTCGTCGACCTTGGAGATCACGCCCGGTTTGCCGTTGATGGTGAGCCAGGTCGGGAAGACGGGCGTGAGTTCCTTGTTGGACAGGATCGACTCGTAGAAGAAGACGAGGTCGTCGGCGGTGAACGGATGACCGTCGGACCACTTCGCGCCCTCGCGGAGGTGGAACGTGTAGACCCTGCCGTTCTCGGTGATGTCCCACGACTCGGCCAGGCCGGGCACGACGTCGGTCGAGCCGGGAGCCCACTCGACCAGGCCCTCCCGCGCGATGATGAGGAAGTGCGCACCGGACTGCACCGTGGTGGCCATCCGGATCGTGCCGCCGTAGTTGCCGAGTTGCTCCAGCGGCTTGACGACCGCCGGCTTCTTCGGCAGGCGCTGCGCGAGCGGAGGCAGCTTGCCCTGCTTGACCTTCGCCGCCAGCGAAGGCGCCTCCTTGGCGCTGCTGCCCGAACCCGCCGCGCCCTTCGAGCCGCTCGGCTTCTTGCCCGTCGGGTCGGTGGACAGCAGGTCGCACCCGGACAGCAGCCAGCTTCCCAGGGCGGTGCCGCCGCCCCACTTCAGCAGGGTTCTGCGTTCGGGTCCGCCCGCGCGTGCTGCTGTCATGTCCGATCGACTCCTTCGCCCGTCACTGGCAGGGTCCCCCCGGCGAACCGATGATCAGTGTCAGCCGGACCGGCATATCGGTCAAGACCATAAGTAGCGAAGTGGCCCGACTCGGACGCGAACCCGCGGGCAGTATCCGCGGTCGACCGTGCGTGCTGGTGGTGTGGGACAACGGCCCGCGGCCCGTCGCCGCGCGTCAGCGAGTGCGGGCCTTCGCGGGATAGGGTCGGACCTTCGTGGTCGGACGTCCCCGGCCACGCCCTGTCCCACGTGTCGCGGCGGAGGCCCAGCAATGACCGAAAGCCACGAGCGCGCGGACCGACGTCGGCTGGCCCGGCGGATCGACCGGCTGTCGGCGGAGATCTCCCGACGGCTCGAGCTCGCCGGAGTGACCCACCAGATCGTCGTACGCCCCGCGCCGGCGTTTCCCGACCGGACCGACGTCCTGGTCGAGCTCGCCACCGGCAGCGGGGTCGCCGTCATGTGCGCGGTACGGGACGAGAGGACCCTGGTCCTCGCCGACTCCGGGGAGGAGTACGACCTTCCGTGGCGCGCCCTTCCGGCGTACGTCCGGGACCTGGTGCTCTTCCACCGCCCGCCCCGGCAGAAGCGGCGCGCTTGACCCTCCCGTAGGAGGAGGCACCAAGGTCGGGTCATGAACGACGGCATGCTCTACACGATCGGCGAACTGGCGCGGCTGACCGGGCTCACGGTCAAGGCCATCCGGTTCTACGCGGATCGCGGGATCGTGCCGCCGACCGACCGTAGCCCTGCCGGCTACCGCCGATACGACGCCGACGCCCTCGCGCGACTGGAACTCGTCCGGACCCTGCGCGCCCTCGGGCTGGACCTGCACACGATCCGCAGAGTCGTGGAGCAGGAGGTCTCGCTTCGAGAGATCGCCGCGGCCCACGCCGACGCGCTCGCCGCGCAGATCCGGTTGCTGCGCCTGCGGCAGGCGGTGCTGACGACGGTGGCCAGGCGGGGCTCCACTCCGGAGGAGACGAATCTCATGCACAGGTTGGCCGAACTCACCGAGGACGAACGCCGGCGACTGATCGAGGAGTTCCTCGACTCCACCTTCGGCGGCCTGGGCACCGGGCACGAGTTCGGGGCGGCCATGGGCACGATGACTCCGCGCCTGCCCGAGGACCCCGAGCCCGCGCAGGTCGAGGCGTGGGTGGAGCTGGCGGAGCAGACGAGCGACGCGGCGTTCCGGGCCGGGCTGCGCCTGCTGGCCGAGCACCATGCGGCCGAGCGGTCGCGGAACGCCGACGCCGGCGTACGACCGGACCTCGGTGCGGTGATTCAGGAGCTCGTGGGTGCCGCCGTGCGTACCGGCATCGATCCCACCTCGCCGCAGGCAGCGCCGGTGGTCGCGGAGGTGGTCGAGCGGTGGGCACGCGCTTTCGGTATCGACGACGCCGACGGGACCGGCGGGACCGACGTTCGCGGTGAGCTGCTGCGCTGGCTGGAGGCGGTGAACGATCCGCGTCGCGAGCGGTACCTCCAGCTACTCGCCACGATCAACGGATGGTCCGCGCCGGACAGTCTCGCGCCGGTGTTCGGCTGGCTCGACCAGGCACTGCGCGCGCCGACGACGGCCACGTCCACGCGGACCTGACCGAGGGTCGGCGCGGATGAACCTGAACGATGTCCGGCGCTGACGGCCTCGACTACTGTGCGGGCAGGAGCGCGACACCCACCTGGTATCGGGACCACCTGTGGGGTTCGCCGGGAGACGGGAGCATTCCTGATGCTGACCGCACACGAGCAGAACGCGATCGACCGGGCCAACGCGTCCGGCGCGAAGCCCGTCGTCTTCGTCCACGGCCTGTGGCTGCTGCCCAGCAGCTGGGACCGGTGGAAGGCACTGTTCGAGGAGAACGGCTACGTCGGCCTCGCCCCGGGCTGGCCCGACGACCCGGAGACCGTACAGGAAGCCCGCCGCAGTCCCGAGGTGTTCGCCCGCAAGACGGTTCAGCAGGTCACCGACCACTACCTGGAAGCCATCGCGAAGCTCGACCGCAGGCCTGCCGTCGTCGGCCACTCCTTCGGCGGGCTGATCACGATGAAGATCGCCGGAGTGGGCGCCGCCGACGGCGCGGTCGCGATCGACAGCGCGCCGTTCCGCGGCGTCCTGCCGCTGCCGAGGGAGTCGCTCAAGTCGGCCTCCCCCGTGCTGCGCGATCCTCGCAACCGCAGGAAAGCCGTCAGTCTCACCTTCGAGCAGTTTCGGTTCGGCTGGGCCAACCACGTCGACGAGGACGAGGCCCGGCGGCTGTACGACGAGTATCACGTGCCTGCCCCGGGTACTCCGTTGTTCCAGGCCGCGACCGCCAACCTCAATCCGTTCACCGAGGCGAAGGTCGACTCCAGAAATCCGGCCCGCGGCCCGCTGCTGATCATCGCCGGAGTGGGCGACAACACCACGCCGCCGGCGATTCAGAAGGCCATCCTCAAGCTGCAGAACAGGAATCCCGGCACCACCGAATACGCCGAACTACCCGAACGCGGCCACTCCCTGGTGATCGACCACGGCTGGGAAGAGGTCGCCCAGGTGGCGTTGTCGTTCCTCACGAAGGTCGCGACGTAGGTCTCGAAGCCCGCGCGCCTGGCGGTTAGGTTCTCTGTCAACCCGCGGTTGGCAGTCGTCCCGACTCGAGCATGCCGACGAGGCTGTCCCGGATCCACCGGAAGAACCACCCGTCGAAGGCGCGCTCGCCGTCACGCTTGTACCAGGTGGACAGCCGATGCGCGGCGCTGAGAACGCAGGCCAGGTAGAGCCGGCGAGGATGGTCGTCAGGGAGCGCGCGCACCTCGGCGTACCCCTGCTCCACAAGGCGGAGGAGCTGTGCCGCCGGTGGGAACTCCTCGACGTTCAGGCAGATCGTCGCGAAGTCGAAGGCGTAGTCGGTGCCCCGGATCTCCCCGAAGTCGATCAGCCCCGTATAGGTGCCGTCCTGCTCGAAGATGTGACCGGCGTCGAAGTCTCCGTGCGCCACCGATCCGACTCCCCCGGCGGGCCCGGACTCGACAGCTTCCTGCAGCAACCGTTCGACGGTACGCACCTGGCCGGCGGACAGCCCGACCCCGGTGAGCGGCGCGGCGACTGCCGGCGGGTCGACGTACTCGGCGTACGTGCGATGCTCTCCACGTAGCGGCCAGCCGGGCTGGTCGTGCTCGCGGCGAACCCAGCCGAAACCGTGCACCGGAACGCCGTGGATCCGGGCCAGGTCGCGGCCCGCCGCCCGGCCGATCTCCGCCAAGGTCGAGCTGTCACCGGAGGCGCTCAGCGGCGAACCGGGCACCTCCGTGGTCACCATGACCGAGCGGGCCAGCGACTGGTCGAACGGCTCGTAGTGCACCACCGCGGGGACCCGTACCCCGGCCGCTAGGAGGGCGCGATGGAGTTCGGCCTCCGGCGCAAGGCTGGCTTGCTCCTCCTCCGCGATCCGCGCATAGAAGGTCTCCGCACCCCGGTCGATCCGGTAGACCTGGGTGGAGGATCCGGTCGGCGTACGCCGGCAGCTGAGCTCCTGCTGCGATCCGAAGATCCCGACCAGCAACGCGTTCAGCGCTCGAAGGTCCACATCCGGCTTACGCATCACACCTCGTCCCGAAGCCTCAGCGGAGAACGGCTCAGCGCTTCGCGGCCGCGGATCCCCTTCTCCGACAGGAAGGTGACGAGCGCCGCCTGCCCGGTCGACAGCGCGTCGTCGGTGAACTCGACCAACCGAGGCTCCTCGGATCCCGTGGTCACGCGGCCCGCTCCAGGTGCCACACGATCAGGGCCGGGGTGTCGCGGGCCGCCGCTCGCGCCGCCTCGGGGCAGTAGCGCTGCGCGTCCGAACCACCGTGCCCGCCCGGAACGTCTCCCCACCGGGGTTCGTGACAGGCGCGGACCGTGAAACCGGACGCGAGTGCGGCCGTGAGGTAGTCCGACGGCAGGAACCGGCTGGCGGGCATCGCCAGCACTCCGTCCGGTCCGGCGACCGCCGCAACTCCGCCGAGGTAGAGCGACAGCCAGTGGATGTCGGACAGGACCACCTGGCCGCCGGGCCGCACGACCCGTGCGAACTCCTCCAGCGCCGGCTCCAACCGCGGCTGGTGGGTCAGCGCCAACGAGCAGACGACGGAGTCGAAACTCCCGTCGGGGAAAGGCACGTCGTCAAGGTCGGCTTGCCGGAAGTCGCCGGCCGGGATCTTCGCCCGGGCACGCGCGAGCATTTCCGGCGAGGAGTCGACCCCGACCACCTCGTGGCCGAGCTCGGCAAGGTACTGCGAATGCCGCCCGGTCCCGCAGGCGGCGTCCAGCACTCGGCCGACCTTCAGCGCGTCCAGCAACGGACGCACCACCGGCTCCTCCCGCGCGATCAGCGGGTTGTCGCCGTCGTCGTAGGAGTGGACCCACTCGGCGTAGCCGTCGCGGGTGCCGATCTCACCGACCGTCCCGCCGGGCCGCGCAGACAGGTCCGGGTCGGCGAGGATCTCGCGGATCTCGTCAAGGCGCGCCTGCACGAACCCGGTGTCCGGCCCCAGGTCGTCACCGGCCTGGGCGCGCAGGAGAGCGATGCCTTCCAGGCCCAGCAGCCATCCGAGTACGTGTGTGTAGTGAGGCACCCGCACACCCTAGGTGGAACGCCGTGGCCGGTCGATCAGTTTTGTTGTGAGCGTTGGCTTCTACCCCGGCGCTCGGCGAAGCGCTGCGTCGATCGCCTTGCGCAGTTCGGCATCGCTCGCCCCGAGGTGGCGGGCCTGCGCGACTGCGGCCGACGCCACCTCTTGCAGCCGAGCCCGCCGACCCGCTCCGGACAGCTCCGAGCGCCGAGCGGTGACCGTCGTACCGGCGGCGCGGCGCGACCGGACCAGCCCCGCCTTCTCCAGTTCGCGATACGTACGGGCGACGGTGCCGGTGGCCAGTGCCAGGTCCGCGGCGAGCTGGCGCACCGGTGGCAGCCGAGTCCCGTCGGCGAGTGTGCCGGCCTCGATCAGGGTGGCCAGCTGACGGCGTAGTTGTTCGTACGGCGGTGTGGGATCGTTCCCATCCACGCGTAGCTCGACGGTCATCCGTGCGCACGCTCCGGCTCGGCGGCCAGGGAACGGCCGGACGGCTTCGCACCCGCACTCGCGCCGGGAAGCAGGAGCACGACCAGGCACCACACCAGGCACACCAGCGCGGCCAGGCCGGCCAGGAGCAGGACCCAGCCCGCGACCTGCAGTGCGACCGGACCGCGGTCCGGCCCCAGGCCTGCCAGCCGGACACCCGACAGCAGTGCAGTACCCGCGAGGCTGCCGGTGAACGCGACACCCACCGCTGCGAGTGCGGACTCGACCGAACGCCTGCGGACCACGTCGTCGACCGCGACGATCTCCGGCGAGGCACCGTTGCGCGGCCGTCGTACCGTCACACCGACCGCGATCCCGGCGAGCAGGAGCACCCCCAGCAACGCGGCAGCCATCGGGACCGAGTAGTACGAACCCGGCCAGGGACTCAGCGTCCCGAAATCGCACCCCTCGACGCAGTTGTAGGTCAGCGCACGGCCGGCCCGGCCGAGATCATCAGGCACCGCCACCACTCCTGCCCAGCCGAGGAACACCGCCAGCACCACACCCACAGTGGCGGCGAGCCGCACCAGCCCCGGGGCCAGGAGGTCGCGCACCCGCCGGACTTCCAGACCGGCCGTCCCCGGCGTGCGAGCGTCGTCGCGGGCAGCGAGGTCGGCGGCCAGCACCCCGACGATCAGAACAGCGGCGAACGCAGCGGGGGCGAGAGCAAACCCGCGGCCCAGCCCACCCGTCGAGGCCGTCACCACCGCGGCGGTCGCACCGGCCACCAAGGCCAGCAGGCGTCCGACCAACGTGGAGCGGCGAAGGCGTGCGAGTCCCGGATGTGCCGCCTCGTCGACAGCTACCAGCGCCCGGCGGCGCGGCACCACCCACCAGACCACGGCCAGACAGGCCACCAACGCCAGCAGCGGAAGGGCGAATACGAAACCACCGGCCACGGCAGCTCTCCTTGTGTCAACGACCTGATACAAGCGGAGCATAACCCTCACCGAGGCACTTGTGTCAACTGACTGATACAAGAGGAAACCGGTTTGTCCGGTGTCGGTGGCAGCAGGCAGGATCAGCGCATGACGACTACACGGGACGACACACCCCCTGCCCTCGACGAGCGCTCGGTGCTGCTGACCATGCTCGACTACACCCGCAAGACCGCGATCGCGAAAGCCGAGGGCCTCTCCGACGCCGACGCCGCGAAGGCGCCGCTGCCGACCTCGCCACTGATGACGGTCTCCGGGGTGATCAGTCACCTGCGCTGGGTGGAGTACTCCTGGATCCAGTGCCGACTGCTCGGCCACGAGGACGAGGGACCCTGGACCGACGAGGACCCCGACCGGGAGTTCCACTACCGGCTCACCATGCCGCTGGCCGAGGTGATCGCCGACTACGAGGCGATGGCCCGCGAGCACGACGCGCTGATCGCCGGCTGGGACCTCGACATGGTGGCCGCCCAGAAGTTCCGCGACGGGCGGGAGTTCAACCTGCGCTGGATCCTGAACCACCTGGTCGAGGAGAACGCCCGCCACAACGGGCACATCGACATCATCCGCGAGCTCGTCGACGGGACGACCGGCGACTGAAGATCATTACGGCACGCGGAACGCCCGCCAGTAGCCACCGGGTGTCGTACCCACCTGGTCGCGGAACCGGCGGCGCAGGTTGACCGCCGAGGTGAGGCCGACGCGGGTGGCGATCGTCTCCACCGGCAGGTCGGTCTCCTCCAGCAGTGCGCGTACCACCCGCTGGGACAGCAGCCACGCTCCCGGGCTGGTGCCGAGCCGGTCGGCGAACCGCCGCGCCAGGGTGCGCGGCGAGACGCTGAGGTGCGCGGCCAGCCGCGCGAGCAGCGCGCCGCGTACGCCGCGCCGTGGTCCCGGCGTACGAGATGAAGACACAGGTCGACGCCCGCACCCGCACCGGCGCTGGTGGCGACGTCACCGTGGTCGACGTAGAGCACGTCCGGCTGCACCTGGATCCGCGGGAACTCCCGCGCCAGCCGGCGTTCGCCCAGTGCGTGGTGGCCGAGCGGCCGTCCAGCAGCCCGGTGCGCGCCAGCGCGAACACTCCCGTGCAGATCGTGGCCAGCCGCGCCCCACGGGCGTGTGCTGCCAGCAGTGCCGAGCGCACGGGGTCCGACAGCGGCTCCTCCACCGGCTTACACCCCGGGATGATCGCGGTGTCCGCGGATTCGAGCGCCGACAGGTCGTGCTCGACGTACATCGCGTAGCCCGCCGACGTTGGCACCGTCCCGGGCGTCTGCGTGCACACCCCGAACTCGTAGTGCCTCGGCACCCCGGGCCGCGCCGTGCCACGCCCGCACCGGAGATTCCTTAGGTCGTCGCAAACCCTCGGCGCCTCGGGAGGTTCAACGACGGTTCTGGTGCCGAATTGCGAAAGGGGTGGTCGAGTGCGGATGCGGCCATTGCATGCGTCGTGTCGGTGTCGTTTGCATGACGGAGGTTTCGCAAAGGCGGCGCCATGCTCCCGATCAGCGTTACCAGCCGTCAGGTAGGTGCCTGCATTCGCAGAACGCGAGGAGGTCGCGTTACTGATGGCGGCGGGCCCGGAGTTCGCCAATCGCCACGCAGCCCGGTCGAAGCCGGTCGACGATCTCTCGGGAGCTACGCAGCAACGCCGCTACCCGTAGAAGGCGCCTGGGCTATCGGACATCAGTCGCTCAATGCCACTCCGAGCACGCTCGGCCGGCCACCCGGAGGACACGAGGCCGCGTTCACCCCAGGTGGGACATGACAGGTCAGGCCACTCATTCACACCAGGGGCAGGCGGTATACGGGATGGACATATTCGGAAAGCGTTGGCGTGTCGGTCCGCAGTGTCCGATCCGATGGCGCTCAGAACGAATCGCCACGACCGCACGAATGAGAAGCTCGTAGAGGCCGGCGCGCCCTTCGCGCCGCGCCATTCTGGTTGGATGCTCTGATTACACGTCGCCCCGAATCCAATATTCTTCGTCTTAATCCTCAGCCAAGCCTGCGAGTAAGACTTCGGGTGTCCGGGTACTCCCCCACAGGGCAAGACCGAAGAGTTTCTCTTTTGGTGAAATCAAATCAGCAGCAGACATCGGGACGAGATTACGGTTTCCAGCCTGGCTGGACGTCGCATGGATCCGGACGACCGACCTCTCCGCCGACGTCTGCGTCAAACCAATCAGGGGGGAAAATGCGCAAGATACGCATTCGCCATGCGGCTGTGGCCGGCGTTCTCGGTCTGGCTGCCGCAGCGGTGCCGGTGGTGGCCAACGCAGACACGACGACGGACGTGTCATGCGACAGCGCCGCGCTGATAGACGCCATCAACAATGCCGCGCCAGGTGACACGCTCAATCTGGCCGCCGGGTGCAACTACATATTGAACGACTCCACGGGGGCCCTTCCGGAGATCAGCGTGCCGCTGACCATTCACGGGTTCGGTAGCACGATACAGCGTGATCCGAGCGCGAGTCCCTTCCGTCTCTTCACCGTCAACAGCACCTTCAACCTCGATCGAGTGACACTCGCGGGAGGCGACGCAAGCGCCTCTCCAGGGGGGTTTGGAGGGGCGGTCGCGGTATTCAGTGGTACAACCAACCTGACCAGAGTGACCATCCAGAACAACAGGGGCAACTTCTCCGGCGGGCTCGGCGGGGTTTCCGGCACCATCGTCACCGTTTCGCGTAGCCGTATTCAGAACAACTTCGCCCTGGTAAACGGCGGGGGTGCTGCAAACGACGGCACGATGAGTCTCACGGACACCGTTGTCACCGACAACCATGCCGGCCAGAAGGGCGGAGGTCTGGCCAACGACGGGAGGCTCACGGTCACTCGAACCACGGTCAACAGCAACGTGGCCGACAACGTCGGCGGCGGGATCGCCAACCTCAGCCCCGGAACGGTGTCGCTCATCCAGAGCGTGGTGAACAACAACACCTCCAACAATGCACCCGGGGGAATCGACAACGAGGCCGGCGCCGGCGCGGTCACGTTGAGCAACTCCGTCGTCCGGGGCAACACACCCACGAACTGCTCGCCCACGCCAGTCAGCGGATGCACGGACAGGCAGTCGATCGTCCCTCCGACAACATGTTCGCCGGGGGCGTCTGGTCCAGGCAGGGAGGCGACCGGGTGGACAGGTCAACCATCCCCGCACAAGGTATCCCCGCACAAGGTATCCCCGCACAAGGGGAAGGTCGGTAGCGACAAACCCGGGCGGACGATGATGTCATCCACTTCTGGAACCACGCCGCATCATGGCGCAGCCTCCGGCCATGATCGACGACACGTGGAGTCGTCCCAGGCCGAGTCAACTCGGTCAGCAGAGCGCTAGCCAGCAGGCCGCACGCGGACCTCCTGGCAGGTGTGGGCACCCATCAACCTCACATCTGCCGGGAGGTCCTCATGCTGTCCGGTCCCGCACTTTCACCTGCAGCCGTAGCCGCTGTCCATGGGACCAGGGTTCGCGTTCGGCGAGGGCCTGGTCTACAGCCGGACGCGCTACCGCTTCTGACCGGGCAAACCCAGGGTGGGAACCGCTCCCCTCACCGGCCGACGAACGCGACGACCTCCTCCAGAGCCGGGTCGTAGCCGTCGGTGGTGTCCACCGTGATCGTCGGCACCGGCAGGGACAGTCGTACGAACGACTCGTAGTGCGTCCTCGCCTCCTCCAGCGTCTGCGGCCCCTGCGCGTCCGCGTGCGCGCGGCGGGTCGGGGTCTCGGCGAACCGGCGAAGGTTCCTGGCGTGGGCGGCCTCGATGTCGGCCGTGCACTGCACGATGCGGATGTCCGCGATCTCCTGCAGGGGCTCCAGCCCGCGCTTCCAGTTCCAGTCCTGGAAGGCCGCCTCCGCGACCAGGGTGACGCCGGACTTCAACAGGAGTTCGAGAACCTCGAAGAACAGCGGGAAGGTCCGCTGGGTCAGTGGATCTCCAACCGTGGCCCCGTCGAACTCGGGGTGGGCGTGCACCATGCCCTCCTTGATCTCGTCCCGGCAGATCGCCGGGCAGCCGACCGACCGCGCGACCGCGTGCGCGAGGGTCGTCTTCCCGAAACCGGCGGGACCGCTGATCACGATGAGGATGGGAGTGCCCGCGTACTCAAGCTCGTCCATGGCCCCTGAGTCTGGTGCAGCGGATGCGCAAAGATAAGTCTTGTGTTGACCCCCGCGCGCATGCGAGAAATATGGGGGGAGATCAGGTCCGCGTCCGCGGGCCCAGGCGAAAGGATCATCCGGTGGCAGCTCCGGTGACGGAGGCGGCGATCGAGAAGGTTCGCCAACTCATCATCGGCGGCGAACTCGGACCGGGCTCCCGCCTTCCTCCCGAGGGGACCCTGGCCGAGCGGCTCGGCGTCTCCCGCAGCAGTACGCGGGAGGCGGTGCGCGCGCTGGTCACCGCCAGGGTTCTCGACGTACGCCGCGGTGACGGCACCTACGTCACGAGTCTGCGACCGCAACTTCTCCTTGACGGCATCGGGTTCGCGGTCGAGCTGATGCGGGACGACTCCGCACTGGAGCTCATCGAGGTCCGGCGCGTGCTCGAGCCCGCGGTCACCGCGCTGGCGGCGGACCGGGCCACCGCCAACCAGCTGCAGCAGATCGGCGACAGCCTGGGCCGGATGCGCCAGGCCAACGGCCACGAGGAGTTCGTACGTTTCGACGCGGAGTTCCACGACCTGGTGGGCGAGGCGTCCGGCAACGAGACGCTGGCGTCGATGGTGCGGGGAGTGTCCAGCCGGTCACTGCGCGCCAGAGTGTGGCGCGACATCCTCGAGGCCGACGCCTCCGAGCGCACCATGGCCGAACACGAACGCATCTACGCCGCACTCCAGGTCCGGGACAGCGCGTCCGCACAGGCCGCGGCCCTGCTGCACGTCCGCTCGACCGAGATCTGGCTGCGCCAGGTGCTCGACGCGAACCGCGCGCAGACCTCTTGACAGACTCCCCGGCGCCGTTACGGTTACGAAACATCCGATCTTTCCGGCCGTAGGTAGGAGCGCCGTTCCGCGATGTCCACCGACAGCACCGCCGCGCCCTTCGCGGCCACCTTCGACTCCCTCCGTCAGTTCGAGTGCCCGGACTGGTTCCGTGACGCCAAGCTCGGCATCTGGTCGCACTGGGGCGCCCAGTCGGTCCCGATGTACGGCGACTGGTACGCGCGGAACATGTACATCGAGTGCCACGACCAGTACCGCCACCACCTGCGGACGTACGGCCACCCGTCCAAGGTCGGCTACAAGGACATCGTGGCGCGGTGGAAGGCGGAGAACTTCGACCCCGAGGGCCTGATGGACCTCTACGCCGCGGCGGGCGCGAAGTACTTCGTCGGCCAGGCCACCCACCATGACAACTTCTTCAACTACGACTCGCGAATCCACCGGTGGAACTCGGTGCGGATGGGCCCGAAGAAGGACATCACCAAGCTGTGGAAGGACGCCGCGGACGCACGGGGCCTGAAGTTCGGGCTCACCGAACACCATGGTGCGGCGTTCTCGTGGTCCAACACCAACAAGGGCGCGGACAAGGCCGGCCCGTACGCCGGAGTGCCCTACGACGGCAACGACCCGGCGTACGAGGAGCTCTACCTGCCCAACCGCGAGCACTACGACCCGGCCCGCGCCGGCGAGCTCGACATCGCCAACTGGTACACGGGAAACAAGAAGTGGCACCAGCACTGGCTGGAAGTGATGAAGGAGATCATCGACCTCTACCAGCCGGAGCTGCTGTACTCCGACGGGCCGGTGCCGTTCGGCGAGAAGAACGGCTACGACATCGGCCTGGAGGCGATCTCCTATCTCTACAACGCAAGTGCTGCCCGCAACGGTGGAGTAAACCAGGCGGTCTACAACCAGAAGGACCGCCGCCAGGAGATCTACTCCGTCGGCGTCATGGACATCGAGCGCAGCCAGGAACCCGACATCAAACCCGAGCCCTGGCAGACCGACACCTCGGTGGGCGACTGGTTCTACAACGTCCGCGACGTCTACAAGACCGCGGGCCACGTGGTCGAGCTGCTGGTGGACATCGTGTCCAAGAACGGCAACCTGCTGCTGAACATCCCGCAGCGGCCCGACGGCACCCTCGACGACGAGTGCACGTACCTCCTCACGTCCATGGGGCGCTGGATCGACGTGTGCGGTGAGGGCATCTACGGCACCCGGCCGTTCCGGGTGTCCGGCGAAGGCGGCAGCGCGGTCCGGATCGAGGGCTTCCGCGAGGACGCGGTGGAGTGGGCGAGCACCGACCTCCGCTTCACCCGTAAGGGAAACACGCTCTACGCGTTCCAGATGCGGTGGCCGGAGGACGGCCGTACGGTGATCCACAGTCTCCGTCCGGACGACCGGGCCCGCTCGGTGCGGCTGCTCGGCGGCGGAGAGGTGCCGTTCGAGCAGGCCGGCGGCGTGCTGGTGGCGCAGCTTCCCGAACACCGGCCGGTGGACGAGGTGAACTGCCTCGCCATCGACTTTGAGCACCTGGCTCAGTAGGACCACGTAGGCCGCTCGGCGACCACCGAACACAGCCGGGCAGACTGGGGCGTCGAAGCCACTCGGAACGCGTTTCCGGCGAAGGAGATCTTCGATGCCCCAGTCCGGCCCCGCCCGGCACGAGTCCACGCTGCACGATTCCAGCCGTCCCAACGTCGTCGTGATGCACTGTCACGACCTCGGCCGGTTCCTCGGCTGCTACGGCAACGAGACCGTCGCCACCCCGCATCTGGACGCGCTGGCCGCGGACGGCGTGCGCTTCGACCGGTCGTTCACCACCGCGCCGCAGTGCAGCCCGTCGCGGGCCTCGCTGTTCACCGGCCGCTACCCGCACGTCAACGGCGTGCTCGGGCTGACGCACCAGGACTTCGCCTGGGACCTGCACCCCGGCGAACGCCACCTGGGCGGCCTGTTGCGCGACCAGGGGTACCGGACCGCGCTGATCGGCGTGCAGCACGAGTCGCGGGCCCGGACCGACGAGGAGCTCGCCGCCCGGCTCGGCTTCGACCACGTGGACGCCGGCATGACCCGGGCGGAGCCGGTGTCGAAGGCCGCGGTCGACCACCTGGGGCAGCTCGTCGAGGGTGACCGGCCCTTCTACCTGCAGGTCGGGTTCCTCGAGCCGCACCGGATGCCCGGGGACCGCGACGAGCCCGGGGTGATGGGCTTCCTCGGCAACCACCTGGAGCCGGACGACAGCCTGGGCGTGGCGATCCCGGCGTACCTCCAGGACACTCCGTCCGCACGCACCGAGCTCGCCGAACTGCAGGGCGCGGTCCGGCACATGGACGAGGCCGCCGGGCGGGTGCTGGCCGAGCTGGACCGGCTGGGCGCGACCGGCAACACGATCATGGTCTTCACCACCGACCACGGGCTCGCCCTCCCCCGGGCCAAGTGCTCGCTGTACGACCCGGGGCTGGAGACCGCGCTGATCATCCGCTACCCCGACGGCGGCTGGACCGGCGGGCAGGTGCACGACGCGCTGGTGTCCCACGTCGACCTGCTGCCCACGCTGCTGGCAGCCGTCGGCTCCGCGGCCGGCGACGAGGTGCACGGGCGCAGTTTCCTTCCGCTGCTGAACGGCGAGGAGCACCCGCGGCGGCAGGAGATCTTCGGGGAGATGACCTACCACGACTACTACGACCCGCGCCGCTGCATCAGAACCGAACGCCACAAGCTGATCGCCAACTTCAGCTCCGCACCCGCGTTCATGGATCCCAGCCAGGGCTGGATGCGGCGGTGCCGGCCGAAGGTGCAGACCGAGGGCCCGGCGTCCTACCACCCGTCGCTGGAGTTGTACGACCTGGCGGCGGATCCGGCCGAGCTCACCAACCTGGTGGGCGATCCGGACCACGCCGGCGTCGTGGCCGAACTGTCGGCCAAGCTGGCGGAGTGGATGACGCGGACCAAGGACCCGCTGGTCGACGGCGCGGTGACCTCGCCGCTGCACTCCAAGACGATGAACGCCCTGCTCAGGGCGTGACCGGTTCGCCCTGAGCGCAGCGGGCGGCGGGTCAGCCGGTCAGCCGGTCTGCCGTTCGCTGCGCAGGTGGTAAGCGGGCTTGGACAAACTCGGCACGACCAGCACACGAGGGTCGGCTCCGACGTGCCGGCGCGCCTGCGCCAGCGCCTCGTCGACGGTGGACACCGGGATCGCTCCCATACCCCGGGCGTGACCAGGACTGACCGCGCCCGCGACGTAGACCGCCTGTGCGTACTCCCGTGCCAGCCCGCCCATGTAGGCCATCGAGAACGCGTGGAACGGGTGGTAGCCGTACGCGTTGCGGTAACGGTCGAGGTAGCCCGCGTCGGTGCAGAGCTCGTCCTCGTACTTCGCCAGGTCGGCGGGCCGCTGCACGGTCTGCAGTAGCTCGTAGGTGCGTTCGTACGAAGGGAACTCGGCGTCGTTGAACCACCCGTCACACACCGACGCGGCGATCACCACCGGAGCTGGTGTCAAGGCCGCCTTGGCACGGGCGACGGACGCGCCGATCGCCTGCATCATCAGCACCGGGTTGGACCCCATGCCGTTGCCGTAGTGGAAACTGCGCGGCATCCCGAGGAGGAGTACGTCGGCGGGCTCGCCGGGCAGGGTCAGCTCGGTCCGGCGGGTGGCGGGCGGCCAGGACGCCTTCTCCACGGCGGGGATGGCGCCGGCGAGGACCGCGACCTGTTCGGACCGGGCGTTCAGCACGGCGTCGACAGTGAAGAACGGCTGTGGCAGCGCCTCCTCGATCCGCTTCCCGATCGCGGCGAGCTGGTGCCGGAAGTGGCTGTGCGGCGAGATCGGCACGAAGTCGTCGCGGTGCAGGCTGGCCGGCGTATGGTGGCAGCGGATGGACCGCCAGGTGGTCAGCCCGGTGGCGGGCATCTTGTAGCCGCCTGAGAACCCGCCGTACGGATTGCCCGCGGCATGGCTGATCAGGACGGTCAGGTCGGACTCGACGACGCGGCGGTTGACCTCGACCACGTCGCCGAGCGCGGAGGGTTCGAGGGCGACGATGCCGTCGGGGTCCTCGGCGTCGTGGTTGACGATCTGACCGGGCTCGAAGAGATCGAGCACGTCCTGGCCCAGGTAGGCCGCGAACTCCTCCCGAGTGTTCTTGCGGTGCAGTCCCGTCGCGCAGACCAGGGTGATGTCGCGTCGGCGTACGCCCGCGCGTTCGAGCTCCTCGACCACCACCGGGATCGCGACCTTGCGGTGGGCGGTGGCGTGCGCGCCGCCCTTCACCCGGTCGGGGAACGCGATGGTCACCCGCGAGCCGGGCCTGACCAGCGCCGCCAGCGGCTCGCTGCCCTGCGGGTTCCGGACCGCCTCGCGGGTCGCGGCGACCGGGTCCGCGAGGCCGGCCGGCTCGTGCGCCGCGCCGCCGGACCGCACCACCGTGGCGTGGTCGGGCAGGTCGACGTCGAGGTGGCCGTCGCCGTACTCCAGGCGTACGTGTTGCACCTGATCCTCCTCACCGGGACTTCGTGCACCATAGTGGCCGCGGTTCGCGGACGTTCGACGAGGAGGACGCGGCATGGTCCAGGAGACAGGCAGTGCGGACAGCGCAGGCGGGGTCGGCAGGGTCGGCAGGGTCGGCACCGTGGGGATCGTCGGCACCGGCACGATGGGCGCGGCCATGGCCGACGTACTCCGGCAGCACCACCGGCTGGTGGTGTGGGACGTCGACGAGGCGAGCGTACGACGGCAGGAGGCGGCTGGCTCCGCCGTCGCGAGGGATGTGGCCGAGCTCGCCGCCGAGGCCGACGTCGTCCTGTTGTCGCTGCCGGGCCCGGACGTGGTGCGGACCGTGATCACCGGAGAGCGCGGCGTCCTCGCGGCGGCCACCCTCCCGCGGGTGGTCGCCGACCTGAGCACCGTCGACCCCGGGACGGCGAGGGTGATGGCGACCGCGGCCGCCGAGGCCGGCGTCGGCTACTTGGACGCGCCGGTGCTGGGCCGCCCGCACCGGTGCGGCGCGTGGACCCTCCCCGTCGGTGGAACGGAGGCCGACCTGGCGCTCGCCCGTCCGGTGCTGGAACAGGTGGCGGCCCGGGTGATCCGGGTCGGCGACGCCGGCGCCGGCAGCACCCTCAAGCTGCTCAACAACCTGATGTTCGGCGCCATCAACGCGATCACCGCCGAGACGATGGCGGCGGCCGAACGCCTGGGCCTGGACCCGCAGACGTACTACTCCACGCTCGCCGACTCAGGGGCGGCGTCGGTGAGCAACCTGTTCCGGGAGATCGCGCCCAAGATCGCCAACCGGGACTGGGCTCCCGCGTTCACCGTCGACCTGCTCGCCAAGGACAACCGGCTCGGGCTGGCCGTGATCGAGGAGGCCGGCATCACCGCGCCGGTCGCGCGGGCCGTGGTGGGCCTGAACGAGGAGGGCCGCGCGGCCGGCCTCGGGGCACTCGACACCAGCGCGCTCGTCCGGCTCTTCGAGGAGGTCGAGCGCCGGGATTGAGCGGGAGGTCTGACGGGCAGGCTCCTACGGCCATGAGCCCCGACACCGAGTCCGACTCCCAGCCCGAGCCCGAGCCCGACGCCGCCCCGCTGCCGGCGATGCGGCGGGCGACCGAGGCTGACCTGCCCGCGGTGTTCGCGCTGCTGACCGAGGCCGCCGAACGCCTCGCCGAGCAGGGTGTCGAGCAGTGGCCGGCGCGGTTCGAACGCGACGGCGGCTGGCGGGCCCGGCGGATCGAGGGGTACGTCGCCGGCGGCCACCTCTACCTCGGCTCCGACGACCAGGGGTACGTCGCGACCATCACGCTCAGCCCGCACGCCGACGCCGACTTCGCCCACGGCTGGCCCGGAGGCCCAAGCGACGCGCTCTACATCTACCGGTTCGCGATCGCGGGCCGGGTCACCGGCCGCCACCTGGGCGACCGCCTGCTGGCCTGGGCCGCCGACCAGGCCGCCCAGGCTGGGAAGTCGTGGCTGCGGGTCGACGTACACCGGCACAACGCGGGACTCCAGCGCTACTACGAGCGGCGGGGCTTCGCCCGCGTCGGCACCGTCGTCACGCCGCCGCGCAGGTCCGGCGCGTTGTACCAGCGACCGTCCGCACGGCTCGAGCCCTCCTCCGACCACTGACGTACGCCGACGGCTCCCGAGAGACACCGGCCGGGCTCGGCCGAGGTTGTCCACAGGCGTTCCCCGCGGTA
This sequence comes from Actinopolymorpha cephalotaxi, assembly GCF_013408535.1. Classification (NCBI taxonomy): domain Bacteria; kingdom Bacillati; phylum Actinomycetota; class Actinomycetes; order Propionibacteriales; family Actinopolymorphaceae; genus Actinopolymorpha; species Actinopolymorpha cephalotaxi. The sequence goes on from NZ_JACBZA010000001.1 coordinate 4,346,375, forward strand.
CCTGCAAAACCTGCCACACTCGATCGATCCCAAGATCAATCGGAACAGGCACCGGTGACATGGGGGCAGGGGGATGGCGACCGTACCGAAGGCAGCGCTTGTCGCAGCCGCGAAACGAGCACGTATCACGCGTGCAGCCGCGGATCTGCTGCGGCTGGCGGCGAAGCCGTCGTCGAAGAACCTCGGCCACAACCTGGAGGTGGCCGGACGCCACGGGCTCAAGGTGAACGGCAAGCTCGTCGAGGATGCGGCGCACCTGGTACCCAAGGGCGCCACGAGGCCCTTCGCGAAGCTCTCACAGGGCATTCTGAAGAAGTTCAACATCCACCTGGACGAGCCGGTGAACGGGAGCTGGCTCCCCCACGGCCGGGACCCGGTGAAGTATCCGAACCCGTTGGGAAAGTCACCACACCAGGCGACTCACCGGGATGCCTACTACGAAGCGCTCTACAAATTGCTCAAGCCCTGCAAGACCGCTGACGAGGCGGCCGATGTCCTAGACTACGTCCGCGCCCAGCTCGACAAGGGAATCTGGCCGTGAGCAGGAGATGGAGATCCGCTGTGAGAGTGTTCGAGTTGTACCCCGTCGGCGAGTACGACCACCTCGCACCCGTCGACGACGACGATCTCGAACGGCTGGCCGACCTCGAGGGCGCACGGCAGGGCGACGCGTGGACGCCGATTCCGGTGCGGATTCTCACCACCGACGTCGACACCGGTGAGCCGCTGCTGCGGGCGGACTTTCCCTGGTTCGCCAGTTGGGCGCTGATGCTGCGCGACCGGGCGATCGATCTCGCCGGGCCCGTCCTTGCCCCCTTCGGTGAGCTCCTGCCACTGACGTGCGACGACGCGAAGGTCGTGTGCTTCAACGCCGTCGACGTCCTCGACGCGGTCGACGAGGAACGATCGGGGATCGTGCGGTTTCCCAGCAGCGGGCGGATCATGACGATCGAGAAGTACGTCTTCTCCCCCGACCTGATCCCCGAGCGTGCCGTGTTCAGGGTCCCGCAGCAGACCCTCTCCGTCTTCTACACCGAACCCGTGGTCCGCGATCTGCGCGCCCTCGATCTGACCGGGCTGGACTTCAGGCTCGTGTGGGATTCCGACGCCGACTGAGCGGAGCGGGAGGAGGGGCACCACATGAGCCGTCCCCTGGACGACGACGAGGTCGAACTCACCGACCAGGGCGAGTTCGATCAGGGCTTTGCCTCCGCGCGTGAGCAGCTGGACGACCTGCTGGCCGGCCATGCGCCCGAGACCGACTCCGAAGAGGGCGCAGGCGAGGAGCTCCGCGGAGTGGGCGAGGCCGCGGACGGACGGATCGTGGCGACCGTCGGTGTCGGTGGTCGACTCGAGTCGATCAATCTCGATCCACGAGCGTTACGTAGCGCACCGGACCAGCTCGGGCAGCAGTTCACCGAGTCGATCAACGCCGCGCTGGACGACCTGCGCTCCAAAGCCGCTCAGACGACCGGCCAGGACACCGTCGTCGACCCGCGGGTGATCGCCGAGGACCTCGACCAGGTGCAGAACGTACTCACCGAGCACGTGGCGTCGCTCACCGAGCGCTACGACGACGCCATCGCGCAGCTCCGTCGCCAGGCCGAGGAGGGGTAGAGCATGTCCGACGAACGCCAGAACGACCCGGAGGCGCTGCGCAACAGCGGCAAGGACCTGATGCGGGTCGGCGACGACGGCCACGCGGCCTGGGCAGCCCTCAAGCAGAAGTCCGAAGGCATGGGTGACATCTTCGGCGACGACCTGGTGGGTGGGTTGATCGGCGCGGCCTACGGGGCCGTCTTCGCGTTGGCCGACGAGTCGTTCACCAGCTCCCACGACGACATCATCGGGTTCGGCGAGAGACTCAAGTACGCCGGCGACAACAACGAGCGGACCGAACACGGCAACGCGAAGGCCCTGTCCGACCTGGACGAAACGCTCGGCGGGGTGCAGGTCTGATGGCCGGGTCGCCGCTGATGCTGCCCGGCTGGGGAGCCGACTTCCTCAACGAGCTGGGCTACATCTGGCCCAAGTCCGACGAGGTGAAGATGTTCGACCTGGGCGGTGCCTGGGTGGGCTTCGGCTCCCAGGCCTCCGCCACGCACGGTCGTACGACCTCGCCGTTCCAGGCCGTCACCAGCCAGAACAAGGGACGAGACGTCGACGCGTTCTCCCAGCAGTTCACCCATCCCGACCGCGGTCCGATGGTGCTGAAGGACGGCAGTCAGGGGGCGACGCTGATCGGTCCGGCGATGTTCGTCGCGGCCGGGCTCGTCCTCGCACTGAAGATCGCCGTGATCGTCCAGCTGACCTTGCTGGTCATCCAGATCGCCGAGGCGATCGCCGCGGCCGTCGCCACGTTCGGCGCCTCCCTGTTGTGGATTCCGGTGGCCAAGAAGCTGTGCGGGCTGGCCATCAACTTCGCGCTCAGCAAGGTCATCGAGGCCCTGCTCGGCTGAACCGTCCGGAGGTCGTTCGATGACAGATCAGCCCCACGTGACCGCGCGGGACTTCGGCGGAGTGCTGGACATCGCCCGCGACGCCGTGGCCACGCACCTGCGCGCCATTGGGCAGGACGGGGCCGAGGCCGAGGTGGTGTCCGCCGAGGGCGCCGACGACGACGGCCTCGTTCGTGCGACGGTGACGTCGGAAGGCCGGATTGCGGGCGTCGACCTCAGCCAGAAGGCAGTACGCCTTCCGGCCGAGGACCTGTCCGCGGCCGTGGTGGTCGCCGTCAACCGCGGATGGGACGCGCTGGCCGCGACGGTGCGGGAGAACGCCCGTGCCCAAGCGGCTTCCTCGTGGGATCCGACGCGCTTCATCGCACTGCAGCAGGCGGCGGCGACACGGACCGGTGCACTGATCGACAAGCTGGCCTCGATGAACGACACCGCCGGCCGGATCTCCCGCGCACGTCGCGCGCCGAACGCGTAGGGCTCCCGATCACCTTCACCTGTCCGGGTAGACGAGTTCCAGGCTGACCGGCTTCGGGGACGTCCGGGCTGGTTCCACACGTACGTCCCTATCTCCCATCCCGGGATGCACGATCTGGGGTGCGCGAAGGTGTCGTACGACCTTGCCATCGAGCTTGAAGATGAACAGGCACACCGAGTCCTCGACGAACCGGCCCCGCCGCACGATCTTCATCCCCGCCGCGTGGTTGATCTCGTCAGCGGGATCGCCTTCTCCGAAGACGTACACGATGTCCCACTCGAAGTCGGTCAGGTCGGCGAGCCGTGCTCCGGTGGCATTGTCGGAGAGCCTGCCCAGTCCGGCGTCCAGCTTCGGGTCATGACCGAGTTCGACGGCCGGGTATCCCAACAGCGCGCAGCTGCTGATCGCGGCGGAAAGTACTACCGCAAGGACCGCGGCCCCAACAGATCGCCACCTACCGGCCACTTGGATGCCATCGCTAGTAGCCGGCATCGGCCGTGTCTGCAGAAGGCGGGGGCGTATGCCCTCCCGGTCATCCGCCATCAAACTCCCTCGCGTGCTCGTCCTGTCACTCGGTGCGAGCAGCCAGCGTAGGAGGTTTCCGCGTTTCCCCGTTCCCACAATCCACAGGCAGGCAAGAAGCCCTGGAACTCGCGAACGTCAGGTCGTGCGGCCGTCCAGGCGGGCAACGGGTTCGGTGTTCGTCCGCGGGGTGTCGGTCAGCAGGTGCCACTCACCGGTCTGCGCGTCCAGCCACCGCACGTCCTCGCGGTGGTACTGCAGCGCGTACGCCACCCGCGGGAGGTCGGTGTGGTTGGGCCCGGAGCCGTGCACGGTCCAACGGGAGAACGCGACCGCATCACCGGCCCGCATCCGGACCGGCAGAGCCGTGGCCGGGTCGACGTCCACCTGACGGTGCGAGTCGCCGTCGTCGCTGCCGCGCGCCTGCAACTGCTCCCCCAGGTGTGATCGCGGCACGACCTGCAGGCAGCCGTTGTCCGGGGTCATGTCGTCGAGCGCGACCCAGATGTTGATCGACCCCATCGCCGGGTCGTGCCGGGTGTAGCTGTTGTCCTGGTGCAGATGGAAGGTCCCGCCGCCTCCTCCGGCCTTGACCGCGGTGAACGGGAGATAGCGCACCGCGCGGCCACCGATCAGGCGCGAGGCGACGGCCAGGGTCGCCGGGCAGTTGATGAGTTCGTCCAGCCCCGATCCGGCGACGTAGGTGGAGCACTGCCGCAGCTTGTCGCCGATCCCGCTGGCCCGCTCCAGCGAGGCGCGGGAGACGCCGTTCGCTTCCAGGACGTCGAGGGTCTCGGTCCGCAGCGCCTCGACCGCGGCCGGGTCGACGAGACCGGGCAGTGGGAGGTAGCCGTACTGGTGGTAGAACTCCACCTCGCTGTCGGCCAGCGCCAGTTCCCGCACCGCGTTTCCTCGTACGCCCGCAACCGGTGTGTCCATCGCCCAATCCCAGCACGCGAATCCCACCGGTGTCGCATGTCCGACCAGTCCTGGACTTCGTCCGTCACAGGCGGCCGTCCTCCGTGACAGGGTGGGTAGCCGCCCGCACACGGGGTGTACACCACCGAGAACGGAGGCTTCGGGATGGCCGCACATCGACGCCGCAGGGGCTGGCTCCTGCTGACCGCGCTCGCGGTGCTCGTCGCAGGAGCAGTTGTGAGTACGACGACCGGTCCCGCCGCGCAGGCGGCAACTCGCGCCACTGAAGCGAACGGCGCCTCGGGCACACTTCTTCGCCCGAACGTCGGCCTCTACCCCCGCCTGGTCCGCCTCCAGCACTCCGGACCCGCCAACGGCACCATCCTGGGCAGCGTGGTGACGTTCGACGGCAACACCGGGCTGGGTGCCATCTACGCCAGCAAGGACGAGGGCCGGTCGTTCGAGCAGATCGGCACGGTCGCCGACCCAGCCAGCGCGAACGGCAAGGGGCTGTGCTGCGCGACGTTGTACGAACTGCCGCGGCGGGTCGGTGACCTCGCCGCCGGCACCCTGCTGTGGGCGTCCTCGGCCGGGCAGTCCACCAACCCGCGGCAGATGAGCATCCAGGTCTGGGCAAGCCGCGACCACGGCCGTACGTGGTCCCACCTCGCCACCCCGGTGGTCGCCCAGAACACCGGTGGCCTGTGGGAGCCGGAGTTCACCGTGACCCGGGACGGCCGGCTCATGGTGTTCTACTCCGACGAGACCGACCAGCCCGCGCACAGCCAGTTGCTGGTCGCGCAGTCGTCGGCCGACGGCGTGCACTGGACCGGCCGCGTGCCGGTGGTGGCGAGCAGCGACCCGGCCGCGCGTCCCGGAATGTCCATCGTCCGGCGGATCGCCGGTGGTCACTACCTGATGACCTACGAGGTGTGCGGACCGTCGTACGACTGCAAGGTGCACTACCGCGAGTCGCCCGACGGAGCCCGGTGGGGCGACCCGAGCGACCTCGGCCCGACCGTCCGGGCGACCGACGGCACGTACTTCCGGCACACCCCGACGATCACATGGGAGCCGGGCCGCGGCCGTGACGGCCGGCTGTTCCTGACCGGGCAGATCCTCTACGCCGCCGACGGCACCGTCGCCGAGGGCAACGGGCACACGGTCTTCGTCAGCGACCACGGACCGGCCGGGCCGTGGCGGGCGATCCCGGCGCCGGTGAGCGTGCCCGACCCGTACGACAACTACTGCCCCAACTACAGCTCACCGCTGCTGACCGTGCGGCACGGCACCCGGCTGCTGGAGATCGCCACCGCCTACGACAGCGACGGTGTCTGCAAGGCGTACTACGCGACCGGTTCGGAGCCCGTCGCACGCTGACCGCGCGAACACTGGCCCAGGGGCCTTGATTCGCCCCTGCGACGACAGTGAACTACGTGCAGGACCGGCGTAGTGCGGTCGGTCCCGTACGTGGTTCAACCGGGGGCTGGGGGTTGACGTGGCCGAATCTGACGAGGAACAGGAACGCGACCGCACCGGCGTCGGTGCTGCCGGGCTCGCGGCGGATCTCGCTTCGGGGGCGACTGCCGTGAGCCGCGCGTTGACCGGGACGTCCGCGAGCCGCATGCTGGTGCGCCGGGGATTTCTCCTCCGCAAGCTGCACGCGGATGTGGTCAGCGACGACGGCGACGTGCTGGTCGCGCACCTGGCGTGGCTGCGCGTCGCCGGGGTGCACACGCCCTACGCCGTGGTCGAACGCTATCCCGCCGGCGGCGGCCGGGAGGTGCTGCGCGGACGCCCGATCGCCGGCTCACCGAGACGGCGCAGGGACGGCGGGATGGAGTACTCCATCGCCACCCGGGACGGGCGCACCCTGAGGCTGGTCCACCATGCGCCGGTGCCCGCCTGGCACCCTTCCGACCCACAGATCAGCCCACGAATGCACTGGCACGTCGCCGTGCCGTACGCGCGGGCCGAGGCTTCCTGGGAGGGTGCCGGTCCGGACCCGGGCGCCGACGCCGGGGCCGCACGACTCGTCGGGACGGGGTACTCCGACTGGGTGTGGCTCCGGCTGCCGCCCCGGTTGCTCGGGCTGCGCTGGCTGCGGTGGGGCCGGATCCATCTGCCCGGGCGGACGATCGTGTTCAACACCGTCGACCGGTCGAACGGCCTGCGATGGACGCGGGTCACCGAGTGGCGGGTGGGCGCAGGTCCGGTCGGTGGGGATCCGATCGGTGGGGATCCGGTCGAGCTCGTCATCGACGGCGCGCCGCGGACCGACGGGCCCGCCGACGGCCTGGACGCCTGGACCGTCCCCGCACCGGGCGGTCCGGTCAACCTCGAACCGCTGCGGGTCCTGCACGAGGGCGAGCCGCTGGACGCGGACCGGTTCCCTGACCCCTGGGAGCGGTGGGGCAGCCGGGTCGCCAACGGCCCGTCGTACGAGACCCGCTGGCTCAGCAGCGCCCGTGACGCGAGCGGAGCGACCGGCATGGTCGTGCACGAGTCGGTCCGGTTCGGTCGCTGACTATCCGTACGCGCCTGTGGGCAGGAAGCCGAGCAGCCGTCGCAGCCGCGGGTCGGCCCCGGCGTACACGTGCTCGGGCATCACGTAGTTCATGAACGGGAAGTAGCGATGCCCGATCAGGCGGTGTGCGTACGAGACCTGGCTGACATAGCGGGTCCGCTCGCTGACGTTGGGATGGCCACGATGCCAGACGTTGCAGCTGAACATGATCGCCGTACCCGCCCTGCCGTACGCCGTCACCACGTCCTGCTCCCACCGCGTGTTCTCCAGCGTGGGCGGGCAGTGGGCGCCGAACAGGTGCGAGCCGGGCACGAACTGCGTCGGGCCGTGCCGTAGCTCGGTCACGTCGGTGAGGTAGTAGTTGCAGGTGAACAGGAGTACGGGCAGGCGCACGTTGGCCGGCGGCTCGCCGTGGGTCACGAGGTAGTGCGGCGGGTCGTCCTGGTGCCAGGTGGAGATGCCTGCCTGCGTCGGTGTACGGAACGCGTTGTTGTGTACGACGTGGACGTTGTCCGGACCGGCGCCCGGGCGGTCACGCCCGATGAGCTGCTCGGCGAACGTGACGATCGGCTCGTGGTCGAACAGCCGCAGATTCGCCTTGCTGCGTTCGAACATCCGCACCTGGATCTCGACCTGCCCGGCGTCGTTGGGTTCCGCGCCGATCGCGTCGTCGAGGTCGGTACGAAGCTCGCGCACGAGATCGTCCGGCAGGGCGTTCTCGACCACCAGGAACCCGTCGCGGTGGAAGCGTTCGATCCAGTCGTCAAGGTCAGGTTGCCCGTCCGCGCGCACCGGCGAGATCGCCTTCGTCATGAGCGCGCCCCGAACTCGTCCAGGACACCGAGGACGTGCAGAGCGGCGGGGCTGAGCCGGTCGCGCGTGCGGACGCGTAGGTACTCGGCCTGGTCGAGCTGTTGCGGCTGGTCGCGTCTGGTGAAGTAGGAGTGCAGCGCGCGGCGGGGGCGGTCGCTGTTGTTGCGCGTACCGCCGTGCCAGAGGTGGCTGTTGAACACCACCACGGTGCCGGCCGGTGCGATCAGCTGGATCTCGTCCGGGTGGGTGGCCTGCGGGTCGCCGTCGAGTTCGTCGGCCGGCCCGACGCCACGCTTGAGGTGTGAGCCGGGCACCACCCGGGTCGCGCCGTTGTCGGCGGTGAAGTCGTCGAGCAGCCAGATCGAGTTGCAGACCTGGTAGCCCTGTCCCTCCTGCAGAACACCCCAGTCCGCGTGCAGGCCCTGGTGACCCCGGCCGGGCAGCGCCGCCCGGCTGTTCAGCGAGGAAAGCTTGAACTCACCGAGCACATGGCGGATGGCCGCGAGCACCACCGGATGGGTGAAGCACACCTCGAACATCGGGTCCTTGTTCACCAGGTCCGACAGCCGGTCGGTGCCGGCCTCCTGGTGCACCTCCGCACCCGCGCGGCTCCCCTCGATGCGGGACAGCTCGGCCAGCCGCTCCCCGAACGCCGCCACCTGCTCCGGTGACAGGATCCCCGGAAGTGGCGCGAACCCGTCGTTGTCGAGCTGGGCCTTCGTCTTCGCGTCGAGCAGGTCGTCGGTCACGCCGAGCTCGCTCAGCGCCGTCTCCATGTCCATGTTCCTTGCCGTCCTCTGCCGTCGTCTGCCGTCGTACGGCGTCCGGAATCCAGGTCTCTTCCCACGAAGCCTTTCGCAGAGTCCGAACTGTCGCCATGCACGAAACACGTATTTCCATGCACATTCCGAGCAGTCGGCGCGAGTGCGGTGCGGTGATCAACGGCTCTGTCCCAGAAGTTGGCGCGACCGCGCGTCACCCGGCACCATGGTCCGGATGTGGACCGCACCCGAGGTGACCCGGCACGGACACTCCGATCCCCTGCTGGGTGACGAGCGAACCATCCTCGAAGGCCGGCTGGAGTGGCATCGCAGCACGCTGTTGGCGAAGTGCGCCGGCCTCACCGGTGAGGAGCTCGCCAGGCAGGTCGTACCGCCCTCGAACCTCTCCCTGCTCGGGCTGATCCGGCACGTCGCCCAGGTCGAGAGCTCGTGGTTCCAGCGGTTGCTCGCCGGCCGGGACGTACCCCGCGTCCATCCCTCCGGCGGCGCGGACTTCGACGCCGCCACGCCGGAGAACGCCGAGGCCGACTACGCCACCCTGCTGGCGCAGATGGCGGCCAGCCGCGAGGTCGTCGCGACGATGAGCCTGGACGACGAGTTCACCGTGCAGATGTGGGACGGGCAACGCGCGTCCGTGCGCTGGCTCCACGTCCACATGATCGAGGAGTACGCCCGGCACAACGGGCACGCCGACCTCCTCCGCGAACGCGTCGACGGCACCACCGGTCCCTGACTCTCGGCGAAGCCCGTCACGCAGCCGTGGTACTGACCTCCGCGCGCCGGCGGGCATGCACCATCGCTTTCCGCTGCCGGGCTGTCAGTCCGCCCCGTACGCCCCATTGGTGGGATGCGGGGCGCGACAGCTCGGCTGCGAGACACTGAGCATTGAACGGGCACCCGGCACACAAGTCCGCCGCGATCTTCTCCCGTCTGACCTGTTCACCTACTTCTTCAGTGGAATCATCTTCTGGGCCGAACCACAACTCCATCGGTGTACCAAGACACGGACGGTACTGCCAGTCATCTGGCAGCGAGGTCGAGGTAGTTAGGCGCATCGACCGCTCCCTCCTTGGTGTGCTTACGGACGCGGTTTGTCGCGCCCGACGTCTCACCTCTGAGCCAACCGGAAGTGCGGCGCGAACGGGAGTTAACGGGTGTTAACCTCCTCGTGTTAGGGCGCCTACAACTCCTGGCGGAAACCTGTTCGCGCTCACGCGAGAGGACCGATGACCACATCCGCGCTGAAGCAGGCACGACTCGCCCGAGGCTGGTCCCAGAGCCGACTCATCGCAGGTATGGAGTCCTACGCACGACGCCACGCGATCCAGATTGCTGCGACGGCCAGTCTTCGGGTGTACGTGTCCGAGTGGGAAAACGGGCGGCGCCGCATATCCCCGCCGTACGCCGGGATTCTGCGGCGCCTTCTGGGACTCACCGACAACGAGCTGGCCTCCCCCAGCGACGAATCATCCTCCCCCCTCCCCTGGGCGGACGGATACCAAGATCTCGCGAGCAGGGTGCGAACTTCCCGGGGTCTCGGCAGCGATGTCGTGGCGACTTTCATGGCCCAGACTGAGCTCCTGCGCGGCTTGGACAGGCAACTCGGCGCTGCTCAACTCGTCGATCAGATGCAGTCGCACCTCGCGATGATCCAGGACGCATTGATTTTCTCGGTCCTGCCTGCCTCCCGAAAGCCGCTGGCCCTCGCGCTTGGCAGCGCTTCGACCCTCGCAGCTTGGCAGGCCTTGGACGCCGGTGCTGCGGACCGAGCCTGGCGGCAGTACGAACTAGCCAAGAACGCTGCTCGGGACGCTGACGCGCCAGAGCACCTGGCCTATGCGATGGGTGAGCAGGCGTATGTCCTCGCTGAGGCGGGAGAACCCGGGCTGGGAGTGGAGTTGGTACGTGAGGCCGCGCGCGTCGGGGCCGGAGCTGCCTCGGGCAAGCTGATGGCGTGGGTCGCAGCGGCAGAAGCAGAACTGTGTGCGCATGCAGGGATGCGGGACGACTGCCTACGGGCATTGGATCGGGCAGACCACCTGCTGCCGCCCGGCGAGGATGCACGTGACGAAGACGTACCAAGCATTTTCCTGAACGCGAGCCACCTCACGCGTTGGCGCGGAAACGCATTGGCTCTCATCGGCGACGACCATGCCGTAGCGGACCTGTACAACGCGCTCAGTGGTCTTGACCCGTCGTTCACACGAGCGCAAGCCGGGCTGCGGTGCGATCTGGCGCAAGCGCACATGGCTCGCGGGGAGTATGACGATGCAGCCGATCACCTGTCCGTGGCCCGGCTCGTCACCAGCCGTACCGGGTCGGTCCGCCACCGCCGCCGGATCGACCGTCTCACCGTTACCGCATCCTGACCCTAGCTGTTGCGGGTCATGACGTTGGTGACGGTCTGCCGGAGGCGTGAGGCGGGTGGTTGGTCGCCGGCGGCGGTGTGGGCTCGATGGTAGTTGTAGTGGATGTTCCACACCTGGATCGCCTGTGCGCGTTGGGTTTCGCTGGTCCACACCCGGGCGTAGAGGAGTTCTTCGGCGAGGGTGCGCTGGTATCTCTCGACTTTGCCGTTGTGGCGTGGTGTGTAGGGGCGGGTGCGCTGGTGACGTGAGGCGAATGCTGTCGCGGTCCGCACGAACGCCCCGGCCCGGTAGTTCGCACCGTTGTCTGTGACCAGGCGAGTGATCCGGACGATGCCGTGGTCGGCGAAGAACGCACGGGCCCGGTGGAAGAAGCCGATCGACGTCTTCGCGGTCTCATCGGTCAGGTGTTCGGTGTAGGCCAGTCGGGAGAACCCGTCCACCGCCGAGTGCAGGTAGACGTAGCCAGCCTTGGCTGCGCCCTTCTTCTTGGCCTTGGCGCGCTGGGCGGCTCGGTCAGCGTCGCTGCCGCGTCCGTGGGCCCGCCAGCCGCCGCCGTCGGGGATCCGGCCGACCTTCTTCACGTCCAGGTGCACCATGTGCCCCGGATAGCGGGCGGTGATCCGCTCCGGCCGCCGGTTCGACGCGCCAGTGGGGTCCAGGTCGCGGCGCCGGTTGAGACCCAGGCGGGCCAGCCACCGGCCCACGGTGGCGACAGAGACCCGGTGGCCGCGGTGGGCGAGCTCGGCGGCGATCTTGCGGGCGGACCACTTGTGCTCCCGGCGCCAGGTCTCGATCAGCTCCACCACCCCATCCGGGGTCTGGGACGGGGAGGAATGCGGCGCGGAGGACCGGTCGAGCAGACCGGCGTCGCCGCTGGCCCGGTAGCGGTTCACCCACTTCGACAGACACTGCCGCGACACGCCGGCCTCGGCGGCCACGTGGGCGATCGGGCGGGTCTGGCAGCGGGTGACAAGACGCAGCCGGCCGGCAGCAGTCAACGGGGCGCTAGCGTGGGACACGAGGGGTAGATCCCTTTCGGAGGACGGTTGGTCGCACTTCCATCCTGCCGACCGGCGATCTACCCCTCCCTCACACCCCGACCACCGTCAACAACCTCATGAGCCACAACACCTAGCTATGCCGAAGTGCCATCAAGTGCAGTAGGCCGATCAGCGTGCCCGAGCCGAGCAGTTCGCCACGCGTCATCAGTTCCCCGACATCTGCCAGCGGTATCCATGTCACCAGCCCGGCTTCCTCTGGGTCGACAGGGTCCCCGACGAAGGTCGCTCCCCGCCCGATGAAGATTTCATGAGTGGCGTCGACCATTCCGACGACAGGCTGGTATGAGATCGCATGCTCGAGTGAGTGTGGCCGCCACCCGGTCTCCTCTTCGACCTCCCGCGCCGCGGCGTCCTTCGCGTCCTCACCTTCGTCTACCAGCCCACCAGGCAGCTCCCAACCCCATCGCCCGATGACGAACCGGTAGCGCCACAGCATGAGGACCCGATCGTCGTCGTCCACGACAACGGCGACCGCCGCACGACCGAGCCGAACCACGTGATGTTCGAACCGCCGCACTCCGGGGGGCTCTACATCCACCAGATCCAGCCGGACCCACTCGTTGTCATAGATCGTGCGCTCGCCGTGGATGCGCCAAGCCTGCGGCCCTGCAGTGCGACGACCGTTCACGTCGTCCTCAGCCGGGTCGCAGCCCATAACCCGATCAACTCCTGAACCTTGGATTGACCAAGTCTAACCAGGGGCTCACCGACCGATGACGTTTGCCTAGCGGTAGTCGTCCCAGCGGGAGGGGTCGGCCTCGAGGGCTGCGCGGTCCCAGTTGCCGCGTTCGGCCGCCGCCGCGTAGGTCGTGTGCAGGAAGCGCAGCAGCGTCTCGTCGGGGTCGTCGGCGGTCCGCACCGCCTCGTACGGCAACAGGAACTGGCCGAACTGCGCGTTGTACTGCGCCGCTTCCGGCTCGACGGGATAGTCCGCGAAGCCGTCCGGCTCGGGATAGGCGTACGCGTAGAAGGCGCCTTCCTCACCGCCGCCGGGCCAGAAGCCGCAGCTGCTGAGCTCGCGGGAGTAGCCCTCCACCATCACCCAGTCGCCGCAGTTGGGCGCACCGCCGGGATGCTCGGGTGCGGGGCGCCCGGAGAAGCGGGTGCAGGCCAGGTCCAGCGCGCCCCAGAAGAAGTGCACCGGGCTCACCTTGCCGACGAAGTGGGACCTGAACTCCCCGATGACCCGGTTCGCCTGGACGAGCTGGCGCCAGAACAGGTGGACCGCGTCCGCGTCGTAGGCGGCGTGCTGGGTGTCCTCGGCGAACGGGATCGCGGGCTCGACCTCGTTGGGCCGGGCCTGAATCTGGATGTCGAAGCCCAGCCGGCCAAGGGCCCGCATGGTCTCGCCATAGAAGTCGGCGACCGACTTCGGCTCCAGGGTGACGTTCTCGGCCCGGCCGTCACTGGACCGGATCACCAGCTGGTGGTCGCAGAAGTCGAACTCGATGTCGAAGAGCCTGTCACCGTACGGAATGCTGCCGGTGGTCAGCCCGCGCGGGCTGACGTACAACGTCACCTGCCACCAGTGGTTCAGCAACGGCGCCTGTGTCAACCTGATCTTGCCCACGATCTGCGTCCACATGTGCAGGGTGTCGCGGGTGGCGGTCCAGTCGTCCACGCGCAGGCTCGGCCACGCCTCGCCCTTCGCTGTCTGCGTCTTCCCCATGCCGGCGGCTCCCCTTCGGTCGGCGTCCCTGCGGTGCCCTTCTGCGAGCCACGATAGGTCAGCCCCTCCGTCTGCGAACGGCAAAGGCTCTCCCGGCGCGTCTTCCCGCTACCTTCCCGAAACGACAAAGCGCCGGCCCGCGTTCCGAACCCCGGCGAGGAGCCTCCACGGCACCGGTCAGCGAACGGTCAAGAATGGACCAACCCGGGAGCCGGGGACCGCGTATGTCCGTTGAAGTGGTGGCGCACCCCGCGCCGCGGAAACGGAGATCGTCATGGGGCTGACCAGCAGTGGGTTCCTCGCGTTGTGCGTGGCGTTCGGGCTCGTCGTGATCGGCCTCGCCCTGTGGGCGCTGAGCCGGATCAGTGGCCGCGGCCCTGGTCCGCTGCTCGCCCGGCTGGGCGTGCTGGTCGCCGCCCAACTTGCCGCGCTCGCGATGGTCGCGGTGGCCGTGAACGACAACTTCCAGTTCTACACCTCCGTGTCCGACATCACGGGGACGGCCAACAACGCCGACAACGTGGTGGTCAAGGGTGTCGACCCCCAGCCGCCCGTCACGAACGGAAAGGGCCAGCAGGGCAAGCCGTACGACTCCGTACAGATCCACTCGGGCATCCTTCCGGCGGCGACGGCCAGGACGTCCGGAGAGATCCTCGACACCACGGTGCGGGGCGCCAAGTCGGGACTGAGCTCGCAGGCGTTCGTCTATCTCCCACCGGCGTACTTCTCCCCCGCCTACGCCCACAGGCGGATGCCCGGCCTGGTCGTCATGCCCGGTTACCCGAGCACCGCGTCCAACCTGATCATGCGGATGAACTATCCATGGGCGATGGAGTCGCAGATCAAGCACCACCGGGCAAAGCCCATGGTGCTGGTGATGACGAACGAGACGGTCACCCCGCCGCGGGACACCGAGTGCACCGACGTCGCCCACGGCCCCAAGGCGGAGACGTTCCTCGCGCGCGACCTCACCGACGCGATCTCGGCGAAGTTCCGCGTCGACCGGCCGGGCGCGGGATGGGGACTGATGGGCGACTCCACCGGCGGCTTCTGTGCGGTGAAGCTGGCGATGAACTACCCGCACCGGTTCACTTCGGCGGTGTCGCTGTCCGGCTACTACCACGCGATCATGGACTTCACCACCGGGGATCTGTTCGGCGGCAATCGGCACCTGCAGCACATGAACGATCCCGAGTGGATGCTGCGCCACCGGCCGGCGCCGCCGGTCTCGGTTCTGGTCACGACCAGCCGGACCGAGACCCAGGTGCTGCCGGACACCCGTAAGTTCCTGTCGATGGTCAAGCCGCCCATGCGGGCGTCGTCGATCATCCTCACTTCGGGCGGACACAACTTCGGCGCCTGGAAGGGCGAGATGCCGCCCTCCCTGGACTGGCTGTCGGCTCACCTGTGGTCGGTGGCGAACGCCGGCCAGCCGGCGACGTCGGCCAAGCGGTCACTGGCCAACCCGCCGGTCACCCGGCACCGCGCCGTCCTCCACCAGCGACCCCACGCGTAGAAATCGCTGGCAGCGCTCGTCGGGAACACCGTAGTTTCGCGACCATGCGCGTCCAGGTCGTCACCGTCAACCACGGCACCACCGAGTACGCCGACCTGTTCCTGCGGTCGCTGCTCGCCCACCATCCCGACCGCTCCGAGCTGGCGGTCCTTGTGCTCGACAACGAGTCGGGCGACGTGCACCGGCTGGACTGGGCCAGGGCGCTCGGCGTCCGCATCCGCGCCTCCGGCTGGTCGCTCGACGCCTCCGTCAACACCCACGGCGAGGTCCTCCGCGCCGCCGTGCTCGCCGAACCCGACTGCGACGCGTACCTCTTCGCCGACAGCGACGTGTGCTTCGTCACCGACGACACCGTCGGCGCCATGGCGCGCGAACTCGCCGCGAATCCCGGCGCGTTCGCCGTCGAAGCCGTCTGGGCGAACGAGGACGGTACCGTCTTCCACCATCGCGCCGGTCCGCCGATGGGCAGGAGCCGGATTCGGGAGTCGGTGCGGTTCGCCGGCGGTGACTGGGGCGAGCCGTACGAGTTCGACGTCGACTACGGCGACCGCGTCCATCCGTTCTGTGTGCTGGTACGCAACGACGCACCGTTCCGCACGACGGTCGAGCTGCTGGGCCTCTCGCCGGCGATGACCCAGTGCGTTCGCGGAGGGATGTTCTGGGACACCTTCGGCCTCCTCACCCAGGTGATGAGGACCCACGGCCGGGTGTGGGTCACGTCGACTCAACAGGTCGTCCACTTCGCCGGAGCGAGTTGGCAACCCGAGTGGGCCGCGGACAAGGCGGCCCGCAGGGACGCACTGATGGGCCGCTATCCCCTGGACCGCCTACGGTGAGCATGGTGACGGACCACGCGGTGCTGGCGGAGTCGGCGTACTGGCAGATCCTGCGGCCCGGGCACGCGCTCACCGATGGGCACGTGGCGCTGCGGCTGAACGTCGGCGCTGCGATCGACGACCCGCAGGTCGCGGCCGACCTGCTCCACACTTACCGAACCACCTGCGCGGGTCTGCGCGCGGTGCTCGGGTGTGACGGGTTCGGGGTGAGCTTCGCCTGGTCGTGGGTCCCGGCCGGTGACGGGATCGGTGAGCCGCGCGCGGAGTGGGGGCAGCCGGCGATCCACGTCTTCGGGCGTACGCCGAACGAGCGGGTGAAGCCCGTCCGGGTGATGGCGCAGCCGGTGCACGCACGCCCCGCGGCCATGCGGCCCTCCGAGCGGACGCGGCTCGACCGCCGGCTGGCCGGCGCGTTCGCGGCCCACGCCGATGGTGCGCCCCGCCCCGACAGCGACCCGAACCCGGCGGGCTGTGACGGCTGCGGACCCGAGGTTGCCCGCGACCAGGAGCTATGGCGGGCGGACGGCGTACGCGTGATCCGGCCGCGCGCGCCACTCACGGAGGCGAACGTCCTCGTCCTCCCGATGCGCCACGTGGTGAGTCCGGCCTCGCTGCGGCCGGCCGAGGTCGTGTCGTACGCCGAACGCCTGCGCGAGGTGCGCGCCCACTTCGGCGACAGGTTCGGCGCGACCGGGCTGAGCTGCTTCCTCAACGACGGGGCTCGCGCGGGCCAGGAAACGCCTCATGTCCACGTGCACGTCTTCGGGCGTTCGGCCGACGAACCGCGGAACCCGTTCGAGGTGCTCGCCCGCCGCATCGGGGTCGTCCGGGAATCACGCCCGGGCAGCTATCGCCTCTCCTAGCATGAGCGAGTACTCATCACCCGGGGGGCATCATGACGTCCGAGCTACACCGAAAACCCTGCGCGGCAACGCGTTTCGTCACCGACGAGGACGACGGGACGACTCTGCGCGAGACCGGCGTCTCGGTGATCGTGGTGACGTACCGGAACGCCGAACACATCGCGGGCTGCGCGGAGGCCCTGCGGAAGGCCCTTCCGGCCGTACCCACCGAGCTGATCATCGTCGACAACGACTCCGGTGACGGCACCGCGGACGCGGCCCGCGCGGCGGTCCCGGACGCGACCGTCGTCGAGAGCGGACGCAACGGCGGCTTCGCGTTCGGCTGCCATGCCGGCGCGGCACGTGCTCGCGGGCGCCGGCTGTTGTTCCTCAACCCCGACGCCGAGCTCGCACCGGGCTGCGTCGAGGCCCTCCTGGACGCCGCGCGAAGCAGCCCCCGCGCCGGCATCGTCGGCGGTCGCTGCGTGCAGGCCGACGGCACCGACGACCCGCGGTCGTGGTGGGGGCGGCCCACGCTGTGGTCGCTGTTCTGCTTCGCCACGCTGGCGACCACCCTGCGGCCGGGGAGCACCGTGTTCGACCCCGAGACGCCGCAGCCGTGGTCGGCGCCGGACGAGGTCCGCCAGGTGCCGATCGTCGCCGGCGCGCTGATGCTCGTCGACCACGAACTGTGGGAACGCACGGGAGGGCTCGACACCGCGTTCTTCATGTACGGCGAGGAGGTCGACCTGTGCCTGCGCGCCGCCCGGCTGGGCTACCGGCCGACGGTGACCGGGCGGGCGGTGTACCAGCACCCGGGTGGGGCCTCGTCCTCCGGCGCGGGCAAGCACCTGATGCTGTTCACCGGTAAGGCGACCATCGTCCGCAGGCACCTGCCCCGCGGTCTGCGCCGCATCGGACTCGCACTGCTGCTGACCGGGGTGGGCCTGCGCGCCGTGCTCAGCCGGGTGACGCGGGCGCGGCCGGAACGCCAGGGCCGCCCGACCGTCGACTCCGACCTGTGGCGGGTGCTGTGGACGCGCCGCCGGGAGTGGATCCGCGGCTGGTAGGCGGTCTACGCTCCGTCGGGCGCGCGGGCCGTCAGGCGCGGCTGCTCTCGTCGCGCAGCCACACGGAAGTGTCGGCCGTGCGGGCGCGCCACTTGGCGACCAGCGCCACGGTGACGAACACCCCGAGCGGACCGACCAGGTGGGGTTCCCGTCGAGCCATGCCGAGCAGGTCGGCATACCGCGTGCGGGCCGATCCCCCGGCCTGGTCCAGGCCGAGGCTCTCCAGTTGCGTCACCCCGGTGGCCGCACGCACCCGCCGCCGCACCAGGTCCTGCCAGGTGCCGGGCGGGTGGACGACGACCTTCGCGTCCGGCACCACCG